>CALDOK010000049.1 GCA_937912125.1 uncultured Pseudomonadota bacterium
GTCGATCATGCAGTCGACGGCGGCCTTCGGGCCGCCCTCGCGGCATATCGCCCGGTGGGCTCTTGGGAGTGCGAGGCGCGAGGTCGAGCTGAGACGCGGCTTCGCGCCGCTCACCCCGACTCACAGATGAAGTACAGGTAAGTGCCGTACCACTCGCTGCGATCGCAGTCCATGTCGTTCCAGGTGCCGAGGTCGCCGTACATGTGGGCGCAGTCTTCGGCGCCGAGGTAGTCGTCGGGCTGGCCGGCGTTCCAGTTGGTGTAGGTGTGAGAGCGGCCGTCCGCCCACTCCCAGGCGCTGGCGGGCTCCTCCCAGGACTCGGCGTCGATGTCGTTGTAGCCGATCCACCACCAGTGGGAGCTCGAGTAGGTGCCGATGGTCCCATGGACCCAGGTCTGCTCCAGGGTGCCATCGATGGTGACCAGATCGTAGCTGTCCTGGTCGAGGCAGACGTCCCGGGCGTCCCACCAGTCCGCCACCTGCTCGCAGAACAGGTAGACGTGCCCGAGGTAGCGCTGCACATCGCAGGGGCACGCCGCGGACGAGTCCACGACGCCGTCGCAGTCGTCGTCTACGCCGTTGCAGGCCTCGCTGGCCCCCGGGTTGACGTCCTGGTCGCTGTCGTCGCAGTCCGTGGCATCCGAGACGGCGCCGCTGTACTCGCTGCAGGCCGCGATGAGGACCGCCGCGTCGCCATAGCCGTCCAGGTCGGCGTCCTGGTAGAAGGTGGAGGTGCCTGAGACCCCGCTGTCGTCGTCGTCCACCAGGCCGTCGCAGTCGTCGTCGTAGCCGTTGCAGCGCTCGGCGGCGCCCGGGTAGACCGCCGGGTCGGCGTCGTCGCAGTCGGTGGCGACGGCGGCGTAGCCGCTGGGCCGCACGCAGGCCTTGGTGGCGGTGCTGCTGGTGGAGGCCGCGCCGAAGCCATCACCGTCGGCGTCCAGGTACCAGGTGCTCGCGCCGCTGATCGCGCTGTCGTCGTCGTCCACCAGGCCGTCGCAGTCATCGTCGTAGCCGTTGCAGCGCTCGGCGGTGCCCGGGAAGACTGCCGGGTCGGTGTCATCGCAGTCGCCTGTGGGGATCACCGTGCCGGTGGGCTGGGTGCAGGCGGTGGTCGCAGAGCTCGGGTCACCGAAGCCGTCGGCGTCGCCGTCGGTGTACCAGGTTGTGCCATCCACGGCGTCGCTTCCGTCGGTGGCGCCGTCGCAGTCGTTGTCGACCCCGTCACACAGCTCGTCCGCAGCGGGGTTGATCGCCGCGTCGCCGTCATCGCAGTCCGTGGCGTCCGACACGGCGCCGCTGGGCGCGGAGCAGGCGTCGGTGCTCGAGCTGGCGTCGCCGTAGCTGTCCCCGTCCGCATCGGCGTACCACGTGGGGGCGCCCACCACCGGCGCGTCGTCGTCGTCCACCAGGCCGTCGCAGTCGTTGTCGGTCCCGTCGCACAGCTCGTCCGCCGCTGGGTTGATGGCCGCATCGCCGTCGTCGCAGTCGCTCGCGTCGCCCACCGTGCCCGCGGGCTGCGCGCAGGCGATCGCGCTGATCCCGGGGTCACCGAAGCCGTCGCCGTCGCCGTCGCCGTACCAGGTGGAGGCGCCCAGCACCGGTGCGTCGTCGTCGTCCACCAGGCCGTCGCAGTCGTTGTCGACCCCATCGCACAGCTCGGTGGCCGCCGGGTTGATGGCCGCGTCACCGTCGTCGCAGTCGTCCAGACCGGACCCGGACTCCGCCACGTAGCCCCTGGGGGCCGAGCAGGCCGCGGTGGCGCTGGAGGGATCACCGAAGCCGTCGCCGTCGACATCGGCGAGGAAGACGGAGACATCGATGGCGTCGGCCTCGTCGATGGCACCGTCACAGTCGTTGTCCGCGCCGTCGCACAGCTCGTCGGCGCCGGGATGGGCGGAGGCGTCGTCGTCGTCGCAGTCGCTGGCGTCCGCCAGGTAGCCGCCGGGCTGCAGGCAGGCGGCGACCATGGCGCCCGGGTCGCCGTAGCCGTCGGCGTCGCCGTCGAGGTACCAGGCGCTCCCGCCTGTGATCCCGCTGTCGTCGTCGTCTACCAGGCCGTCGCAGTCGTCGTCGTAGCCGTTGCATGCCTCGCTGGCGGCCGGGTTTATGGCCGCGTCGCCGTCGTCGCAGTCGCTGGAGTCCGCGACAAACCCGGCCGAGGCGTGGCAGGCCGTGCTGGTGTTCCATGGATCGCCGAAGCCGTCGCCATCCACGTCGCCGTAGAAAGTGGAGGGATCGATGGCGTCGGCCTCGTCGATGTCACCGTCGCAGTCGTTGTCCACGCCGTCGCAGCGCTCGTCGGCGCCGGGATGGGCGGAGGCGTCGCCGTCGTCGCAGTCCCCCGCTTCGGCCAGGTGACCGCTGGGCTGCAGGCAGGCGGTGACCATGGCGCCAGGGTCGCCGTAGCCGTCGGCGTCGTCGTCCGGGTACCACGCGCCGCCACCGACCACCGGGCTGTCGTCGTCGTCCACCAAGCCGTCGCAGTCGTTGTCGACCCCATCGCACAGCTCGTCCGCCGCCGGGTGGATCGTCGGGTCGTCGTCGTCGCAGTCGCCATCGTCGGCCACGTACCCGCTCGGGATCGCACACCAGGCGCTCGCGGCAGAGGGGTCACCGAAGCCATCACCGTCGACGTCGGCCCAGGAGGTGGTCTCGCCGATGCCGCTGGGGTCGTCGTCGTCGACGAAGCCGTCGCAGTCGTTGTCGATGCCGTCGCAGAGCTCGTCGGCACCAGGGTGGACGCTGGGGTCGTCGTCGTCGCAGTCCGAGGTGCTGGCGTAGCCGTCCGCGTCGGCGTCCACCGCCGGGTCCGCTGCGCCGGTGTCGATCTTGGAGTCAGCGCCCGGGCAGCCCGCCAGGACCCACGTGGCCGACAGAATCAAGGCGCAGCGCCGCATCGCTCCCTCTCCATGGCTTGGGGGCCCAAGGTAGCACAGGAGCCGACCCATCGGACGAGGCGAGGCGGGTGGACGTCACGCCGCCTGGAACTGCCGCTCCACCAGCCTGCGGTAGATGCCGTCCTTGGCCACCAGCTCGTCGTGGGTGCCCACCTGGGCCACCCGGCCCTCGTCCAGCACCACCACGCGATCGGCGTCCCGCACGGTGCTCAAGCGGTGGGCGATGACCAGGGTGGTGCGCTGCTGCATGAGCCGCTCCAGCGCTTCCTGTACCAGGTGCTCGCTCTCGGCGTCCAGGGCACTGGTGGCCTCGTCCAGCACCAGGACCTTGGGGTCCTTGAGCACGGCACGGGCGATGGCGATGCGCTGCTTCTGGCCGCCGGACAGGCGCACGCCCCGCTCGCCCACCAAGGTGGCGTAGCCCTGGGGGAAGCCTGACACGAACTCGTGGGCGTTGGCGGCCTCAGCCGCGGCCTGGACCTCGGCGTCGCTGGCGCCCGGGCGGCCGTAGCGGATGTTCTCGGCGATAGTGGTGGCGAACAGGATGGGCTCCTGGCTGACCACACCCACCTGCTCCCGCAGCCAGTCGGGGGACAGCTCGGTCAGGGGGGTGCCGTCCAGCAGGATGGCGCCGGCATCGGGATCGTAGAACCGCGACAGCAGCGCGGCGATGGTGGACTTGCCCGCGCCGCTGTGGCCCACGACGGCCACGGCCTCGCCGGGCTCGAGCTGCATGTCCAGGCTGACCAGCACGGGCTGTTCCTTGCGGCTGGGGTAGGCGAAGGCCACGGCCTCGAAGCGCACACGACCCTGGACATTCGCCGGCGTGCCGTCGCCACCGGCCACCTGGGGCTGCCTGTCCATGAGCTCGAAGACCCGCTCGCTGGCCCCCAGGGCCTTGGCGAAGTCCTCCCACAGGCCCGCGAGGGCGCCGATGGCGAAGGCCACGGTGAAGGTGTACAGCAGGAAGCTGGTGAGCTCGCCGAAGCTCATGTCGCCCGCCGAGAGCAACCGCCCGCCGTACCACAGCACCGCGGCGATGCTGCCGTAGCCCGCGAAGCTGACCGCCCCCTGGAAGCTGGCGCCCAGCCTGGCGCGCTTGCGGGCCAGCTCGAAGGCCCGCATCACGGCGACACCGTAGCGCTGCTCCTCGTGGCGCTCCCGGGCGAAGGCGCGCACGGTGCGCACGCCGGAGAGCGTCTCCTCGGCCACGGCGGTGGACTCGGCCAGGGCGTCCTGGACGTCCCGGGAAACACGCCGGATCAGCCGCCCGTACAGCCCGGCGCCTGCCGCCACCAGGGGCACCACCGCCAGCATCACCAGGGCGAGCTTCCAGTTGATCCAGAGCAGGATGGACACGGCCCCCAGGGCCTGCACCAGGAAGCGCAGGGCCATGGAGACGTTCACGGTGACCGCGTTCTGGATCACGGTGGTGTCGGAGGCCAGGCGGTTGGTCAGCTCGCCGGTGCGCTGGGCGTCGAAGAAGCCGATCTCCTGGTGGATCAGCGCCCCGAACAGGGTCCGGCGCAGGCGGGCCACGACCCGCTCGCCCGCGACGGTGAACAGGTAGGCCCGCGCCGCGGTGGCGAAGCCCAAGCCCGCGAAGACCAACACCAGGGTCAAGGCCCAGCGGTCCACGACCTCGTTCCCCCCCCCCTCCAGCACGCCGTCCACGAGCTTGCCGACGATCAAGGGGTAGGACAGGCCCAAGCCAGAAGCCAGGAACAAGGCCACGGTGCCCACGCCCAGCCAGCCCAGCTCAGGGCGGGCCAGCGAGAGCAGGCGGGAAAATCGTACGCTGCGTGCCATGGCTGCCAAGCTTCACGCCGCGACGAGCCGGTCAAGCGCGCGCGCACGCCGCCAGGGCGTAGCCCGGCCCACCAGGGACACAGTCCCCACGACCGATGGGCGCTGGGTGCCTACTCATCCTGCGACCCCCTCCCTGGAGCCCCCATGACCACCCTCGCAGGCAAGACGATCTTCATCACCGGCGCCAGCCGAGGCATCGGCAAAGCGGTGGCGCTGCGCGCCGCCCGCGATGGCGCCAACGTGGTCATCACGGGCAAGACCACCGCGGCCCACCCCACGCTGCCGGGTACCATCCACAGCGCGGCTGAGGAGGTCGAGGCCGCGGGCGGCCAAGCCCTGGCCATCCAGATGGACCTGCGGGACGAGGACCAGGTGGCCGCCGCGGTCCAGGCCGCCGTGGAGCGCTTCGGCGGCATCGACGTGCTGGTGAACAACGCCAGCGCCATCCGGCTCACGGGCACACTCCACACCCCCATCAAGCGGCTCGATCTGATGTGGCAGGTCAACGCCAGGGGCACCTTCGTGGCCTCCCAGGCGTGCTTGCCGTGGCTTCTGCGCTCCCCATGGCCCCACGTGCTCACCATGAGTCCGCCCATCGATCTGGACCCCAAGTGGTTCCGCGGGCACTCGGCCTACACGGTGGCCAAGTACGGCATGTCCATGTTCACCCTGGGCATGGCCGCCGAGTTCGCGGGCAAGGTGGCCTTCAACAGCCTGTGGCCCCGCACGGCCATCGCCACCGCCGCCGTGGAGAACCTGCTGGGGGGCAAGGCCTCGCTCACCCGCAGCCGCAAGCCCACGATCGTGGCCGACGCGGCCCACGCCATCCTGTGCCGCGACCCGATGAGCCACAGCGGGAACTTCTACCTGGACGACGAGGTGCTGGCCGAGGAGGGCGTCGTGGACCTGGACGCCTACGCCGTGACCCCAGGCGTTCCCCTGCTCACGGACTTCTTCGTGGCTCCTGTCACCAGAAGTCAGGCCGCCAGCTAGCGTAGGCGTACCCACAGCCACGACCACCGGGGCTTGGAACTTCCCTGTCTGGCGCTAGCCTGGACCTCAGCAGCCACCCCGGCTCACCAGAGGTCCACCATGCTCGCCGCCCTCACCACCTTCGCCTTGCTCACCATCAGTGCCGCCTTCGCCGACGAAGCGGCGGACCCCACCCTGGCGCCAGCAGGCGAGCCCACCGCCGAGCCCGCCCCCAGAGAGGCCGAGCCCGGTGGCTTCCCGGTGGTGGTGTTGGGGCAGCTGGTGTGCATGCCCTGCCTGCTCAACCAGCAACAGGGCGCCTCGGATCTGTGCGAGCTGATGAACCACGGGCACCAGATCCTGGTGGAGGTGGCCCAGGATCGCGCCGGCAACGAGCTGCCGGCCATGAAGGGCGAGGTGGTGGACTACCGTCAGCCCTTCGACGCCCACGGCATCGTGCTGACCGAGGCCCACCACGGCCGCAGGCTGCTGCTGTACGGCGCCATGGAGGCGGACGGGCTGCACATCGAGAGCGTGCGCCCGGTGCGCGCGCCGCACCGGGAGAAGACGGACTTCGCCGGCTGACCCACTCCCCAGCGGATAGCGGGGAGACAGGGCCGACCGCGGCCCTGCGGGAGAGCCCATGGGCCAGGACCACATCGAGATCCGCGGTGCGCGCGAGCACAACCTCCAGGGCGTCGACCTGGACATCCCCAAGAACAAGCTGGTGGTGTTCACCGGAGTCTCGGGCTCGGGCAAGTCGTCCCTGGCCTTCGACACGCTCTTCGCCGAGGGCCAGCGCCGCTATGTGGAGTCCCTGTCCTCCTACGCCCGGCAGTTCCTGGGCCAGATGGACAAGCCCCGCTACGACAGCATCCGGGGCCTGACCCCCACCATCGCCGTCTCCCAGCAGGCCGCGGGCCGCAACCCCCGCTCCACCGTGGCCACGATGACCGAGATCCACGACCACCTGCGGGTGCTGTTCGCGCGGGCCGGGGTGCAGCACTGCCACCTGTGCGGTCAGCCCGTGCAGAGCCAGTCGGCCGCCGAGATCGTGGGCTTGCTGGCGGCCCTGCCCGAGGGCACGCGCTTCTCGCTGCTGGCCCCCCTGGTGCGCGGTCGCAAGGGCGGCCACGAGCCCGTGCTGGACGAGGTGCGCCAGGCCGGCTTCACCCGGCTGCGGGTGGACGGCGAGGTCCTCACTCTCGATGACCTGGCGCCCCTGAACCCCAAGAAGCGACACCACATCGAGGTGGTCGTGGACCGCCTGCGCAAGCGCGCAGGCCTCGAGGAGCGCCTCACCGATTCGGTCGAGACCACCCTGAAGGTGGGCGGCGGCATGCTGATCTGCACGATCCCCGACCAGCCCGACCAGCTGTACTCGGAGCTGCGGGCCTGCCACGCCTGTGGCGTCTCCTTCCCGGAGCTGACCCCCCAGAGCTTCTCGTTCAACAGCCCCCAGGGCATGTGCCCCGACTGCAACGGCCTGGGCTTCCGCAACGAGATGGACCCCGCCCTGGTGGTGCCCGATCCCAGCCTCACCCTGCGCCGTGGCGCCATCGCCCCCTGGGCCAAGGTGCTGGCCAACAAGAAGAGCTGGAACCACCGCATGATCGCGGCCCTGGGTGAGCAGCACGGCTTCGGGCTGGACACCCCCTGGAGCGCACTGTCCACCGCCCACCAGAAGGTCCTGCTGTACGGCAATGCGGGGAAGACCTTCGAGGTCCAGATGAACAGCGCCCGCATCGATGGCACCGTGACCATGGACTGGGAGGGCGTCATCCCCGCCATGATGCGCCGCATGCGGGAGACCAGCTCCGAGCAGCAGCGCAGCCTGTACATGAGCTTCATGACCGACGGGCTGTGCCGCAGCTGCCGCGGCCACAGGCTGCGGCCCGAGTCCGCGGCGGTGCGCGTCGGGCCCCACACCTTGCCAGCCCTGGTAGCCCTGCCCGTGGCCGGCGTGCGCCAGGCCCTGCTGGGCATCACCCTCGAGGGTGCCCGCGCCGCCATCGCCGCCGAGCTGATCCGCGAGGTCGCCAGCCGCCTGGGCTTCCTCGAGGACGTAGGGCTGGCCTACCTGGGGCTGGATCGGGCCGGCAACACCCTGAGCGGCGGCGAGAGCCAGCGCATCCGCCTGGCCAGCCAGCTGGGGGGCGAGCTCACCGGGGTCACCTACGTGCTGGACGAGCCCAGCATCGGGCTGCATGCCCGGGACAACGCTCGGCTGGTGGCCACCCTCGAGCAGCTGCGGGACGCCGGCAACACGGTGGTGGTGGTGGAGCACGACCGCGACACCATCCTGGCCGCCGATCACATCTTCGACTTCGGCCCCGGCGCCGGCTCCCTGGGCGGACACGTGGTCTTCGAGGGAACCCCCGACGCCATCACCGCCTGCCCCGCCTCCCTCACCGGGCGCTACCTGGCCGGCGAGCTGAGCATCCCCTCACCCCCTGCCCGCAGATCCCCTGGGCCCCGTCACCTGCGCATCCTGGGTGCCCGGGCGAACAACCTGCTGGGCCTGGACGTGGAGATCCCCATCGGGCTGCTGGTGGCCATCACCGGGGTGTCGGGGGCGGGCAAGTCGTCCCTGGTCGAGGGCATCCTCTCCCCGGCGCTGCACAACGCCCTGCACCACGCCCGGCGGCCGGTGGGCGAGCACGACGCGATCCTTGGACTCGAGCACCTGGGCAAGATCATCGACATCGACCAGAAGCCCATCGGCCGCACGCCCCGCAGCAACCCGGCCACCTACACCAAGGCCTACGACCTGATCCGCGGCATCTTCGCCCAGACCCGCGAGGCCCGCATTCGGGGCTTCGGCTCCGACCGCTTCAGCTTCAACAAGAAGGGCGGCCGCTGTGAGGCCTGCAAGGGCGACGGCTTCAGGCGGGTCGAGATGCACTTTCTGCCCGATGTGTACGTGCCTTGCGACCTGTGCAAGGGCCTGCGCTTCGAGCAGGCCACCCTCGAGGTGCGCTTCAGGGGCCACACCATCGCCGAGGTCCTGGCCATGTCGGTGGACCAGGCCCTGGGCCTGTTCGCCAACCACCGCAAGCTCGCCCGCATCCTGCAGACCGTCGCCGACGTAGGGCTGGGCTACCTGCAGCTGGGCCAACCCTCGAACACCCTCAGTGGCGGTGAAGCCCAGCGCATCAAGCTGGCGCGGGAGCTGGCCAGGGACAGCCAGGGCGACACCCTGTACCTGCTGGATGAGCCCACCACGGGCCTGCACTTCGACGATATCCGCAAGCTCATGGAGGTCATGGATCGCCTGGTGGCGGCAGGCAACACCGTGGTGCTGGTGGAGCACAACCTCGAGGTGCTGCGGTGCGCCGACTGGATCATCGACCTGGGGCCCGACGGAGGCGAGGGTGGCGGCCGGCTGGTGGCAGTGGGCACGCCCGAGGCCGTGGCGGCCACGCCGGGCTCCCACACGGGTCGGTTCCTGAGCGCCCTGGTGGCCTGAAGCAGGAGCACTGCCCGTCGACGCACTTCACCCCGACGCCAAGCGGCGCCGGGGCGAAGGCGAGCAGTGCGGGCGAACCCGCAGATGCTCTAGCGGGCCTTTTCGCCGATCATCGGGGCCGAGTAGTCCTCGCCCTTGCCGATGGTCAGGAAGCCCATGACGCCGAAGTACAGGCCGGCGATGTAGCCGAGGCCGCACAGGCTGGAACCGACCCAGCTGATGATGCCGGAGTAGAGGTTCTGCTTGAGCTGCCACTGGAACCAGGTGTTCTCGTCCTGGCCTTCCACCTTGCCGATGTAGGCGCCGAAGACCCAGCCCCAAAGGCCGAAGATGCCCGAAATGATCCACATCAGCTTGGCGCGGTCCTGGAGCTCCTTGGGGATGCCCTGCTGGTCGAGTGCGCTCATGGTGATTCTCCTGTTCTGAACGGTGACGTTCTGGGAAGTGAAAGGGGTGTCCTCTTCTACCAAAGGCGATGGCCCTGGGCAATGGATGGACGCAAAAAGCCCGTAGGGATTGCAGCGGCGTCTACGAACCGTAGACCGCAGTCTCGCATCCGTAGGCCCCTCCTGGCACGAATGGCCCAAAGACCCTCGTTTCCACCAGAGTTGGCCTGGCGCGACCCTTGCAACCAGGTACGAAGAGCAGCCGGCGCACCGCCCTGTGCCCGCCCCGAGGAACCGCCATGTGCTCCCGACCACAGCCCCCTTCCCCCTCGACGACCCACTTCCTGTCCGGGACCCTGCTGCTGGCCATGATCCTGGCCCTGCTGGGCATGCTCCTGGCGGCCGAGCTGGCCCACGCAGCGCCAGCGCCCAAGCTGGACGCGGCGGCGCTGCCCGCCACGGGGACCCAGCAGACCCTGCTGCACACCGAGCGCTTCGGCCGCTACGCCGTGCTGGCCAGGTCCCGCCAGGGCGCCGCGCTGCAGCTCGTGGATCGCATGGCCGGCCCGGGCGCGGTGGCGGGCGAGGTGGGCCAGCGCGACGGACGGCTGGACGTCTTCCTGGATCAGGGCACCACCAAGCTGCTGGTGCACGGGCACCCCGAGGCCCAGGGCGAGGTGCAGCTGGAGGCCCACGGCTTCGACGAGCTCAACACGGGGCTGGCCCCCATCCTGGACGAGCTGCAGCTGGTGGAGAGCGATCTGGGTGACTTCCAGCAGCGCTCCTGGTGGCTGCCTGTGAACCAGCGCCAGCGCGTGGTCCTCGAGGCCGCCGGTCGCCACCTGGCGGACCTGCGCATCTGGCGGGATGGAACCTGGCTGATCGAGGCCACCCCCAGCTGCACGGTCATCGACCCCTCGGAAGGCAAGCCCCTGCTGCGCTGCCAGCTGACCGCTGTGCTCGAGCCCGGGCTGTACCTCCTCAGCGCCTACGGCGGCCCCAGCCAGCCCTGGTCCGAGGCGGGCGCCGAGCGCCCCCTCTGGCTGCGCTCCGGCACCCCGAAGCTAGGGGACGCCGGTCGCCAGCGGGACGAGCTGGGCCCTTTCGGTGAGGACCGCTTCCTGGTGCCCGGCAAGGCCGATCTGTTCCGCCTCGAGCTGCCCGAAGCCCGCGAGGCGGGCATCAGCGTGGTGAGCTGGGACGAGGACCAGCCCTTCCGCACCGGCGGCTACACGGGGCGCATCCAAGAAGAGAGCGTGCCTCCCGTGGCCCAGGTGACCACCAGCCGCCACGAAGGCTGGAACCTGGTGACCATCCGAGGCCAGGCCGGCCAGCCCTATGTGCTGCAGCACTTCCCCGTGGCGCGAAGCCTCGAGACCATCACCGCCCGCGAGCCCTTCTGGCTCTCCACGCTCCACGCCGGCGCCGTGGACGACAGCCTCGAGCCCACCGCCATCCTGGTGCGGGAGCACCGCCGCGAGCGCAAGGTGGAGCTGGTGCATGCCGAGGTCGTAGAGCTGGGCCAGGGCCAAGCGTTCCAGCGTCGCTTCAACCTGCTCGAGACGGCCACCCTGTTCGTGAAGATCGACCAAGACGGCTCATGGGCCGTCAACATCGACGATCCCAAGGCCCGGATCACGGTGGAGCCCTTCATGGTGCGCTACCCCGAGCACTACCAGCGCCCGGACTCTCAAGACGGGTCGAGCCGCTGGAGTCTCGACGCGGGCTACCACATCGTCACCATCGTGCCCCACCGCGTGGGCGTGGCCGAGCTCACCATCAAGCCCCACGGCCTGCTGGACTCGGTGCTGGACGTCGTGGGCATGGAGCGGGGCCGTGAGCTGCGCGCGAGCCGCGCGGGGGCCCGCTTCCCCGAACTCCAGCTGGACCCCTCCTGGGACTACAGCCTGTACAGCAACCTGGTGCCCGGTGTGCGCATGGGCCTGATCCAACGAGCCCTGCCCCTGGACCTCAGCCAGCCCCTGCCCGTAGCCCTGGCGCCGGGCGAGGTGCTCCCCCTGACCATCACCCTGGCCGAGGCGGGCACGCTGCGCCTGGTGGATGACGCCGGCAAGCTGCTGGACATCGCCACCGACGGCAAGTCCTGGATGACCCAGCCCGAGCTGCGCCGGGGCAACCGCACGGTGAACCTGCGCAACCCCGGTGCCGGCGCGGTGGTGGCCACCCTGCGCTTCGAGCCCGCTTCCAAGCGGTCCGGAGCGCCCCCCAACCCCATCGCCATGGACGAGCTTGCGCTGATCCCGGAGTTCCCGCTGATCACCGCCGACGCCCCCGCGACCTTCGACCTCGAGCGCGACGGCCAGGCCACATTCCGCCTCCGCGTGGACGAGCCCGCTCTGTACGTGCTCGAGAGCACCGGCCTGCTGGCCACTCAGGGCTGGGTGCGCACCCGCACCGTGCTGTCCTTGGCCTCGGCCAGCGAGAACGGCACCGGCCGCAACTTCCTGATCCAATCCTACCTGGGCACCGGCGAGTACCAGGTCACCGTCCAGGCCCGGGGGCGCAGCCGCGGGCACGCAGGGCTGCGCCTGCGCAGCACCGCCCTCGAAGACGGTGGCGAGCTGGCGCACGGCCTGCCCGCTCGGGCCACGGTGCCCGCCGGTGACGGGCTGGTCTACGGCTTCTCGGTGGCCGAACAGGGGCTGTACGAGATCAGCGCCATCGGTGAGCAGCGGGGCTTCCGCTGCCGCCTCGAAGACAGCGACGGCTGGCCCGTGGAGCGCCCCGGCGGACAGCTGCCCAGCACCCGCGCCCTGGACCCGGGGGACTACCGCCTGGTGCTGCTGCCCGAGCCGGTCCAGACCCGACGGGTCACCAGCGTGGCCCCCGTGGCCCAGGAGCTGAGCTTCGAAGGGCACGGCCCACACGCCCTGCCCCTGGGCCGCACCGTCCAGCACACCTGGCTGGAGCCCCAGGACGGCAGCGAACGCACCCCGGATCGCTGGCGCTTCACGCTGCCCGCCCAAGCGCCCCTGGCCATCCGGCTGGGCCAGGACGTCGCCGGCGAGATCCGCCCCCTGGACGGCCAGCAGCTCGACACCGGAGCTGCGCGCATCAGCCCCGGGCAGGCCTGGCGCGCCGAGCTCCCCATGGGGGCCTACGAGCTGCAGGTCCGCGCCGCCCGCAGGGACCACGGGCTGCCCTACAGCGTCCAGGTCCAGCCCGAGCCCCTGGTGGTCGGCACCAGCCGGCAGCTGCGGGTTCCGACCACCATCGACGTGGCGGTGGGCGCCGACGGCCTGGTGGAGCTGGCGTCGGTGGGCGACCGCGACGTGCGCGCCCGCCTGATGTCGCTGGATGGAGGCCTCCTGGCCTCGAGCGACGATCGCCCCGAAGACTGGAACTTCCAACTGGTGGAGCGGCTCGAGGCTGGCACATACCGGCTGAGGCTGGATCCGGTAGGGGCCAGCCACGCCCGCACCACGGTGTCCATGAGCGCCCCGGCCGAGCGGCAGGTCGAAGCCCTGCGGCCCGGCGTGGAGCGCAGCCTCGAGCCCGGCGACGAGGTGCTCCTGGTGCCCCTCGAGGGCCTGGACCGGGTGGAGATCATCGGCGTGCGCGCCACCAGCACCGAGTCCGTGGGCCTGGCCCTCGAGGCCCAGCGCGACGGCGCGTGGGTTCACGTGGCCGAAGACGCTGGGCGCTCCGCCCTGGCCCTGGCCCGCAGCGGCGAAGCCCAGGCCTGGCGCCTGCGGCTGTGGTCCCTGGATCGCCGCGGCAACCCCGTGAAGCTGGCCCTGGCCCCCCCCACCGTCCGGCGCGCCAGCGAGTCCCAGCTGTCCCGCGGCGCCACCCTGAGCGCCAGCCGGGCCACCCTGCCCGCGGCCGCCGCCCTCAAGGTCAGCCTGGACCGCCCCGGGCTGGTGGCCATCCAAGGCGACGCCCTGAGCTGGTGCCCCTACCCAGGTGAAGCCTGTGTACCGGTCGACAACGGCCTGGTGGCCCCCATGGAGCCCGTGCTGTGGCTCGTGGCCGCCCTGCGGGAGCCCGGCATGAGCGCGAGCGTCGTGGGCCAGCGCGTTGCCCTGGCCAGCGCCGCCGAGGCCACCGCGCCGGTCCACCTTGGCCCTGGGGCCCAGGTCACTGCCGACATCGAGCGCGACCTGGCCGGCCCGGTCCTGGTGTTCGCCAGCGCCGTCGTGGGCCAACCCGGGGTGCAGGTGTTGGACTGGTACGCCAGCCCCAGCCTGCCGCAGCCGGGCGAAGGCATGGACGTCGGCGACCGCGCCGCCGTGGCCGTCTCCCTCGACGCCCGCGACCCGGCGCTGCTGGCCTGGGACGCCGACGGCGCGCAGGCCGACGGCATCGAGCTGCGCCTGCAGGCCACCCGCTTCGTGGAGCCCCTGCCCGAGGTGGCGCCCCCCGGGAGCATGGACATCGCCATCCCCGCCGGCGCCGCCCGCGCCTGGGCCCTGCCCGGCCAGCCCGTCCTGCTGCGGATCTCCCTGTCCACCGGAGTGGTGGCGGTGCTCGAGGGTCAGCGCGGCGTCGAGGCCACAGCCTGGGCCCAGCGCGCCCCGCGGGAGATCGAGCTGCGCAGCGACGCCACCCGCCTGCTGGTGCTCAACCCCTCGGCCATGCCCGGACGCGTGGCCCTGGATGTGATCCCCGGCGTGCCCCCCGCCGAGGCCATGCGCTTCGGCAAGCCCTTCGAGCGCCGCTCCATCCGCGCCGGCAGCTTCAGGCTCGACCTGCCCCCCGCCTCGCATGGCGACACCTTGCACCTTCGTGGCGCCGTGGCCCAGGGCGTCATCGTGGACGCCGAGGGCAGGGTTCAGCGGGGCCTGGACCTCAGCGTGCCCACCGTGGGCGGCACCGTGGAGATCCACCACCGCGACGGCGACCTGCTGGCCTGGATCGACCGGCCCGGCCAGGAGGGCGAGGGCCTGTGGGGCGAGCTGAGCTCCCCCTGGGTCGTGGACCCCACCACCCCCAGCGTCACCGAGCTCACGGGCGCCTCCGCCCTGCTGAGCTTCGAGCCCCAGCGCCCGGTGGCCCTGCACCTGCGCTCCGCCCAGGCCCTGGTGGTGGGCGTACAGCACGGCGACGGCCCCCTCCGGGTGGAAGCCCACCCCGTGGCCGATGCCGTCGATCTGTTGCTCCCCGGTGGCCCCAGCGTGGTGCAGCTGCGCCCCATGGGCGCCTCGGAGCTGCGGGGGACCCTGGAGATCTCGAGCAGCCCCATCGCCACCATCGGTGAGGGCCTGGGGCCCGAGCTGCTGCTGGCGCCGGGCGACACCCGCTTCTTCTCCTTCCAGGTGGAACGCCGAGGCCCAGTGGGCCTGGGCGTGCGCGCCGAGGCCGACACCGTGGAGCTCCGGCTGCTGAGCGCCAGCGGCCAGGAACAGGGCCGGGGCCTCGCCCAGATGCCCACCCTCGAGCCCGGGACCTGGCTGCTGGCGGTCACCCTGCCCCCTGGGGCCGAGCCCGTGCGGCTGCAGCCCGTGGTTGTGGGGATCGAGCTGCCCGACACCGGCCCCCCGGAAGAGGTCGTGGAGCGCTACCAGCGGCTGGCCCGCGGCGGCTCCATCGACGCCGGCACCTGGAGCCCCAGCTCACGGGGCGGCCAGGACGTGTACGACGAGCGCGGCGACTACGACGAGTACGACGACACCGGCGACTACGACGACTACGACGAAGACATGGAGGAGTGGTAGCCATGAAGCGCACACAGCATCGTTCCCTGGCCCTGCTCGCCAGCTCCCTCCTGGCCCTCGCCGTGCTGGTGCTCGGCACCGTGGCCGTGGCCGATCCCGCCGCCTTCCGCGCGGCCCTCAGCCGGCCCTCCGGCGCCGGTGGCGGCACCGTGCTGGTGCCCGACCAGTTCCTGCGCCGCTGGGACCCGGTCACCGTCTTCTTCCCCGCAGACATGGGGCCTGATGGCGGCGGTCCCGAGGACGCCCCGGATGAGCATGCCCAGTTCGCCCCGGATCACCCGGGCGCCTGGACCTGGCTCGACGAGCGGACCCTGCAGTTCCGACCGGCCGAGCCCTGGCCAGCCCTGGCCCGCTTCGCCTGGAAGGCGGGCGGCGAGCGCACCGAGCTGGCCACCCTGATGTCCCCCCCCAGCCAGACGGTGCCCACGGCGGGCGACGAGGGCCTGGACCCGGTCGAGACGGTCACCCTCACCTTCGCCGAGCCCATGGAAGTGGCGGCCCTGGCGCGCATGGTCAGCATCGAGCTGCGCAGCCTGCCCGGCGTGGGCGACGCCCCTGATCGCCTGATCCGCAGAGGTGACTTCGAGATCAAGGCCATGGAGCGTCGCGGCCCCTCGGACAACGCCACCTATGTGATCACCCTGGACGAGCCCATCCCCCTGGGCACCCGAGCCACGGTGCGCTTCCAGCTCGCCCTCGAGGAAGACCAGCAGGCCAGCTTCCACAGCTTCGACTTCGCCACCGCCGAGCCCTTCCGGGTGGCGGGGCTGGGCTGCACGCGGGCGCGCTACCCGATCAGCCCCGATGGCGTGCACTACGCCCCCGAGCAGGCCATCCGCTGCGACGCCAGCCGCGCCGAGGTCCAGGTGGACTTCACCGCCCGGCCGGCCGCGCTGGGCCCTGTGCAAGGGCGCAGCCTGGTGCGCTTCGATCCGGCGGTCGAGGGCCTCGAGTACAGCCTCCAGGGCCAGCGCCTGGTGGTCAGCGCCGACTTCGAGCGCGACACCCTGTACAAGGTCATGGTCGAGCCCACCGCCCTGGAAGACACCCGCGGCAGGCCCCTGGAGATCAGCGGCCAGAGCAGCCTGTGGTTGGTCTTCCCCCAGCAGCGCCCCTACCTGCGGCTGGCCGCGGGCCAGGGCATCGTCGAGCGCACAGGGCCCCAGGCCGTCCCCATGGAGGGCCGCGGTCACGAGCGCGTCGACCTGCGCATCCACCGCATCGACCCTCTGGATCGCAACTTCTGGCCCTTCCCGGCCGACCCCGTCACCGTGAACGAAGACGACCGCCCACCGGGTCCAGGCGAAGAGCCCGACGCCTTCGAGGACCCTGTCCGCACCATCAGCCCCCATCAGCTGGCCCAGCAGATCGACGCCCTGGGCAGCCCCGCCCGCAGCGCCGTGGTGGACCTGCCCCCCACAGCGCGAGAGGGTGGCGCGGCCCGCTTCGGGCTCGACCTGAGCGAACACCTCGCCTTTGTCTCCGGGCGCGGACAGCCCGGCAGCTACCTGGTGGGCATGCGCACCCTGGACGGCGCCTCCACACGGGCCTGGATGCGGGTGCAGGTCACCGACCTGGCCTTGACCACCGTCGAGGAGCCCACGGCCGTGGTGTTCGTGGTCAGCTCCCTGAGCACCGGCCGCGCCCTGGCCGGGGCCGAGGTCCGCCTCGAGGGCCTGCTGCGCGAGCGCGGCGAGCCCGACAGCTGGGACGTCCTGGCCAAGGGTCGCACCGGGTCCGACGGCACCTTCCGCTGGGAAGCGCCGGGTGGACTGCCCCGCACCTCCCGCTACGTGCGCCGCATCGTGGTGGAGCGCGAGGGCGACGTGCTGGTGATGAACACCGACGATCCCCCCGAGCGCTACCACGACAACCTGTGGTCCGGCATGCACTCCACCTGGCTGCAGTGGAGCTTCGAGGAGCTCGAGCGACGCATCGCCCAACCCGAAGATCTCTGCCACGTCTTCACCGAGCGGCCCGTCTACCGGCCCGACCAGCCCGTACACGTCAGGGGCTGGGCCCGACGGCGCCACCAGGGTGAGCTCGAGCCCATCGTCACCCCGGGCGTGCTGGAGATCCGCGGCCCCGGCGATCAGAGCTGGACCACCAAGCTGTCCACCAGCACCACCGGCGGCTTCTACCACCGCTTCGCCGAGGACAAGCTCCCCTCGGGCGCCTACACCGCCGTGTTCCGCTCCAACGACCCGAGCCACGCCAGCTGCAGCGTCACCTGGCAGATGGAGGCCTACCGCCTGCCCCGCTTCGAGGTGGATCTGAGCGCCCCCGAGCGCACCGCCCTGGATCGGGAGTTCGAGGTGGCCCTGGACGCCAGCTACTACGCCGGCGGCCAGGTGGCCGGACGCCCCGTGCGCTGGCGCGTCACCCAGTACCCCTACGACTACAGCCCCTCGATCCCGGCGGAGCTGAGCCGCGCCGACGGCTCGAACGCCGTGGCCACTCAGGACTTCTACTTCTCCTCCGACGGGCGCTTCGGCCGCGGCCGCCGCTTCGAGACCACCCCCGCCCTGGACCGCGAAGAGCTCACCGACGGCGAAGGCCACGTCTCCCTGGTCCTCGATCCCACCGTCGAGCCCACGGCCCATCCCCGCACCTACGTGGTCGAGGCCACGGTCACCGGCGATGACGACCAGACCGTCACCTCCACCACCCGCGTCGTGGCCTTGCCCGCCTTCGTGCTGGGCCTCGAGGTCCCCCGCCACATCGAGCGGGGCGACAGCATCCCGGTAGGCATGATCGCCGTGGGCCCGAACGAAGAGCTGATCGAGGGCCAGGACGTCACCGTGCGGCTGCTGCACCGCCAGTGGCACTCCCGGCTGCAGGCCGGCGACTTCAGCGACGGCGTGGCCCGCTACGTCACCGACGTGGTGGACGAGATGGTCTCCGAGCAGGTGGTGCGCAGCGCCGCCGAGGTCTCGAGGCTCGCGCTGCCTGTGGAGCGCGCGGGTGTCTACGTGGTGGAGCTCGAGTCCCACGACCGCCTGGGCCGCGCCCAGGTGGTGTCCGTGGACCTCTACGTGGGCGGCGACGAGCCGGTGGCATGGGCGCGGCCCACGTCCCAGGTCTTCGCGCTGACCCCCGACAAGGACAGCTACCGCCCCGGCGAGCGCGCCTCCATCGTCTTCCAGAGCCCCTACCAGCGGGCCCAGGCCCTGGTCATCGTCGAGGCCCCCGACGGCAACGAGTACACCTGGCTCGACGTGCGCGGCGGCGCCGCCACCTGGACCCTTCCCATCGAGTCCACCTGGACCCCCCGCGTGCCGGTGCACGTGGTGCTCATGCGCGGCCGCATCGCCCAGACAGGGTCGGTGGGCACTGACCTGGACCTGGGCAAGCCCGCCACCGTAGCCGCCACCGCCTGGCTGCAGGTGGAGCCCGTGGGCAACCAGGTCGAGGTGGCCCTGGACTACCCCACCAAGGCCCGCCCGGGGCAGGTGGTGGACGTCACCATCCAGCTCACCGACCCCGACGGCCGCCCCATGGCCGGCGAGGCCACCCTGTGGCTGGTGGACAAGGCCGTCCTGGCCCTGGGCCATGAGCAGCGGCTGGATCCCCTGCCCGACTTCATCACCGCGGTGCGCTCGCGCCTGGGCCTGCTGGACACCCGCAACCTGGTCCTGGGGCGCCTGCCCACCGCCGAGATGCCCGGCGGAGACGGCGCCGACGAAGAGAGCGACAGCCCCCTGGACAAGGCCACGGTGCGCCGAAACTTCCAGCCGGTGCCCTACTACGAGCCCAGCCTGACGGTCCCGGCCAGCGGCAAGCTCACGGTCAAGGTGCAGCTCCCGGACAACCTCACCAACTTCGAGATCCGCGCCAAGGTGGCCGCTGGACCGGACCGCTTCGGCCACGCCAAGGGCCGCATCGCGGTGCGCCTACCGGTGATCGTCCAGCCCGACCTGCCCCGCTTCGTGCGCCCAGGTGACCGCTTCGAGGCCACCGCCATCGGCCGGGTGGTGGAGGGCGATGGCGGCGCCGGCCGCGCCGCGATCGAGGTCGAGGGTCTGACCCTGCAGGGCAGCGCCCGTATGGACCTCACCCTGGACCCCAAGGCCTCGGCCAGCATCGGCTTCCCCGTCACCGTGCAGACCCCGGGCTACGACGCCCACGGCCTGCCCACCCGCAAGACGGTCAGCCTGACCGTGGGCATCGAGCGCAGCGCCGACGGCGCCGCCGACGCCTTCCAGGTGGATCTGCCCATCCAGCCCGACCGCTACCCCGTGAGCGAGCGCCAGCTGGCCGAGCTGGCCGAGGGCGGCACCCTGGACCTGCCCGCCCTGGCCGCGCAGCCCCGCGAGGGCACCCTGCGACGCACGGTCATGGCCTCCAACGAGCCCGCCCTGGTGCACGTGGCCTCGGGCATGGACTTCCTGATGCAGTACCCCTACGGGTGCACCGAGCAGCGCATCTCCAAGGCCCGCAGCTACCTGGCCCTGGGTCAGCTCAACCGGCTGATCCACCTGGACCGCAGCCCCGAGGAGGTCGACGCCGCGGTGGAGTCCACCCTGGGCTGGATCGGCGACGCGGTGGACCCCCACGGCCTGGTGGGCTTCTGGCCCGGGTCCGACGGCAACACCTGGCTGACCGCCTGGACCGTGCTGTTCCTGGTGGACGCCAAGGAGGCCGGCTACGCCGTGGACGAGAGTGTCATGGCCGTGCTGGTGCGCAGCCTCGAGCAGGCCCTGCGCTCCGACTTCCCCTACTTCCTCGACGGCGAAGCCTGGGAAGAGCGCGCCTGGGCCCTCAGCGCCCTGGCCGCCGCCGGCCACTTCGACCGCTCCTACTTCGCCGAGCTGGGCCGCAAGTCCAGCTACCTCGACGCCGAGGGCACCGCTCAGGTGCTGCTGGCCGGAGCCCGCGCCGGGCAGCAGGACACCCCCATCAGCGATCAGCTGGTGGACAAGCTCGCCGAGATGATGATCGTACGCCTGCACCAGGGCGACGAGATCTACGGCGGCCTGCAGGCCCAGCGCCGCACCCGCAGCGGCCTGATCCTGGCCGGAGAGACCCGCACCATCGCGTCCATGGCACAGGCCCTGGCGCGCACCGCCCCCGACCACCCCCGGCTTCCCCTGCTGTACGACGCCATCGTCACCCTGGGCCGCACCGACGGCTGGGGCAGCACCAACGCCAACTCCGCCGCCATGCTGGCCATCGGCGAGCGCCTGAAGACCCCCCGCAAGGACGCCTCCAGCCACAGCGTAGCGCTGGTGGACGGCGGCGCCACCCAGACCGCGCGGCTGGACGGTGACAACCCCGTCAGCTTCTGGACCGTCGACGGCAGCGGCGCCCTGCAGGTGCTGCACACCGAAGCCAGCGGCCGCGGCGCCGGGCCCATCCTGGTGCGCAGCGACGCCTTCTACCTGCCCGCTCAGGACGGCAGCCAGGAGCAGGCCTCCAGCCGCGGCTTCGTGGTCCAGCGCAGCCTGGATCGGGTCCTGGCCGCCGACGCCCCCAGCGAGAAGCAGGCCCTCGAGCAGGCGGGCCAGACCGTCCGCTACACCGTGGGCGACGTGATCGAGGACCACGTCACCGTGGTGGTGCCCGAGGACCGCTACCACGTGGCCATCACGGTGCCCCTGGCCGCCGGCATGGAGCCCCTGAACCCCACCCTTGCCACAGCCCCCCCCGAGGCCACCCCCTCGGCCGGCCTCACCCGCCAGCCCACCTACGCCGACTACGCCGACGACCGCGTGGCGTTCTTCTACAACCACCTCCCCAAGGGCACCTACGACTTCCGCTTCCGCGTGCGGGCCTTCACCCCCGGCGCCTACATCCAGCCCTCGGCCCGCGCCGAGATGATGTACGACGCCAGCGTCGTGGGCTCGTCCCCAGGCGCCAAGATCGTGATCGCGAGGGAGTAGGGATGAAGCGTGGGCGCCAGGAGAGACGGCACAGGGAGGACCAGTCCAGGTGAACGATCGCACCCGCCTCCCCCTGCTCACCCTGCTCGGTGCCGGCCTGATCCTGGGACTGGGCCTGGCGGGCAAGGTGAGCAACCGGGCGGTGCTCCGCTCGCCCACGCCCACGCTGCTGCTGCAGGATCGCGACGGACGCTTCATGGCCGAGCTGGCCCAGGACCCCGAGCAGGAGCTGGGGTACTGGAGCGTGCACGAGATCCCCTGGCGGGTGGCGGCCGCCACGGTGGCCATCGAGGACAAGCGCTTCTGGGAGCACTCGGGGGTGGACGCCAGGAGCGTAGCGCGGGCGGTGCTGCAGAACGCGCACAGCGGCCAGGTGGTCTCGGGCGCCTCCACGCTGACCATGCAGGTGGCGCGCATGCAGGATCCGGGGCCGCGCAGCTACCGCCGCAAGGTGGTCGAGGCCCTGACCGCCATCGCCCTGACCCTGCGCTACGACCGACGCGAGATCCTGGCCCACTACCTGCGCCTGGTGCCCTACGGCAACCGCATCCACGGCATCGGCTACGGGGCCCGCCGCTACCTCGACAAGCCCGTGGCCGACCTCAGCTGGGCCGAGGTCGCCTTCCTGGCTTCGCTGCCCCAGGCCCCCTCGCGCACCAACCCCTTCCACCCGGCCGGCCGAGCCCGGGCCGCGGATCGCGCCGAGCGCATCCTGGCTGAGCTGCTCGAGGGCGGGGTCATCGGGCAAGCCGACCACGACCAGGCCCTGCTGGATCTGGCGGTGCTCGCGGTCCCGGACCGGGGCGCTCGGCCGCCCGCGGCCCTCCACACCATCCTGCAGCTCGAGGCCGAGCTGCGCGCCGACCCTGGGCGCTGGCAGGCCCTGGCTGCTCAGCCCGTGCAGCGCTGCAGCCTGGACCTGGACCTGCAGGCCGAGCTCGAGACCATCCTGCAGATCCACGTGGCCAGCCTCGAGGAGCGCGGGGCGGGTAACGGAGCGCTGGTGGTGGTGGACCCCCACACGCGGGAGGTGCTGGCGTCGGTGGGGTCCACCTCCTGGTTCGACGCCCGCTTCGCCGGCTCCATCGACTACACCCGCGTCCCCCGCTACCCCGGCTCCACCCTCAAGCCCTTCCTCTACGCCCTGGCCCTGGATCGCGGCGTCCTCACCCCGTCCACCCTGATGGACGACCTGCACCGCGGGCCCGACGGCATCGGAAACGCCGACGAGCACTTCCTGGGGCCCATGCTTCCCCGCCGCGCCCTGGCCAACTCCCGCAACGTCCCCGCCGTGCGCCTGCTGGACAGGGTGGGGCTGGACGAGGGCTACGCCTTCTTCGAGGCCCTGGGCCTGCACGACGGCAGCCTGCCCGCCAGCCACTACGGCCTAGGGCTGGCCATCGGCGGCGCCCCCACCAACCTCCAGAGCCTGGTCCGGGCCTACACAGCCCTGGCGGACGATGGGCGCCTGGGGGACCTGGTCTGGCTGCCCGACGAGCCCCGCGACACCAGCCGTGCCTTCTCTCCCAGCAGCGCCCAGCTCGTGGCCCAGTGGCTGAGCGATCCCCTCGCCAGGCTGCCCAGCTTCCCGCGCATGGGCTTCTCCGAGTACCCCTTCCCCGTAGCGGTCAAGACTGGAACCTCCGAGGACTGGCGCGACGCCTGGGCCGTGGCCTTCTCCCAGGACTGGGTGGTCGGAGCTTGGGTGGGCCACCCCGACTGGCGACCCATGCAGGGCGTGAGCGGATACCGAGGGGGCGCGTCCCTGGTGCAGCAGGTGGTCGAACTCCTGCACCAACACGAGCTGGACGGCATGGCCGATCTGGCCTTCCCCTCCCCCGAAGGCAGCGTGCCCGTGCGCATCTGCCCACTGTCTGGCAAGCTGCCGGGCTCCGCCTGCGAGCACACCGTCACGGAGTACTTCCGCCCTGGAACCGAGCCCGTAGATCCCTGCGACGCCCACCTGCAGCTCGAGGTGGACCGCCGCACCGGCGCCATCGCCACCGCGGACACCCCCACCGAGCACCGCAGCGCCCAGATCTTCGTGGACCTGCCCTCCCGCTACGCCGCCTGGGCAGCCAGCCAGGGCATGGAGCCCCCCCCCGCCCTGGCCGCGCACCCCGGCACCGGCAGCTTGGGCTCCCACGACCGCCCGCGCATCGCCATCACCGCTCCCCAGGACGGCATGCGCGTGGTCCACGACCCCGAGACCCCGCCCGAGCTGGCCACCCTGACCCTGAGCGTCGAGGTGGACCGGGGCGTGGAGCAGGTCTTGTGGACCGTCGACGGCGAGCCCTTCGCGCTTGTCCAGGCTCCCTTCTCGGCGCGCTGGCCCCTGACTCCGGGGGAGCACGTCTTCGAGGCCCGCGTGCCCTTCTACGGGGCGTCTTCGGGGCCGGTACACGTCGTCCTGCACTAAGCGAGCACCGTTCCTGTCCGCGAATTGACCGTGCCTGTCCGCGAGTTGACAGTGGGTGAAGGGGAGTCCTGCTATTCCCCCCCCCTCTTGATCCCCCGCGCCTCCCACCTCGGCCAGATCACCATCACGCTGCTGCTCTCGGGCTGCGGTCGGGGCTGTGGCTCCACGCCGGATGGGCCAGACCCTACAGACAGCGGTCCCGACGGTGTCTACGACACCTCTCCCCCCATCGAGGCCAGGCAGGGGGTCGCGACGCGCCTGGCGGTGCTGGTGCTGGATGGTGCCCGGCTCGAGGAGACCTTGGGGGGCGACGACGACTGGGGCGACGGCTGGTCCGATGCCTGGGACGGCTACACCGATGGGATCCTGCCGAAGGTGCGCAGCGAGGTGATGCCCACCGGCGCCCTGATCCGCCACGGCTACAACACCGGGGTCACCACCACCACCCCCGCCCATGGCGATCTGTTCACCGGGCACCGCGAGCCCTTCCTGCCCCTGGCCCACTTCGACGGCCTGGGCCAGTACCTGGTGCACTACCCCACCCTGCCCGAGGCCCTCCGCAGCGCCCACCAGGGCCAGGAGGGCACGGCCTGGATCGTGGCCAACACAGCTCACATCGAGACCGTGCGCTACGGGCTGTACCCGGGCCTGGGCCCCGACCTCGCAGCCAGCCACGAGCAACTCTACGAGAACGACCTGGAGGCCGATGGCTTCGACCAGGACGACGGCCGCGTGATCGCGAGCGCGCGGGAGCGCCTCGAGCGAGGGGCCACCATGGTCCTGGCCAACCTGCACCAGATCGACCGGGCCGGCCACAACCAGCCCTACATCTACGCCGACACGGTGGCCTCGACCGATCTGGAGCTGACCGCGTTCCACCGCTGGCTCGCCCACGAGAGCGGGTTCAACGACGAGACCCTGATGGTGATGATCGCGGACCACGGCCGCCATCGCACCGTCGAGGACGACGCCTACCCCTACACCAACCACGGCTGCCACTGCAGCGGCTGCCGCGAGATCCCCATGTTCCTGTGGGGCGCCGGCATCCAGCGCAACGTCGAGGTCCAGCTGCCGGTGGTCCTCGAGGACCTCACGAGCACGACCGCCTGGTTGCTGGGCGCCTCCATGCCCTACTCCACCGGCCTGGTGCTCACCGATGTCCTGGTGGGCGAGCCGGCGGTGGCGCAACGTCGCGGCGACGTGCGGGTCGCCGCCTCGGGCCCATTGGTGGCGGTGCAGCGCTGGCAGGACGACCGGCTCCACCGCAGCGGGCTCTCGGTGGCAGGCCAGGACCTGGGCACCCCCGGAGCCTTCCAGATCGAAGAGCCACGGGTGCTCAGCACCCAGACGAGCGACTACGCCTGCTGGCGAGAGCTGACCCTGACCGAGGGCGCCGAGCACCTCCCCTGGCTCCTGGAGTGTTCCCGGCGGGCGCTGGGGGGCGAGTGGCTGGACACCGACTTCCCCGACGAGGTCCAGTGGCCCCACGTGGCCCCCTCCCTGACCTCCCCCCAGAGCGGAGGCTTGGTGCTGGCCTACGACAACTCGATCGGCGAGAAGACCGAGGGCCAGGTCACCGCCGATGACTTCGTGATCGAGCTCGCTCGCTGGTCCGAGGACCAGGGCTGGACGCGGTCCGAGGCTACATTCCCGGACCTGTTCTACACCAGCGAGCCGGAGATCGTCAGCATCGATGACGAGCTGTGGGTGGCCTTCGAGGCCGGGTTGGACTCCGCCTCTGCCCGCTACACGCGCCAGGCCTACATCTACCGGGTCACCTGGCCCCAGGACGGGGACCCGATCTGGGACTTCGCCTACCTGGCGGGCACCCAGGACAGCACCGGCCACAGCTACGTTCGGCAGGCCCATCCGGCGCTGGCGACGCTGGACGGCGCGCTCCGCGTGGCCTGGCATGCCTACGACGACCAAGGCGTACACCTCCTGATCACCCACGCCAACAACCCCTTCCGCAGCACGAGCTGGCACACCCCCAGGGCCGTGGACGACACCGCCATGGTGTTCGGTCACATCGCGCCGATCTGGGACTCGGCGGGCTCCCTGTACTGGGCCAGGCAGGGAGATCTGCTCACGGCCGAGGTCTGCCGGCTGGAGGACCCCACGGCGCTGCCGGACTGCCAGGATCTGGGCGTGCCCTTCATCGACAGCCTGGCCGCCACCGACGCCGGCGCGGTGGTCAGCGCCAGCAGCGGCGACGGGGCGTGGGAGCTCATCGAGCTGAGCTGGCTCGACTAGACCCTCAGCGAAGCAGCGCCTCGACGCACGGCCCTGGCTATGTTGTGGCCATGACGCAGCCCGCTCCCCCCGCCCCCCAAGACCGCCGCCGCTTCGAGGCCTACGACCTCCTCACGGCCGCGCTGATCCTCACCGTACTGGGCGCCCAGCTGCACTTCTCGTTCATCGACGTGCGCCTGCCCCGGGATCCCGGCCTGTACTACAAGCTGGTCCCCTCGCTCTACAACGCTCTGGACGCCCCCGTGGCCAACGCCGCCGAGCTGCTGGGCGCCCTGGGCCAGAGCAGCGGCTGGTACAACCTGCTGCTCGCGGTGGGCCTGCACCTGCTGGGCAGGGGGCCACTGCCCTTCGAGCTGGCCTGCGCCGCGTGGGTCTCCCTGCTGCTCCTGGGCGCCGCGCTGGTGGCCCGACACGAAGGCTCGCCCCTGGCCGGCCTCTGCGCCACGGCCCTGGCGGCGGCCATGCCCATGGTGGTCATCATGGGCCGCACCCCATGGATCCATATCCCCGAGGCCGCCATCGCAGTGCTGGTCGTTGCGGTGTGGCAGCGCGACCGCGGCCTCACCCGCTGGCGCTCGGTGGCGGCCTTGGCCCTGGGCGGCTCCCTGGCGATCACCCTGCGCCACTCGGGCTTGATCTGGATGGCGCCCATCGCTCCCTTGCTCCTGTGGACCGGAGGACCTCCCCGCGCCTGGCGTCGCATCCTGCTGGTGCTCGCCGCCTGGGGTCTGTCCACAGTGGTACCCGCCATGCAGCTGCTGCAGTACCTGGAGGCCAAGATGGGCGCCCGGGACCGCTACGCCACTCAGCTGCCCCAGTTCCTCGAGCAGCTGGTGTCCAACCTGGCTTGGCCCACCTTCATCGCCTGCGTCCTCGGGCTGGTGTTGCTGAACATCCGGCGGCCCAGCCTGCCCCGCAGGCCCGTTCGGCTCCTGCTGGCGATCTGGCTGCTGCTGGGGGGCCTGTTGTGGGTCGTGTTCCGCGCTGGGCTGGACAACTTCACCCCCATGATGGTGGCCCTGGCCATCCTGGGGGGCCTCGGGATCGCGCGCATGGGCCCCTGGGGGCTGATCCCCGCGGTGTTCGCCTTCCTCATCTCCTCGCTGCCCCAGTGGCTCGACAAGAACACAGTGGTGCTCTTCCACGGCATCCCCGGCTTCCCGGACTTCACCGCGGGCGTCCACCCCAACAACCACTACCGCCCGTGGAAAGGCTTCGCCCACGCACAGGTCCGCGAGCTGCTCGCCGCCACCTGCCCCGACCCCTCCGAAGCGGACTGCCTGATCGCGGTCGACCAGGGCCTGTTCTCACCCTTCACCGAAGACCCAGGGGCGCTGGAGCTGTTCCTGATGGACCTCGAGCAGGTCCACCTGCTCTCCCTGCGCGACCTCGGCGCGCTGCCCAGGCTCGACAAGGTCCACGGCGTGTCCACCTACTACTGCCCCGAGCGCGACGCCTCCTGGCGCGAGCGCTACCCCAACTCCCAGGACCTGCTCACGGAGATCCTGGACTCCTTCGACATGCAGGTCGTGTGGTCCACCGATCTCTTCATGGGCTGCACGTACCTGTGGATGGCGCCGGAGGGGGAGATCGAGGATCCGACCACGCTGCCCGCCGGTACCAGCATGAGCGCCATGCCAGGCCCCACGGCCGTCATGCACGGCCCGACCGCCATCGGGCCAGCCCCGACCCCGCGCTGAACCCCGCTCGCTACTCGGCCCCCGCGCCCACAGGCGGCTGACCGCCAGGCTTGCCGCCACCGGGCATCCCCGCGCCGCCGCCGGGCATCCCCGCGCCGCCGCCGGGGACTTCGCCGCCGCCCGCCGCGTGCTTGGCCATCTCGCGCACATGCCCGCTGAGGACGGTGTGTATGTCGAGATCCCCGTTGGCAGGCAGCAAGCCGGAGCGCTCCATCTGCTCGTAGACCTGCCGGGCGGTAGGTACGGACTCGGGGTCCATTCCCGCGGCCAGGGCCTCGGAGCGCACGAACGCGTCGAGCTCCTCGGTGAACACCGACTCGTCGACCTGGTAGGTCCCGCCAGCGGCGCTGGGGGTGACGCCGGCGACCACACCGGGGACCGCCGCAACGGGGACCGCCGCACCGGGCACGGCCTGTCCTGCGATGGGCCCCATGGGCGCGCTGGTGGGACGGCCACCCGCCGCTGAGCCCGCCTGGGCCATGGCGACGCTGTGGTCGACCAACAAGCTTCGGACCCACAGGCCCAGCGCCAGGTCGGACAGCAGCACCACGGCGGCCAGCAGGAGCACAGGCCCCCAGCCCCGAGGGAGCTGGATGCGATCGCTCTGGTCTACTTCGTCGTTCATGGCCTGCCTCCAGGAAGAGCGCGCCCTGCTAACCCGCAGCCCCGAGCCCGTCTTGCGCGGTCCTGGGCAGCCAGGGGTACCAGGTTCAGATAGGTGGGTTTCACGCACTCCAACCGTGACACATGGCCTTCCCGCACTCACCGGCACCCCCACCCACCCAGGCGAAGCAGGAGCTCCTCGAGATCCTGCTGGCCGGGGGCTTGTTGTCCATCGCCCTGTGGGGCATTCTCTACGCCCTGCTGGGCCACTGGGCGGCCACCGCCGTGGAAGGCCTCCTCTTCGTGGTCGCGGCCGCTGGGCTGCTGTGGGTCCGCCGCAAGCCCCAGCACCTGGTCCCGGTGGTGCAGATCAGCGTGGCCGGCGTCTACCTCACCTGCGGCGCCAACACCGTGGTCACCGGCGGCCTGCTCGAGTCCGGGCTGTTCGTCATCTGGGGCCTCATCGCCCCCATGGCCACCCTGGTGTTCCTGGGTCTGCGCAGCACCATCGTGGTCTGCGTGGCCTTCGCGGCGCTCCTGCTGGCGCTGCTGCTCCTGCCCATCGACACCATGGGCTTCGCTGGCTTGCCCCCCCAGGTGCTTCCGTGGCTCGCGGCCGCCAATGTCTTGGGCAGCAGTGCCCTGTGCCTGATCACCCTGGCCTGGTTCCTGGTGCGCCTCCAGCGGGAACAAGCCATCCGCGAGCGCTCCCAACACCAGCTGCTCGAGGCCGCTCGGCTCGAGTCCCTCTCCACCCTGGCCGGCGGGATCGCACACGACTTCAACAACGTGCTCATGGCCCTGTTCGGCAACCTCGAGCTGGCCGCCGCCACCTTGCCCACCCACAGCCCTGTCCGCCTGCGCCTCTCCAAGGCCCAGGAAGCGCTGAGGCATGCCACCAACCTCACCCATCAGCTGCTGTCCTTCGCCAGCGGCGGCACCCCCGTGCTCTCCACCGCATCCATCGGCGACACCATCCGGGACTCCGCCAGCTTCGTGCTCACCGGCAGCACCGCCCGCTGCGTCTTCGAGCTGGACGAAGACCTCTGGGCCGTCGATGCCGATCTCGGGCAGATCAGCCGCCTGGTCCAGAACCTGGCCATCAACGCCTCCCAGGCCATGCCCCAGGGCGGATGCATCACCATCCGAGCGCGCAACGACGTCAGCGCTGGCCCGGGCGCAGGTCCCACCTCCAGCTACGGCAAGCGCTTCGTCCTGGTCGAGGTCCAGGACGAGGGCCACGGCATCTCCGAGCAAGACCGGGCCCGCATCTTCGACCCTTTCTTCTCCACGCGTCAGGGCAACAGCGGCCTCGGCCTCACCACCTGCTTCGCCATCGTCCGCGACCACGGCGGCCACATGCAGGTCGAGTCACAGCCAGGCCAGGGCGCCTGCTTCCAGGTCTGGCTCCCCGCCTCGAGCCTCACCGCCAGCGACCGTGAGGCCCCCACCGCCGAGCACTTCGCCTGCCCCGAGGACATCTCAGGCCAGCGGATCCTGGTGATGGACGACGACCCCGCCGTGCTCGAGGTGCTCTGCGACATGCTCGACTCCATGGGCTTCCAGCCCATCGCCACCGAAGAAGGCGGCGAAGCCCTGTCCACCTGGCAGCAGGCCGAAGACAGCGGCCAGCCCTTCCACGCGGTGATCCTCGATCTCACCATCCGTGGGGGCATGGGCGGCATCGAGACCGCCCAAGGGCTGCGTGCCAGGCAGGCCAAGGTGCCCATCGTGGCGTCCTCGGGCTACGCCAACGACCAAGTCTTGTCCAGCTTCCACGACCACGGCTTCGACGCCGTGCTGCGCAAGCCCTACCGCATGGACGATCTGGCCGCGGCGCTCTGCGGCATCTTCGGCGAGACAGACTAGTCCAACACTCGCCGGTCTGGTGCTATCATGCTCTGGATCCCGCACGCCGCTCCATGGCGTGCGGCAAAGAGGAGAGACCATGAGGCTCACGATCCCCCTGATGCTCCACGCCGGCCTGCTGAGCGTCGGCTTGCTCGGCTGCGGTGACAAGGACGTCGACGACACCGCTCCGCCCGAAGGAGACACCGACACCGACACCGACACCGACACCGACACCGACGCCGACAGCGATGCCGACACCG
>CALDOK010000050.1 GCA_937912125.1 uncultured Pseudomonadota bacterium
GATCCTCGGGATCAGCCCCGATCTCGTCGAGCCTGGGATCGGCACCTTCATCGAAGAACTCTTCGGGCTGCTCTGGCTCCTGGCCCGGAGGAATGGCCTGGCCCGCGGAGTCGTTGAAGGTGCGGATCAGGGCCGTGACATGGCCGGACTCGACCAGGAAGGCCAAGCGCGGGCGAGTGCCAGGCCCCGACAGGGGAGCCTGGTCACGCCACAGCTCGTCGCCGCCCGCGCTCTTCAACACGTAGACGGCGAGCTGCTGCTCCGGGATGCTCAGGCTGCCCGTGTAGACGCCATCGCCGGCGGTCCGGTCCGGTGATCGTCCCTCGTCGCCCAGCAGCACCTGCCACACCCTGCCCTCGGACTCGATCACCAGCGTGGGGTCGCCCTGGGCGAGCACTCCGCCCCGGTCGGCCGCCAGCACCAGCATCACCGGGCCGGGGGAGTCCGCGCGCGCCAGCTGCTCCTCGAGGTCCAGTGCCTGAGCGCTGGGTGCCAAGGCAGGCCCCGTGGGCGGCGGAGGCGCCGGGAGCGGCGGGTGGGGTTCCTGGGCCAGCGGGGATGTCACCAGCAGCGAGAGGAGCAGGAGCGGGTTCACGGGGAGACCTCGGCGGCGCCTGCAGGATACCAGGTGGCGGCCATGGCGCGGGCGATGTTCTCGGCCACGATGCGGTTTCCCCGCGGCGTGCCGTGCCCGAAGTCGCCGCCGTAGCTGTCCACGAACAGGGCGTTGTAGCCCTCGCGGGCCACCGCCAGCTCGAAGCTGGCCTGGTTGTCCACGAAGATCACCCCGGGCTGGCTCCCCACCAGCAGCTCGAGGGGACGCAGCGGGCGCAGGGGGTACTGCACCACCACCACGAGGATCCCCCGGGGCAGCGTCATGTCCAGCAGAGCCCGGTAGTTGGCGGCGCTGATCTCGTTGCGCGGCAGGCTGGCCAGCAGCGCCTCCGCACCCTGCTCGTCGCCGCTGGAGCGAAGCAGCGCCGACAGCTCGAGGTGTACCGTGCTGAACTGGGTGGGCCGGGTGTGCTCTGCGTACTGGTCGTAGTCCCACTGTGCTTCGCCCAGCTCGAGGGCCCGGCGGTAGGACGCCAAGGCCTGGTCCGTCTCCCCCTGGCCCCGCTGCAGCCGTGCCAGCTCCACCCAGGCCTGGCCGGTCTCGTGCAGGGCGATGGAGGCGCGAAGACGAAGCTCGGCCTGGGCGGGCTGGCCCAGCTCGGCCAGCAGCGACCCCTGCCGCGCCAGCGCGTAGTCGTTTGGCTGGATGGCGTAGGCTGCCTCGAAGGAGGTCAGTGCCTGCTCGCGCTGCCCTGAGCCCCAGTAGAGGTTGGCCAGGTTGATCCAGGAGAGGGCGTCGGGGATGCGCTCCACCTCCAGCCGCTGCACCGCGAGGGCCTCGTCCAGCCTGCCCCGATCCCGTAGGGTGCGGGTGAGCCAGCGGTAGCCCAGGTGGACGTCCGGGTACTCGTCCACGGCGCGCTGGAAGGTGGCTTCTTCGAGCTCGGCATGGCCCTGGTCGCGGTAGATGCGCCCCAGGCGGCAGATCAGGTCCGCCGTGGAGTCCTGAGCCAGGGCCTGCTCGAGCACAGCCCGGGCCTCGTCGAAGCGGGCCTGGCGGCGGTACAGCTGGGACAGCAGGATGGCGTCCTTGACCTGATGGTGCTGGGCGAGGGCGTCGACGAAGCGGTCTTCGTACAGCCGCATGCCCGCGGCGGCATCGCGCATTCGCTGCTGGTGGGCCAGCTCCCGCTGTAC
>CALDOK010000051.1 GCA_937912125.1 uncultured Pseudomonadota bacterium
GCCGGATGTCGCGCTCACCTTTGTAATGCCGCGTCCAGGATTATGCCGCGTCGGGATCGGGCGAGGCGGCAAGCGCGGTGGGATCCCTGATCCTGGACCGTCATGGACTCGGCATAGTCAGAGGCTCTCGAGGAACGCGAGCAGGTCGTCCTTCGGCCGGAACCGCGCTGGCGGGGCGCCGGTGGGATCGGCGTACCCAAGGGCCTGCTCCTTGATCCGCATGTCGGCGTGGAGGTAGATCTGCGTCGTCTCAGTTGACTCGTGGCCGAGCCAGAGAGCGATCACGGTCAGGTCGACTCCACGCCGCAGGAGCCCCATCGCCGTCGTGTGGCGCAGCGTGTGCGGCGTGATCTTGCGGCCCACGAGCGAGGAGCACGTAGCGCAGGCCGCCGCAACGTGCTGGGCGACGAGCCGCTGAAGGGCGTCGGCGCTCATGAATCCGCCGCGTGAGTTCGGGAATACCGGGGCTTCCGGATCTGCGCCCCTCTCGGCGAGCCACGACTCGAGGACCGTCGCGACATCACGGCGCAGCGGGGTGCAGCGCATCTTGCGCCCCTTGCCCGAACACCGGACGTGCGCGCCGACACCGAGGGCCACGTCGCGACGTCGAAGGGAGCGGATCTCGGCGTTGCGCAGCCCTGTGTGGGCCGCAACGAGCAGCATGGCGCGGTCTCGCTTTCCGATCCACGTGGCCGGGTCGGGCGCGGCGACAAGCGCCGCGGTCTCCTCCTCGGTCAGGAACTCGACAGGCCGGCGCTCATGGCGCTTGCTCGGGATCGCGAGGACACGCTGGCATTGCAGAGAGCACGCCGGCTCCGCGTACGAGACGAATCGGAAGAACGCGCGGAGGGCGGCGAGGCGGGTGTTGCGGGTCTTCGGGGTGTTGGCGCGCTCGTGCTCCAGATGGTCGAGGAAGGCACCGAGGAGGGCCGGGTCGAGGTCTTCCACGCACAGCTGGGACGGCGCCCGCCCCAGGCGCTCCGAGGCGAAGACGAGCAGCAGCCGGAATGCGTCACGGTAAGACGCGATGGTATGTGGACTCGCGTCGAGCTGCGATTGGAGCCGATCGGTGAAGAATCGCTGGAGGAGCGCGGGAAGATTCGCCGCGGTCAGGGGCATCTCCGTGCGCGGCCGCCTCCAGGCGCTCGGTCGCGAGGCCCAGGAGCTCGGGGACCGCCTGGATGTACCAGTAGGTTTCCGTCATGTGGACATGACCGAGGTAAGTGGCCAGGCGGGGCATGAGCCGGTCCACGTCGAGGCCCGCGCGGTACCACTCAATGAGCCTTCGGGTCGCGAACGTGTGCCGAAGATCCTGAAGTCGTGGGCCCCGCCCGACTCGGCGTGCATGCAGCCGGGGGCGCAGGCCGACGGCCTGGCAGAGTGTTGCGAATGTGCGTCGAGTGGCGCATGGGCCAAGGCGCGCTCCTCGCTCTGTGGCGAGAAAGGCCGGCGTGTCTCGGCAGGGAAGGATCGTGTCGCGCAACCTGGCGTAGGCCGCCAAGGCGGAGCGAGCGGACTCCTGCAGGGGGACGAAGCGCGACTTGCCGAACTTGGACTCCCGGACGGCGAGAACGCCGCCAACGAGATCCACGTCGTCGACGTTGAGCGCGAGCGCCTCGCCGGGTCGCAGGCCGGTGGCGGCCAGAAGCCCGAGGAGCGTCTGGAACGTGGCGTGGCGCAGTCCCGACGCCGAACGCAGTCGGTCAGCGGCGGCCATCAGGTTGGCGATCTCGCGGTCGCTGTAGATGTGCGGAGCCGGGCGGCGCTGGCCTGCGGGTAGGAGCCGCTGCGGAGGAACCTGCGTCCTCCTGTCCGTCGCCTGGAGCCAGGCAGCGAACCCTCGCACGATCCCGAGCCGGCGCGCGTGCGTCGCGCGCTGGACTCCGACGGGCTGGACCGCCCAGCGCACGGCCACCTCCGTGGTGACGAACTCCGCGCCCTCGGCTTCGACGAAGTCGACGAACCGGCGGAGCGACGATTCCGTACGTGCTCACGCCGGCACCACGGACAAGAACTGACCGGCCCGCGCGCGCCTCACAGGGCGGGCGTCAGCCCTCTTCGGTGGGCTCCGCCTACTGCTGCTCGTGCAGCATGTCGCGGAAGTCGTGTGGCAAGAACACCGACTCGCGATCCTTCACGGCCCTTCGGACGGCCTCGAGCAGGTAGGCGTGAGGGTCCAGGCCCATGAGGCGGCAGGTGGCCAGAAGGCTGTAGAAGAGGGCGGCGACGCGGGTTCCGGTCTCCGAGCGGGAGCCCTGGAAGTTTTTCCTGCCCAGGACGGGGCCCCTGACCTGGCGCTCGCTGAGGTTGTTGTCCAGTGGGATCCGGGGATCGTCGAGGAACAGGATCAGCCTGGGCCAGATCTTGTCGAGGTGGTTCAGGGCCTCGTCCATGGCGCTGCCGGGCATGGGGCGCTGCTCCTTGCGCCAGCGATTCAGCTCGGCGACGACATCCCGCGAGCACTCGGCGCGCAGGCGGCGCCGGGCTTCCACCAGGTGTTCGGCGTCGGCCTGCTCGGCGTCGGGGTCACCCGCCTCGCGAGCCAGCGTCACCTTCGCCCTGGCCTGCTCCTGCGCTTCTTGCTCGATGTGGAACAGCGCGTCGATGAGGTCCAGGGCTTGCTCGGCCTCGTCGTGGTAGCGCGCCGCCTTGACGAAGTAGCGCCTGGCGTGGGCCCAGCAGGAGGCGAGCACGTAGTCGGGGGTGGGCAGGGTGATGATGTCCCCGTCGGCGTCGATGATCTGCACGCGCCCGCCCTGGCGGGTCCGTTCCTTCTCGAGAGCGGTGTAGACGACGTAGTCATCGGCCATGACCAAGCCGGCGTAGTCTTTGAAGAGCTGGCGACCGGCGGCCTTGCCGCGGCTGGGCACGATCTGGAAATAGACCGCCTCGCCATCGGAGATGGTCCAGACCCACCACTTCTTGCTGCCGCCGGTGCCCATCACGCGCCAGGTGGTTTCGTCAGCCTGGACCAGCACGGCCTGCAGGATCCGCTCGTGCAGCACGATCAGGGTGGGCACCAGCAGGATGTAGAGTCGCTCGAGCTGGTCGCAGAGGACCTGGGTGGTGATCTCCAGCCCCCGCCGCGCCATGCGCGTGACCTGCCGGTTCAGCGAGAGGTTGTCGACGTGCTTGTCCACGGCCACCTTGACCGCAAACTCCTCGGTGTAGCGGCCGCCGGGCATGAAGCTCTTGGGCTTGGGTGCGGTGACGATGTGCTTGCAGATCTTGCAGCGGTACTTCTGCTGCCGGTCCACCCGAACCTCGTAGCGGACCCGCTTCACGGTGATCCGCTCGCTGTCCTCGAACTGGCCCTCCATGGGCTCGAAGTCGCCGCTGCACTTGTCGCAGCCGCCGCTGCACTGCTCCTCGGAGAGCAGGTGGAGCTGGACGCTCCGCTCGAGCTTGGGCTGAGGCGTGGGGCCGCTGCGGGTGCGCTTCTTTCTCTTCTTCTTCTTCTGGCCGTCTTCGCTGCTTCGCGGCCGGCGCTCCGAGCGGCTGCCGAACAGGGCTTTGTTGCGCTCGTCCAGCCGTCGCTGCAGCTTGCTCATCTCCAGCGACAGGGCGAGCTGCCGGTCGGTGTCCTCGGCGGCCGCCAGCTTCGTGGTCAGCTCGGAGAGGCGCTTCAGCAGCACCTCGGTCTCGTTCTCGAGGGCCCGCTTCTCCATGGCCAGCTGCTTGCGCGCCGCGTCGGAGTCGTCGCGCTCCTTCGTCCTCGCCGCCAGCGCCTGGGTGGTGGCGTCGTGCTCGCGGGCCAGGGCGTCGCGCTCTCGGATGGCGGCGTCACGAGCCCGCTCGGCCTCGCGGATCCTGTGCTCGGCGGCCTCGAGGGCGTCGATGACGCTGGCCGTGGAGCGCACGTGGATGGCGTCCACGTCCAGCTCGAGTCGAAGGTCGGCGGTGGCTTCGGACATGTCTCCATGTAACCCGAAACACCCCGACAATCACGCAACATACAATGCTTTCAGGCGCTTTTTCGGCGGATCGGGCGCGAACTTTCGACCCCCTCCAGGAACAGGCCCAGCTCGGCCGCGGTCAGGCGTAGCGCCACCCCGGAACCACCCTGGCGCCACAGCTTCGCGAAGCGCCGGCCCGACATCTTCTTGGCGTAGATGCAGATGCCGGTGCCGTCCCAGAGCAAGACGCGGGCCGCGCTGCGACGGCGGTTGACGAACAGGTACAGGTCGCCGGTGCGCAGATCGTGACCCAACTCCCGCTCCACGATGGCCGTCAGGCCCCCGAAGCCCTTGCGCAGATCCGTGGGCGCAGCGCGGGCCCAGACGCGCACACCAGAGCCGACGCCGATCATCCCAGCCGCTCCAGCGCCGTGATGGCGGCGGAGACGTCCAGGCCCTCCAACCGAAAGCCGCGCGGGGAGACCAACACCAGCTCGGCGGCGACAGTGGGCTCGGGGGCTGGGGCTGGAGACGAGACCGTCGTAGGCTCGGCGATGATGACTGGCACCATCGCGCCAGCGCGGGGAGCCTCGTCGAGGGCCTCGACCCAGCTGCGTACCGAGTTCCGGCCGACCCCGAGGCTGCGGCCGATGCTCGTCCAGCCCTCGCCTCCCTCGCGCCGGGCGGCTGCGTGCCGAGCGACACGGCGGCGGAGCTCTACAGGCCAGCCCAGCGAGGGCGTGCGGGGGCGGGTCTGCTTCAGCAGTTGGCGGAGGGTGGCGGCGGTGGTGGCGCTGTCGTCCATGGTTCTCTCCAGGGGTGGGGGACCTGGAGAGCCTGCTCACCCCGACTGTGGGGGTCAGGGTGGTGGGGTGAGCACGTACACGATTCCGGCCATCCGAGTCGTGTGCCCAGAGCGCGTCGAGTCGCGAGGTACTCCGTGAGGGCGTCATGGAGGGCGCTCATCGGCTGGCCTCCTCGGTCGGCCACGGCAGGGCGACGCCGCGCAGTGCCTCGAAATCCACCTTCGCGTAGAGCTGCGTGGTGTCGATGGAGCGGTGACGGAGCACCTGGGCGATCTCCCCGAGCGACGCTCCGCGCCGGATCATCCGCGTGGCGAGGCTGTGCCGGAAGATGTGGGCACCGACGCGGCCGGCCGGCCGCAGCCCCGCGCGTTGAAGGGCCTCGCGCGCGACTGTGCATACGGCGGTGGGTCCCGACAGTCCGACGTGGGGAGCGCAGCGTCGCAGGAATACGCGGCGCGACGTGCTTCGACCACGCGCCTCGCGAAGGTAGACTGCCAGCGCTTCTCCCACGTCTTCGAGTAGCGGCAGTCGGCTGTGGAGTCGCCCCTTGCCGCGAACGACGATCTCGCCGACCTCCCAAAGGATATCGTCGAGTTCGAGCGCCACGACCTCGCTCGCGCGCAGCCCGAGCCGCGCCAGGAGGAGCAGGATGGCGAGAGCGCGGCGTCCACGCGCCGTCGAGTGATCGGTCGCCGCGACCACCTGTTCAACCTCCTCCGGCGTGAGAAAGGGCGGTACGGCGGCGAGCCGACACCGACGAACAGGGGGCACGGCCGTCGAGAGATCAGCCGCCGTCTCGCTGTCGAGGAACAAGAAGCGTAAGAACGAGCGCAGCGCGGCCGTCAGGAGCTTCACGAACGAGGCCGACCGATCTCGGCTGCGGTCGAGCAGGTAGCTGCGGATGGCACATGCGTCGAGGGACGTGACGCGCTGCGGAAGCCGCTGTGCCCCGACAAACGCGCACACGAATGGCGAGTAGACGGCGATCGACCTGGCACACAGGCCACGGCCGTCACGTAGATGGTCGAAGTACCTCTGGACGAGCACCTCGGCGGACGACGGCTCTGATGGACGGCGCGCGGGCGCGGCCCCGACGACTCGAAGGTGCTCGAGGAACTGATCGAGGGCGGCGCGCTCTGGATCGCCGCGCTTGGAGCGCCGACGCGCAGGGCGTGCCAAGAACACACCTATGCACGCCTCGTCGAGTTCATCGACTGGGAGCCGGGCGTCCCTCGCCCAGTAAATGAAGGGCACGATCAGCCGCCGCTTGCCGTGCAGCGTCTTCTCCGCGTAGCCCTCCGCCGCGAGCGTCGTGAGTAACTCTGCCAGGTGAACATCGAGGCCGTCCGCGACGGCGAGTCCAGCCCCAGGTGAAATCCGCTCCAACATTGTCGTCTCTCCTTTCTTGGCGTCATTGCCAGTCCAGAGAGGCGATACGACTATGCCGCGCCGGTGACCACCTCCATCGGGCCGCGCACACGCGCAGAAGCGCTTCGCCCGACCCCGACGCGGCATAATCCTGGACGCGGCATTAC
>CALDOK010000052.1 GCA_937912125.1 uncultured Pseudomonadota bacterium
ATGTCCGGGTTCTCGGTCAGCGCCTCGATGGTCGCGTCCTGCTCTTCCTTGGCCTGGAAGCGGATCTGGGGCTCCCACCGCGCAAAGAACTCCTTGGCGTCCGGGCTCAGGGTGTCCCAGGGTGGGTTGCCCAGCACCACGTCGAAGCCGCCGCGGGCCAGCACCTGGGGGAAGGCGATGGGCCAGTGGAAGAAGCGGTAGCGTTCGTACAGCTCGCGGGTGATCCGCCGCGTGGTTGGCGGTATCGCGCCCGGGTTCTTCCTCGCGCTCTCGAACAGGGCCTGCACCGGCGCGAACCGCTCTCCATCACCGGCGACCTTGGGCCAGAAGAAGGCGGCACACCACAGGTCGGAGAGCAGGAGCTTGTGCCGCGTGGTCGGGTGATCGAGGTAGTCCTCCCAGGCCCTGGCCTTGGCGTGCAGATCCACAAGCGAGTCGTCAGGCGCCTCCTCGGCGGCCTTCGAGAGCACGGCGAGCTGCTGCGTCTCCTGGGCTGCGACGCCGGGGAACAGCATCTGCTGGCGCCAGGCCCCGTTGGCCTTCTTCAGCCTCCGAGCCACCTTGGGTTCGTCACCCTCGATGGGCTCCCAGGCGTCGTTGGGCGGGCCGTCCTTCATCAGCTCAGGCGTGGTGCCCACCAGCGCGTTGCCGTGCTGGATGTGGGCTCGCAGGAAGGACAAGGGCCGGCCCGGCACCATGGCCTCCATCCACAGGGCCACCTGGCACAGCTCCACAGCCATGGGGTTGAGGTCCACGCCGTAGATGCAACGGCCCACCACCGCGCGCAGGGCTTCGCGGTACTCGTCGGCGGAGGGCGTGCCCTCGGCCTGGAGTTGGGCCACCCGGGCGGCGATGCGGCGCGCCGCGGCCAGCAGGAAATGGCCCGAGCCGCAGGCCGGGTCCACCACCGCCAGGCTCAGCAGCGCCTTCGCCGGGTTGCTCGGGTTGGCCGCGATGGTGCGCTCGATGACCGGCTCCAGGGAGCAGTCCAGCAGGGCTTGCACCAGGCTGTCGGGGGTGTAGAAGCTGCCGGTCTCCTTGCGTGCGGTGGCGCGCCCCTGCTCGTCGGTGGCGAAGGAGAATGTGCGCCCGTCCTGGGAGATCACGGGGGCCAGCTCGAGCAGGCTCTCGTAGACGCTGCCCAGCTCTTCGGGCCCCATGTCGCGCCAGTTGACCCGCTCCAGGCCAACTTCGTCCCGCATCCAGCAGAGGTGGAACAGGGCCGTGAGCAGGGTGCGGTTCTCCAGGACCGCGGTGTCCAGATCGGGGCACTGGTGCTCATCGAACAGCCCCCCCAGCGCAGGCAGGCCCAGGCGGGGCTCGCTGCTGGCCAACCCGCGCAGGGCGATCCTCAGCGCCTGCCAGAGATCCCCATGGCGGTCGTGGGCGCTGCGGCGGACGGCCCGCTCGCGCAGGCGCATGAGGCCGTAGCCCTGGGCGTACAGCTCACGCAGGGCGCGGTTGGTGCTCCTGGGATGGAGCAGGTCGCGCTCCTCGACGGTCAGAAGGAAGATCAGCCGGTACACCAGGCGCAGTAGCTGGCCGAAGTAGGCGTCGGCGGTGAGCTGGCCCTCCCAGAGCGCAGCCCGGAGCGTGGTATTGGCAGGATTCGAGAGGAATCCGTGGCCCAGGACGGCCAGCGCCTGCTCGACCCCCTTGCGCAGGTTCTCGCGGGCGCGGGTGCCTTGCTTGCGACCTTCCTCGCGCCAGGTCTCCAGCGGGCAGTGCTCTGGCGCTTGGCTCGGCCGCCCGAAGCGGGAGGCGTGGGCGAGCAGCCACAGCGCTGCGAAGTCCGGATATAGGCCCTCGCGGAAGATGCGTGCGAGGTCGGCCTCGATCCAGGAAGGGCGGGTGAGGCTGGCGTTGTCGCGGAGCAGCCGCAGGGTCAGGCCATCGCAGGCCAGCCCCCAGAGGGCGTCGTCGGCGCTGTTCAGGTACTCCTGGGCCAGCCCGAAGGCGCTGCGGCGGCGGTTGCCGTCGGCCAGGGTGGGCAGCGGTGCGTCCAGCTTCGCTTCGGCGGGAGCCACGACGACGGGCACCCTGCGCCCGAGCCCGAACAGGCCCACCGGGTAGCTGCGCTCGCGGATCAGGACCGGCTCCTCAACGTCCGTGAGCGAAAAACCGAGCACCTTGCCCAGCAGTGCGCGCACGAAGCGCTGCGCGAGGAAGGCAGGGTCCGCCTTGGCCCCAATGCCGGCCTCGAGATCAGCCCAGTGGGCCTGGGCGATGCGCCAGTAGCGCCCGATCTCGTCGCGGAGGTTCAGGCCTCTGTCGATGTCGTAGTCGGTCTCGGACTGCTGGCCGGCGGAGAGCCCTGCGACGCGGGCGATCCACTCGGTGGCGAGCAGGCCGCCCTCGATGGTGAGCGCGTCGAAGGCCAGGACGGCTTCGCGGGAACGGCGGGGTCTATGCGTTGCCATCGATCACCCCAGCTCCGGGAGGAGGACGTAGACGCCGATCACGTCCGGGCGGGGGAGGGCCTCCACCGTGGTCTTGCCACTGGTTTTCTTTCCGCTGGCTTCTCTCATGCGCTCGTGATCCTCCAGAAGCACCTGGGCTCGCTCGACGGCCAGCGCCTCCAGCGCTTGTTCGGAGCGAGCGACCAGCTCCACAGCGCGGGTAGCCTCCCGTGCGCGCACGTGATCGGGCGGATCACCTACGGGTGGCATGGCGAGCAGCTCCAGGGCCTCCGTCCCCGCGAGACTGTCATCCAGTCGCACACCACCCCAGGCCAGGGCGGTGGACTCCTCTACCAGGATCGTGGTCTCTCGGCGGCGGCGACTCACGCGCAGCAGGTGCCGAAGCCGGAGCAGCACGACGGTGGTGCGCACGCGGACGCCCGCAGAGATCCAGCAGCCTGTTCGGCCGAGGACCGAGGGGTCACCCTCCTCGACGTCGCAGCTACCGGAGAGGGAGTTGCCCAGCAGGGTCTCGGCCAGGATGGAGATGAGGGGGTGGCTGCGCTGGATGGGGCGGCAGCCGGGCGCGGCTGGGTGGCCGAAGTCCACCAGGAGGGTTCCGTTGAGATCTTCGGCCTCGAGTCGCTCGCGGACTTCGCCCGGGAGCGATGAGGTAGCGACCTTGAAACCCCGTCTCATGGGCTCCAGCCCCGATCCGAGGCGCGCGAGCGCCCGGTCGGAGAAGCGCTGGACGTCGTCGCGCCCCCCCATGGCCTCCAGGCAACGGTGCCACTCGGGCAGCACGTCCTGGGGGCGCAGTGTGCGCTGGGCGAACACGGTGTAGCCACCGGCGGCTTTGGCTCGGGCGTCCTCCCAGCGCGCGTCGAAGAGCTTCATCTGCTCGCCCATGGGGGCCGGATCACCGCGCCCGCGGCGGATCAGCACGGCCTTGAGGAGAGCCTGGGTGAGGGTGCGCCCCTCGTCGGGGACGGGGACCGGCACGCCCAGCTCCTTGCGGATGCGAGCGGCCTTGCGCAGGATGACCTCGAGCACGGCACCGTCCACGGGGTTGTTGGCCCCGTAGAGCAGTGCGGCGCGTACCGTGGGGCTCTTCTGCCCGAAGCGGTCCACGCGGCCTTCGCGCTGCTCGTGGCGGGTGGGGTTCCAGGAGAGGTCGTAGTGGAAGACTGCGTTGAAGTGCGCCTGGAGGTTGATGCCCTCGGAGAGGCAGTCGGTGGCCACCAGCACCCGGTTGCCGGGTGAGTCCCCGATCCGTGCCACGCGTACAGCACGCTCGTCCGGGGTCAGCTCACCCGTGATCACCCCGACCTCGACGCCCTTCAGCCGATCCCGCAGGTGGCGCCCCAGGTAGTGCGCGGTGGCGATGAAGCGGCAGAACACCACGGGGTTGAATCCCTTGGCCAGCAGCTCCTCGACGTGCTCCGTGACGGCCTTGAGCTTGGGATCGCCTGCCAGCCCTGCCAGGTGCTCGGCCTGCTCGATGAGTGCGGTGAGGGCTGGATCGTCGCTGGAGACCGGGGGCTCCACGTCGTCGTCCACCAGCAGATCGCCCTCGCCGTCGAAGATGCGGTCCAGCAGCTCCTCGCGCTCCTCTGGGCCAGGCTCCTCGCCGGCGCGGGTGCGCAGCGCCAGGACCGCTGCGACGGGGCTGGAGGCAGCGCATCGCAGCAGCGCCAGGGTGCCCCAGAAGTTCAGCCGCTGGCGCAGCTCGTCGCCTTCACCGGAATTCACCACCTCGGCGCAGTAGTCCAGGACTGCGTTGAAGAAGCTCTCCCAGGCTCCGGTGAGGGTGTAGGTCAGCTCCTTCACGCCCTCGCGCTTGGGGAACAGCCCTTTCTCGTTCCACTCCTCGATGTCCTTGCGGCGTCGTTGGACAAAGTTGCGCGCCAGGCGTCTGCGCAAGGCGTCACGTTCCTGCCCGGTCAGCTCGGCGAGCCGCTCGTACTCCGGGTCGAGCAGCCCAAGCAGGCGATAGAACGCCGCGTCGTCGCCGCTGTGGGGCGTGGCGGTGAGCAGGACGAGGTGGCGGTCGCTGTGCTCGGAGAGCGCCTTCAGCAGCTCGTAACGCTGGTGCTGGCCGCGCCCTTGGGAGGCGCAGGTATGCGCTTCGTCTACGATCACGAACTCGGGACAGGCATGGAGGAAGTGATCCCGCCGCTGCTGGCTCTTGATGTAGTCGAGGCTGACCACCGTGTGGTGATGGACCGCGAAGATGCTCGCGCCTGGGGGGATGTCGCGTTCAAGCCGCCGCGCGGAGGAGGCCGTGACCGCCACAGCCCGGATATTGAAGCGCAAGTCCAGTTCCGTCACCCACTGGTCCACCAGGTGGGGCGGGCAGAGCACGGTGGTCCTCTCGATGTCACCCCGGTCGAGCAGCTCCCGGGCGATCAGCGCCGCCTCGATGGTCTTGCCGACACCCACGTCGTCGGCGACTAGCAGACGGATAGGGTCGAGCTTGAGGGCCAGGAGAAGCGGTACGAGCTGATAGGCCCGCGGCTCCACGGCGATCTGGCCGAAGCTCCGCAGGGGACCGGCTCCGCGACGCAGCGAGAGCACCAGTGCGTCACGGAGCAACAGGGCCGCGTCGTGGCCCCCGAGACGGTCGGGCTTGGGTGCGGGGAAGCGGGCTTCGCCCACGGGCTCCAGCTCCAGCGGGAGATAGATGAGGGTCTGGTCCTCCTCGGAGCCCGAGATGGGGCGGACGCGCAGGGTGTCCTCGGTGCTGCCGGTGAGCACCATCCAGTCGCGCCCTCGTGCGCTGACCAAGCTGCCCGGTGTGAACTGGACCTCACTCATGCGTTCCTCCCCAGCGCCCTGGACAGGCGCTCGAAGCCATCATCCCAGGATGATCGGTCAGCAAAGGAGACTACCTCGATGCCCCGCTCCACGAGTGCGCCAATGCGCACTTCTTCGCATCCGGCGAATGTTGCCGCGACGTAGTGACGGGCCCAGGTGAGCAGCGCGACCGGGTCGCCGCCGTCTACCGGCTCGGGGTCCGGGGCTGGCAGGTCGTGTCGAGCGGCTTCATCGAACCATGCACCGTGCACGTTCTCTGAACCTCGGGGTGGTGAGATCGAGGTCCGGCTCGCTGTACCCGTTGACACAGTCGTGCTGGCCGCAAGACGCAGCAGGACTGCCCTGGCGTCGTCGTCACGCCGCTCGATGATCTCGTGGTCGGGCTGGTTGTAGTAGGAGAGCAGGCAGCGATAGCAGCCCGCGACACAGTCGGCGTCGGGATCTTCGCGGAGTGCCGATGGGTCGGAGGGCAGGCTGCCGTCGTCAGGGAGCACGAAGTGCATGATGCCGAGGGCTTCCCTGGCCACCCTGGCGAGGGCGTGGGGCTCAGCGACCAGGCGCACCAGCACGCCGGCTCCGCCCTCGGTTGCCTCGTAGAACAGGAAGCCCTTGCGCACCGAGCGAGTGGGCATGGACTCGGCCAGGATCTCCCCCTCCTCGAGCTGGAAGACCGCCTCGATGCCCCGCAGCAGGGCGTGATGTACGGTCGCCAGTGTGGACTCGGTGAGCTCCTCGAGCATGGGCACCATCAGCAGGGCGTTTTTGCGATCCTGCACCATGGGCACGATCCATTGCGGCGCAGCCACCGCGGGATCGGTGGGTCCGTCCTCGTCGTCGTCGTTCCGTGCCCAGTAGCCGGACACGGGATCGATACGGAAGCCGAGCACGCGCTTGTTGGCGCGGCGCCGTAAGCCCTTGTTGAGGCGCGTGATGGTCACGCCCGCGCCGTACGCAAAGCTGGCGATCTGACCCTCCTCGTCCGAGGTCGCGGCTCGCCGGACATCGGGCTCCTGGTCTCG
>CALDOK010000053.1 GCA_937912125.1 uncultured Pseudomonadota bacterium
GCATCGAGGTCGGGGCGAGAACACTGGGCTGGGTCCGCCTGGGCCCGACGGTAGGAGCGAGGTTCTCCGGCTCCTGCCGTGACGACTGCGCCCTCGAGGTAGCCGTCGTGACCGATGGGTGTGCGGACGAAGTGCTGGTCGAGTTGGTCGATCCCGACGACGATGTGGTCGAGAGCGAGCGGATCTCCGTGGCGGAAAGCGAGGCCTCGGTGCTCTGGGGGGATCTCGCGTGCGGGTCGAGCCTCACGGTGGAGGCCGAGGCCGAGGGCTGCACGCCTCTTCGGAGCGAGGTGCTCGTCGACCAGCCCTTCGCACAGCTGCGACTCGAGCTACCAGCCAGCGAGCCCTACCGCGTGCGCGCTGTCGACCTCGCCGATGGCAGCCCCATCCCCGATGCCTTCGTCACCTGGACGCGCAGCATGGGGGACGCGCGCTTCGAGGCCGAGACCTGGCAGGGCCAGCCGCACGTCGTGGTTGTCGAAGCTCCTGCGAGGGAGACTTTGCGCATCGAGGCGCCCGGCTACATGCCGCGGAAGCTCGAGCGTGGGTTGGCCCAGGCCCCGAGCGAGGTCACGGAGCTGGGCCTGCAGATCCTCGGGGAGGTCGAGGTTCGGTGCACGCTCGACGATGTTCCGTGCGACTCCGGGCGCGTGGACCTGTTCAGTGCCTGGTTCGTCTACATGGGCCCGGTGGAGACCGACCCCTGCCGCCCGGTGAAGCCCGAGGGGACCTACCTGTGCCCCGCCGCGCTCGACGAGACCGGCGACAACTCGCCCTACGTGGATGGCTACGTGGATGGCACATGGACCGGGAGGGCCGGCTACGGTGCCCTACCCGAGGCACCAGTCGACCTGGTACTGGTCACGGACCCCGAGGGCGGGTCCACGGTCTGCGCGGAGCTGTCACCGCCTCAGGCGGAGCCCTGCGATCTGTCTTACCGCCTGCAGCCCGGTAGCTATGGCAGCGCCAGCTACTCGAGCGGCGAGGAGAAGCACATCGAGGCAGTGGCAGGCACGCGGGTCACCTTGGCCTGTGCTGATGGCTTCGGCGAGCTGGTGAGCGATGATGCGGGCTGTCCTGCGCTGGACCTCGAGCCCTGGGGTTCCATCTGCGTGGAGCACCAGCCCGCGCTGCAGTGCTTTCTTCACTCTGGTCCGGCGATGGGTGTTGTGCGCATCGAGGGCTGCAACGACCGCGTGCCGGTGGGGCGGTACGAGGTGGAATGCCGGGCGGGCGTTGACGACGAGGGCCCCGGGTGGGAGGTCTGCGGGGCCATCGAGGTCGAGCCGGGGGAGACGGCCGAGATTCGGTGCTGGTAGCTGGGTCGAAACTGGCAACTCCATGGCAGCCCCTGCGGAGGCAGGGCTCCGCTCGGACTCGCTGTGCTCGCCCTCGAGGGGCTGGGGCCGTCTGGGGGACGGTAGCTGTCGTGGGTGGCGGCTGTCGTGGTCGCGGGGGTGATAGGTGGCCGGAATGGGTGCCAGCTCATCGACAGGTGACGCGCCAGGCGGCGTTCGCTTGGTCCTCGAGACCGATGCGGGCGTAGTAGAGCTGCCTGCGGACTGCTTCGTCGTGTTCGTCGATGAGACTGGCCACGAACTGCTCAGCGATCCGCGCTATCCGGTCTTCGGCTTTGGTGGCTGCGGTGTGCTCGTGAGCGACTATGTGCGACTGCTCGAACTCCCCTGGCAGCAGATGAAGGCGGCCTACTTCGGTGGAGCGCACAAACCGCTTCACGCGGCGGACCTTCGCTCACCCACACCGGATCAGCGGGGGGTTCTCGCTGCCTACTTCAGCCGTTTTCACTTCTGCAGGTTCGCCGCCGTCGTCTCCGAGGCTGCTGTGCTCGAGGTCGAGAACCCATGGGCCCAGATCGTCGCGCACGGCTTCGTGAAACGCATCGTCGAGGTGGCCAGGCACCAACGGTTCGGAAACGTTGCCATTATCTTCGAGGGCTCCGCTCGAGGCGACGCTCTCGTGAAGCGCTACTTCTCTGGCTTCGAGGCATTCAGGTGGGAGGTCGACGACGTCGAGTACACCGCGCCCATCACGAAATACATCGCCCCCAAGGGGTTGACGGCGGGCCTGGAGGTCGCCGACTTCGTTGCGCACACCGCAGGTACGGCCGTGCGGACATGGCGCCAGAAGGGTGTTCGCAAGGACCGCAAGGACTTCGCTGCTGTCTTCAAAGAAGTGGACGAGCGGGTAGTCAGCTTCATGGAGATCACGAAGGCCACACCCACGGTGCTGTAGGCCACCAAGCGCCGGACCCCGATGCTTCGGGCGCCGTCCCTACGGCTCGCCTATGAAAACAGCGGGCTATCCCCACGAGGGTTGACGGAAAGGGTACTTTGCGGGCTTAGGTGGCCAGGATTTTTCGGGATGACGTTGCCGCTGATCAGGATCATGAGCTGGGGTGGGGCACCTTCGGCGTGATGCCCAACGAACCGTCCAGCAGCGCTTCCAGGACGGTTTGGATGGTTGATCGGGCTCTTCTACACCGCGCTTTGGGGCGCGACGTCGTGGGGATAGCGCTGCTGGGCCAGCCGATCAGCCTCGCCAGCCAGCTGCTGGGTTGACGTTCCTCCCTCCTACACAGGCCGGGTGCGCCGCGACTCAACGCTGCCCGCCACAGGCCTCTCCTGGAGGCTCCATGCCCCGCATCGACTACCTCACCCTGTTCCTCTTCGTTGCGACCTTCGTCGTGGGCAGCCTGCCCGTAGCCTGGCAGCTGCCGGCCTCCGTTGTCACCGTGGTCACGTGGGCGCTCGCTTGCTGGTGGTGGAGCCGTCGCGGGCCGCCGCGGTCGGATTGATCAACGCCCCAGCGTCGTACAGCTGCACCAGCGCGCAAGGCCAGCCCGCCCCCATGTTCGAGAGCGGGCTGGCGTGGTTCGCGCCGTCTACTGCCCGTCCCAGCCCGGCTCATCGAGCAGCGCCTCGGCGTCCACCGCTGTACCGCCCTCGGCTACACCGCCTTGAGCTGTTCGGACAGCGCCTGCGGCTGCTTTGCGCACTCTTCATGCCGCTCGGCAAAGTAGGTCAAGAAGGTTCGTTCCCTCTTGCTACCATGCTTCGTGCCTGAGAAGGCGCTCGAGATCCACGGGGCCGCCACCCGCTTCCACCTGACTGCTGGCTGCGTGGAGCATCTCCACCAGTTCTTCCAGCTCGCTGGCGCGGTCAGCGTATTCCGTAGCCGCAATATCAGCGCAACATGCTGCCTCCGTCAGCGCTTCGGCCCGACCCTCGGGGGAGGCGACCGCGTCCTCGAGACACTTGAAGGCCTCGACAATGGTCTGCCCAATGCCCGTTGTCAACTGGCTCAGGAGGGGGAGGGTCTTGCTACGCTCGACGCCATGGTGGGGCGTCGACCAGTGGTAGTACGACTGGCCCTTGGCGATGCCATCATCGGGGTAGGCGCGCCCAGCGGCCTGGACGAAGTGGACGCCGGGCAGGCTCTCGATGTAGGCGCGCTCGCGCTCGGCGTGGGTGGGGA
>CALDOK010000054.1 GCA_937912125.1 uncultured Pseudomonadota bacterium
ATGCCGCCCATGCCGCCCATGCCGCCCATGTCGCCGCCACCACCGGACGGGGCCTTCTGGGGCTTGTCGGAGATCAGGGCTTCGGTGGTGAGCATCATGCCAGCGACCGACGCGGCGTTCTGCAGGGCGCTACGGACCACCTTGGTGGGGTCGATGATGCCCATCTCGAACATGTCGCCGTAGGTGTCGTTGGCGGCGTTGTAGCCGAAGGTGCCCGCACCCTCGAGCACCTTGTGGACCACGATGGAGCCTTCCATGCCGGCGTTCTCGCAGATGGCCCGCAGGGGCTCCTGGATGGCGCGGTGGATGATGTCGACGCCGAACTTCTGGTCGCCGGTCGCGTCGAGGGCTTCGAGGGCTGGCAGGCAGCGCAGCAGGGCCACACCACCACCGGCGACGATGCCTTCCTCGGCCGCGGCGCGAGTGGCGTTCAGGGCGTCCTCGACGCGGGCCTTCTTCTCCTTCATCTCCATCTCGGTGGCAGCGCCGACATAGATGACGGCGACGCCGCCCACCAGGCGGGCCAGGCGCTCCTGGAGCTTCTCACGGTCGTAGTCGCTGGTGGTGTCCTGGATCTGGCGCCGGATCTGCTTGACGCGGGCCTTGACTTCCTTGCGGCCGCCCTGGCCGTCCACGATGGTGGTGTCGTCCTTGGTGACCACGACGCGCTTGGCCTGGCCTACGTCGGCGAGGCTGACGCTGTCCAGGGCGATGCCCAGGTCTTCCATGATGGCGCGGCCGCCGGTGAGCACGGCGATGTCTTCGAGCATGGCCTTGCGCCGGTCGCCGAAGCCAGGAGCCTTGACGGCGCAGATGTTCAGCGTGCCGCGGAGCTTGTTCACCACCAGGGTGGCCAGGGCCTCGCCGTCGATGTCCTCGGCGATGATCAGCAGGGGCTTGCCCTGCTCGTGCAGCTTCTCGAGCAGCGGCAGAAGATCCTTGAGGTTGGAGAGCTTCTTCTCATGGACCAGGATGTAGACGTCCTCCAGCACGCACTCCATGCGCTCGGAGTCGGTGACGAAGTACGGGGAGAGGTAGCCGCGGTCGAACTGCATGCCCTCGACGATCTCGTGCTCGGTGACCAGGCCCTTGGCCTCCTCGACCGTGATCACGCCGTCCTTGCCGACCTTGCGCATGACCTCGGCGAGGATCTCGCCGATGGTGGCGTCGCCGTTGGCGCTGATGGTGCCGACCTGGGCCATCTCGGCTTCGTTGTCGGCGGGCTTGGACTGGGCCACGAGCTGCTCGACCACGGTGGTGACCGCGATGTCGATGCCGCGCTTGAGGTCCATGGGGTTGGCGCCTGCCGCGATCAGCTTGGTGCCTTCGCGGTAGATGCGCTGGGCGAGGACGGTGGCGGTGGTGGTGCCATCACCGGCGACGTCGTTGGTCTTGGAGGCGACCTCCTTGACCATCTGGGCGCCCATGTTCTCGGCCTTGTCCTTGAGCTCGATCTCCTTGGCGACGGTGACGCCGTCCTTGGTGACGACGGGAGCGCCGAAGCTCTTGTCGAGTACGACGTTGCGGCCCTTGGGACCGAGGGTGGCCTTGACGGTGTTGGCGAGCTTGTCGACACCGGCCATCAGGGCCGTGCGAGCGTTCTCGTGGAAGTGGATGTTCTTGGCGGGCATTCTCTACTCCTGGGAGGGAAAAATTGAGAGAGCGGTGGGGTGGGTGGAGCGCTAGCGCTCGACCACTGCCAGGACGTCGTCTTCGCGGATGATCATGTGCTCGACGCCGTCGAGCTTGACCTCGTCACCGGCGTACTTGCCGAACAGGATGCGCTCGCCGGCGTTGACCGCGACGGCGCGCAGGCTGCCGTCGTCCATGCGGCGGCCAGGGCCCACGGCGATGACTTCACCCTCGAGGGGCTTTTCTTTTGCGGTCTCAGGGATGATCAGGCCGCCGGCAGTGCGGGTCTCGGCCTCGATGCGCTTCACGAGAATCCGGTCATTGAGGGGGCGGAACTTCATGTTTGGCTCCAGTGCGTGTGGGATGGGTAGCGATGTGCCGGGAAGTACCCGGAGGGCGTGAATCGCTACGCACGGAACCCATGCGCGTCAAGCCATCATCTTCGAGGGGGGAGTCCGCCGCGCCGGGAAGGGTCAGGTCAGGGCACGGACATTGGTTTGGAAGGGTTGAGTGTTCGAGTCCCAACGCGGCGGACGATCCAGGGACTTTGCAAGCGGTGTGCCAGCTGTGTAAAGCAATGAAAATACACGGTACTCCTCCTCGGCGAGCATCCCGTGCGCGGCCCACGACTCCGAAAGCGTGACAGGCGTGTCACGACGGGGCTCCGGTTCGGTGGTCCATGGCCAGTCAGGGGCCTCCGATGCCCGGCTCGATGCGTCAGCCCGATGGGCCTCGGGCCGATGGCGCGTCTTTCTCGTCGCTGCCTGACGATGGAGGCTCTCACGCGCTTGACGCCCATGGGGCCGCGATTAGCTTTGCCGCGTCACGCGAACAATCTGTTCTCGAGTCCACAGAAACAGCGGTTTACAGCAGATTATGCCGGGAATTCGCGGCCTGTGACGAGAGAACGGCAGCACCTGACGGAGGTATCAGGAACCATGGGTAGGATCATCGGCATCGACCTCGGCACCACGAACTCGGTCGTCTCGATCATGGAAGGCGACAAGCCCACCGTGATCGTCAACGAAGAAGGTGGTCGCACCACTCCATCGGTCGTCGGCTTTACCAAGGACGGCGAGCGGCTGGTGGGCACCGTCGCTCGGCGGCAGGCCATCACCAACCCAGAGAACACCGTGGCGTCCATCAAGCGCTTCATGGGCCTGCGCTTCGACGAGGCCAAGCGTGAGATCGACCGGGTGCCCTACAAGGTCGTGCGCGCCCCCGACGGCGGCGTCCGCGTCCAGGTGGGCGGCAAGGACCACAGCGCCCCCGAGATCTCGGCCATGGTGCTGCAGAAGCTCAAGCGCGAAGCCGAGCGCTACCTGGGGCAGGAGGTCACCGAAGCGGTCATCACCGTTCCGGCCTACTTCAACGACGCCCAGCGCCAGGCCACCAAGGACGCTGGCCGCATCGCCGGCCTCACGGTCAAGCGCATCATCAACGAGCCCACCGCCGCGGCCCTGGCCTACGGCGCCAAGGACGATCAGATCATCGCGGTGTACGACTTTGGTGGCGGCACCTTCGACGTGTCTGTCCTCGAGGTCGGCGACGACGTGGTCGAGGTCAAGTCCACCGCGGGTGACACCCACCTGGGCGGCGACGACATCGACCAGGAGCTCATCGAGTGGATGGTGGCCGAGTTCAAGGCCGAGACGGGCATCGACGTGGCCCGCGACAAGATGGTCGTGCAGCGCCTCAAGGACGCCGCCGAGAAGGCCAAGATCGAGCTGTCCACGGCTCAGGCCTCCAACATCAACCTGCCCTTCCTCACCGCCGACGCGTCGGGCCCCAAGCACTTCCAGCGCGATCTGTCCCGGGCCAAGTTCGAGCAGATGATCGAGCCCATCGTCGAGCGCACCCTGGACCCCTGCCGCCAGGCCATCAAGGACGCCGGCGTCACCGCCGCGCAGATCCGTGAGGTCCTGCTGGTGGGTGGCTCCACGCGCATCCCGCTGGTGCAGGCCAAGGTCAAGGCGCTGTTCGGCCGTGAGCCCAACCGCACCCTGAACCCCGACGAGGTCGTGGCGCAGGGCGCCGCCATCCAGGCGGGCGTGCTCTCGGGCGACGTCAAGGACATGCTCCTGCTGGACGTCACCCCGCTGTCCCTGGGCATCGAGACCCTGGGCGGGGTGCACACGGTGCTGATCACCCGCAACACCACCATCCCCACCAGCAAGGGCGAGATCTTCTCTACCGCTGCCGACAACCAGACCGCCGTGGACGTCCAGGTCTACCAGGGCGAGCGCCCCATGGCCAAGGACAACCGCCTGCTGGGCACCTTCCGCCTCGACGGCATCCCCTCCGCCCCGCGCGGCATGCCGCAGATCGAGGTCAAGTTCGACATCGACGCCAACGGCATCCTCAACGTCACCGCCAAGGACAAGGCCACGGGCCGTGAGCAGAACATCACCATCACCTCGTCCTCGGGCCTCTCCAAGTCCGAGATCGACAAGCTGGTGAACGACGCCGCCGCCAACGAAGCCGAAGACCAGCGCCGCCGCGAGATCATCGAGAACCGCAACCAGCTGGACACGATGGTCTACCAGACCGAGAAGATGATGGCGGAGAACAAGGACAAGCTCCCCGCCGACGAAGCCTCCGAGCTCGAGGCCGAGCTGGTCCGCGCCAAGGAAGCCCTCGAGAAGGACGACCCCGATGTGCTCAAGGCGGCCTTCGACAGCCTGCAGCAGGCCACCCACAAGCTGGCCAAGGTGATGTACGAAGCCTCTGGCGGCGAGGCGCCCTCTCCGGGTGACGGCCCGATGCCTGGCGGTCCCCCTCCGGGCGCCCAGGCCGGTGGCGCACCGACCCGCGACGATGTGATCGACGCCGAGTTCGAAGAGGCATAGGCGCAGTGGGTTTCGCGGGGCGGCGTTCCCAGCGCCGCTCCGTGCCCTGCTAGCGGTCCGTCGGAGGTCGAGTGTCCGAGAAGCGCGATTATTACGAGGTGCTCGGCGTGGAGCGAGGAGCGGAGCCGGATGCGCTCAAGCGCTCCTACCGCAAGCTCGCCCTCAAGTACCATCCGGACCGCAACCAGGAGCCCGACGCCGAGGCTCGCTTCAAGGAGGTCAGCGAGGCCTATCAGGTGCTCTCCGACCCCCAGAAGCGCGATGCCTACGACCGCTTCGGCCACCAGGGCCTGGGCGGTGCGGGCTACCAGGCCGGCTTCAGCAACGTCGACGACATCTTCAGCCACTTCTCCGACATCTTCGGCGACCTGTTCGGGATGAGCGGCGGCGGACGCCAGCGGGCCCGGCGCGGGGCCGACATCGAGTACCCCCTCCAGATCGACTTCCTCGACGCGGTCCACGGCTGCTCCCACGAGGTCTCGGTCCCCAAGCACAAGCTCTGCGACACCTGCAGCGGCACCGGGGCTGCGCCGGGCTCACAGCCCACCGCCTGTGGCACCTGTGGGGGCCAGGGCGAGGTGATCCAGGCCCAGGGGTTCTTCCGCATCCGCACCACCTGCCCCACCTGCCGGGGCGAGGGTCGAGTGATCCAGGAGCCGTGCCCAGCCTGCCGCGGCCGCCGCGCCGTGCCGGTCAGCGAGAAGCTCAAGATCACGCTGCCGGCGGGCGTCGACGACGACATGCAGCTGCGCCTGGGGGGCAAGGGCGAGCCCAGCCTCGGGGGTGGTCCTCCCGGTGATCTCTACGTCACCGTGCGGGTCAAGCCTCACGAGGACTTCGAGCGCAGGGGCCTGGACATCTACTCCCAGGTGCCCATGAGCTTCCCCCAGGCCTGCCTGGGCACCACCCTCAGCGTGGACACGGTCGATGGCGAGCACGAGCTCGAGATCCCCCCGGGCACTCCCTCGGGCAAGGTGTTCAGGCTCTACGGCAAGGGTGTCTCCGCCGTGCGGCGCCGGCAGCGCGGCGACCACTACGTGCAGGCGGTAGTGGCGGTTCCAAAGACGCTCTCGGACGACGAGGAGAGCCTCGTGAGGCAACTTGCAGAGCTGCAGGATGAAAAGGTTCACGAGAAGGGTTTCTTCCGGGACCTGGTGAACAGACTCAAGCACTAGTCGCACCTGCGGGCGTCGCGCGCTCCCTCTGGCCGCAGCCCGCGCTGATGTACAGAGAGTGAGGAATCGATGCTCGAGCTCGACAAGATCGAAGCCGCCGTCAAGGAGGCGCAGCCGCGCGTCCAGACCATCCGGGATGAGCTGTCCAAGGCCGTCATCGGGCAACGCACCATGGTGGACGGCCTGCTGATGGGCCTGCTCTGCGATGGCCATGTGCTGCTCGAGGGCGTGCCTGGCCTGGCCAAGACCACGGCCGTGCGCGCCCTGGCCGCCACCCTGGACATGGGCTTCTCCCGCATCCAGTTCACACCGGACCTGCTGCCGGCGGATCTCATCGGCACCCAGATCTACAACCCCCGAGAGGGCAGCTTCACCATCCGCAAGGGGCCGGTCTTCGAGCACATCGTGCTCGCCGACGAGATCAACCGCGCCCCTGCCAAGGTGCAGTCTGCGTTGCTCGAGGCCATGCAGGAACGGCAGGTCACCATCGGCGACCAGACCTTCCTGCTGCCCACGCCGTTCTTGGTGTTGGCCACCCAGAACCCCATCGAGCAGGAGGGCACCTACCCCCTGCCCGAGGCCCAGGTCGACCGCTTCATGCTCAAGCTGCGGGTGGGCTACCCCAGCCGGGAAGAAGAGCAGCAGATCATGCGGCTGGGCGCCCAGGCTCTGGGCGATCTGAGGCCGGTGGCCACGGTGCAGGACATCATCGCCCTGCGCGAGGTGGTCGCGTCCATCCACATGGAGCCGGTGCTCGAGGGCTACATCGTCGATGTGGTGCGGGCTTCCCGCAACCCGGCCGCGGTGGGGCTGCGCGATCTGGCCCCCATGATCGAGTTCGGCGCCAGCCCGCGGGCTTCCATGGCCCTGGCGGCCTGCGCCCGCGCCCACGCCTTCCTCGAGGGGCGCGCATGGGTCGGGCCCGACGACGTCAAGGCCGTCGGCCCCGATGTGCTGCGCCACCGGGTGCTGCTGTCCTACGAGGCCGAGGCTTCCGAGCTGAGCCCCGAGCAGGTGATCCAGCGCCTGTTCGACCACGTCCCCACCCCCTAGCCCCGTCTCTGGAGGGTCCCTTGCTCACGCCCGAGGAGCTGCGCCAGATCCGCCGCCTGCAGCTGCAGGCTGGGCGCCGCGTGGACAGCCTCTTCGCGGGCAACTACCGCTCCGCGTTCCGGGGCCGTGGCATGGAGTTCGAAGAGGTGCGGCCCTACGTGCCTGGCGACGACGTGCGTCGCATCGACTGGAACGTCACCGCGCGCACGGGCGAGCCCTTCATCAAGGAGTTTCGCGAGGAGCGTCAGCTCACCCTGCAGCTGGTGCTGGACGTGTCGGGTTCCGTGGGCTTCGGCTCCGGGGGGCGCGACGGCCGCACCGACAAGGCGCTGCAGCAAGCCCGAATCGGCGCCGCGTTGGCCCACGCCGCCACCGCGGCCAGCGACCGCGTTGGGCTGGTCACCTTCGCCCGCGACGTGGTGGAGTACATCCCGCCCCGGCGCAGCCGAGGCCACGCCTGGCGCGTCATCCGCGCCGCCTTCGCCCATCGCGCCGAGCAGCGGGGCACCGACGTGGGCGCGGCAGCCGAGTTTCTGGGCCGCGTGCTCAAGCGTCGGGCCGTGATCTGCTTCATCTCGGACTTCATCGACCCTGGCCCTTGGGACAGGGCGCTGGCCTCCCTCAGCCGCCGTCACCGCGTCAACACCTTCCTGCTCCACGATCCGCACGAGCTGGCCCTGCCGTCGGTGGGCCTGGTGGAGCTCGAGGACGCTGAGTCCGGCCACACCGTGCTGGTGGACGCTGCGCGCCTGCGCGGGGTCCTGGGGGTGCAAGCTCGGGAGCAGCGCCTGCGCCGGGCGGGCGCCCAGGTCACGGCTGTCTCCACCATGGACGATCCCTTCCAGCGGCTGGTGGAGCACTTCCACCGCGTGGAGAGGATGCGATGAGCCGGACCACGCTGGTTCGTTGGGCGCTGGTTCGCTGGGTGTTGGCGACGGTGGCCATGGCCGTGCTGGCGGCCTGCGGCCAGGATCTGCTGCCGGCCCTGTCCAGGCCTGACGCGGACGTGCGCATGGAGCTGGACGCCAGGCGCGTGGACGCCGACCAGCCTGTGATGGTCACCGTGCAGGTGGTCCAGACCGACGGGGTGGAGCTGCGGGTGGCCGAGCCCGGGGCAGAGGGGCTCCAGCTCGCGCTCGAGGAAGAGCGCGCCGAGCCATTCGATGGCTGGAGCCTCTCCACCCGCCGCTACTCCTTGCGGGGAGCGCCGGGCAGCTACGTGGTGGCCCTCGCCGGCGCCGTCGCCGTCCACCCCGACGGTCGCGAGGAACAGCTCGAGATCCCGCCGGTGTTTGTGGACATCGGGGTCGAAGGTCCCAGCTCCGAGCTCGAGGGCCTGGTGATGCCCACGCCGCCCGAGCCGCCCATGTGGCCCTGGGTGCTCTCGGCGGGGGTGCTCATCGGCCTGGCCATCGCCGGGGCCGTGTGGCTGTGGCGCCGCCGTCGGCGCAGCATGCGCCGCGTCCAGGCCGAGCCTCCGCACCTCACCGCCCTCCACGCCTGGCAGGTGGTGCTCCGCGACCGCAGCCTGTCGGACCACACCCGTGCGCTGCAGCTGAGCGAGGTCTTCCGCCGCTACCTCGAGGCGGTCCATCCCCTGCAGGCCACCACCCTCACCACCCGCGAGATCTGCGACGCGATCTACCGGGACGGAATGGTGCCCGGCGGGCTGCTCGACCGGGCTCAGCGCATCCTGCGCGCCACGGACTTGCTCAAGTTCGCCCGTCGCGGTGGCGGCGTGGAGTTCTTCCACGAGCTGGACCAGGACTTCCAGGCCTACGTCCAGGCCACCCGCCCCCGGGTCTCCTCTGCGGGATCGGGCCCTGCCTCGGAGGCCGGCCATGGCTAGCTGGGGCAACCCATGGTTCTTGCTGCTGCTGCCCCTGGCGCCAGCGTTGCTCTGGCTCATGCACAGGCAGCGGCCCCGGCTGCGCTTCGCGTCGCTGCACCTGCTGCGGGCGGCGCCCAGCCCGCGGCGTAGCCTGGCCTGGCTGCCCAAGCTGCTGTTGGGCTTGGGGCTGGCCGCCTGCGTCGTGGCCCTCGCGCGGCCTCAGTTGGCCCACAAGCAGGTCCTCACCAAGTCCGAGGGCATCGACATCATGTTGGCCCTGGACACCTCCCACTCCATGTCCGAGCCCGACTTCACCATCGGAGGGCGGCGCGCCACGCGGCTGGATGTGGCCAAGAACGTGGTGGCTCGCTTCGTCGCCGGGCGCGAGCACGACCGGGTGGGCTTGGTGGTCTTCGGCGAGGAGGCCTTCACCCAGGTGCCCCTCACCCTGGACCACAACGGCCTCTCCCGCTTCCTGCGCATGGTCCGGATCGGCATGGCGGGCGAGCAGCGCACGGCCATCGGAGACGCCATCGCCGTGGCCTCCCGTCGCATGGCCGAGCTCGAGGCCCCCAGCAAGGTGGTGATCCTGCTGACCGACGGCGAGAGCAACGCGGGTCAGCTCGAGCCCGACGCCGCTGCAGAGGCCGCCGCGGCGCTGGGGATCAAGGTCTACACCATCGGCGTCGGCGCTGAGCCCAGGCGTGGGCGATCCCGCATCAGCGGACTGGACGAGGTGACGCTCCAGCGCATCGCCGAGATCACCGACGCTCGCTACTTCCGCGCCACCGACGAGGACACCCTGAGCCTGGTGTACCAGACCATCGACGAGCTCGAGCCCAGCACCGCCGAGGTGCAGGAGTTCACCCGCTACGACGAGCGCTACCACCCCTGGCTGCTGTGGGGCCTGGGGTTGCTGGTGCTCTCCTTGCTCGCCGATGCCACACTGTTCCGGAGGATCCCCTGATGTCGGGCGGCGCAGGAATCACCTGGGGAGCCGCCCAGTGGCTCAACCTGCTGTGGGCGCTGCCGCTGCTGGCTCTCGTGCTGATCTGGGCACAGCGTCGGCGTCGTCGCGACCTCGAGCGCATCGCCGCATCGCCGCTGCTGGGTCAGCTGGCGCCGGCAGATCTCGGTGAACGGCGCGCCTGGCAGACCGCGTTGCTGCTGGCTGGCGTCACCATGCTCACGGTGGCCCTGGCGCAGCCGCAGATCGGCTTCCAGTGGCGTGACATGGAGCGGCGGGGCATTGACGTCGCGCTGGTGGTGGATGTCTCCCGCAGCATGGACGCCCAGGACGTCAGCCCTAGCCGCATGGAGCGCGCCAGGCGTGAGATCATCGACCTGTGCGAGCAGGCCGCGGGGGATCGCATCGGCCTGGTGGTCTTCGCCGCTGGGGCCTATCCTAGGGTGCCCCTGACCCTCGACCACGATGCGCTGCTCACCATCTTGCGCGAGGTCGACACCGCCACCCTGCAGGCCCAGGGCAGCTCCTTGCCAGCGGCCATCCGCGAGGCGCTCCTCCTGCTCCAGGCCGAAGAGCCCAGCGACAAGGCCATCGTCCTCATCTCCGACGGTGAGATCCCGGATGTCGAGCGGGCTCTGGCCGCCGCCAAGGTCGCAGGCGAGCAGGAGGTGTCCGTGTACGTCATGGGAGTGGGCACCCCCGAGGGCGCGCCCATCCCGCTGGCTGGTGGCGGCTTCAAGAAGACCAAGACCGGTGACGTGGTGGTGACCAAGCTCGACGAGAGCACGCTGCGCCGCATCGCCGCCACCGCTGGGGGTGCCTATGTGCGCTCCGTGGCCTCGGAGGATGACGTGAAGGCGCTGGTGGACGAGATCCACGGCGACACTCAGGGTGATCTGCTCGGGGTGCATCGCGAGAAGGTGCCCAACGAGCACTTCCAGTGGCCCCTGGGCGCTGGCCTCGTGGTGGTGGCACTGGGGCTGGTGCTGGGCCTGCCGCGGCGGGCCCGTGGCGGCACCGCGCTGCTGCTGGCGGCCGCGCTGTTGGCGTCGCCCCAGGCCCGCGCGGGCGCTCTGCAGGATGGCCTCGAGGCGGCACAGCAGGCGGACTGGGAGCGTGCGTCCGAGCTGCTCATGGAGCACCACCTGGCCCACCCCGACGACATGGACAGCGCCATGATCCTGGGCCAGGCGTTGCTGATGGGCGGCCAGCCCAACCAGGCCGAGCGGGTCTGGGAGCAGGTCGCCGAGCGCTCCACCGACCCCGAGCAGCGCGCCATGGCCCGCTACGACATGGGGCACGCGGCCTACCGAGGCGGCCGTCTCACCCAGGCCCACGAGCACTTCCTGCGTGCGGCCGAGATCGACTCCACGCTCGAGGCCGCCAGCAAGAACGCCCAGGCCGTGGCCCAGGAGATCGCGGCCAGGACCCAGGACCCTGATCAGCAGCCGGACAAGAACTGCGACAATCCCCAGGAGGGCGAGCAGGGCGAGAAACAAGACCAGCAGGACCCCAAGGATCAGCAGGACCAGGACCAGCAGGACCCCAAGGATC
>CALDOK010000055.1 GCA_937912125.1 uncultured Pseudomonadota bacterium
GGAGCGCCCCTACGAGGGCCACGCGATGTTCTGGCTCGACGGTGGCGACGACACGCGCTTCCGGCTCATCGTCGACACCATCCCCGGGACCCGACTCTACGAAGCATACCCGCTCGAGGGGCTGCTGGTCGTCGTGATGAACCGCCAGCACCCCTTCTTTTCCGAGCTCTACGGCCCCCTGTTGGAGTCAGGTGGTGGAGAGGACGATCAGATCCGCAGCCTGCTTGATCTGGTGGTGCTCGCGGCTGCCCGCGGTGAGGCCGCCGAGGTTGGTGCGCCGCAGGTCGCGAAGGCGCTCATCCAGCGGTGGAGCGACGTCATGTCGGAGTTCCTCAAGGAGGAAGCCGATGGATAAGGAGAAAATCAAGTGGTTGCCCTTCGCGCCACGGTTCATCGATGAGGGCACGGGCCAGGCATGGGTCGCGTGGGTGCCTGCGATCGGTGCCCTCTCGGTGGTGAAGGCTCGCGGCCGCCGCGCGCGGGTCAAGGAGGCGCTCGCGCAAGCGCTCGCGGCCTCCAGGGCGCTGTCCCCGAGAGATCGAGCTCGCTTCATCGCCGCGGCCCATGTGGCGTGCGATCTGGCCAGGCAGGGATGGAGGATCCGGTTCGATGAAGACCGGCTCTCCTTCGCCACACCGTTGAGGCTAGGCGAGCTTGGTGAGGAGAAGAAACGGGTCCGGCGGCAGCTGGCCATGGGGCGAGACGAGCAGCTGTGCGGGGAGGCCGTGCAGAAGTTCCTGCGCAAGATGGAGACCAGGCGCCACTACCATGGTGAACCCATCTCCATCACCAGCCTGATGCGGGATGGCCCGAAGCTCGCAGAGGTGCTCCGGCGAGCACGATCGCTCCCAGACCCGACCGCGCGCCAACAGGCCCTGCGGGCTGTGATCCAGCCCTACCTACAGGAGGTCCGTGAGGGTGACCGTTGCCCGCACACCGGTCTCGCGCTCCGCGACATCTGGAGGTACTTCCGCCACACCTGGGTGACCCCATACCGGAGCACCCCGGGTCGTAACCTGGACCTGCTCATCCGCGACGCCGCCGCGCCGCACCACCCGGTCATCGGGATCGCCTCCATCATCAGCTCGGCGGCGCAGATCCGAATCCGAGACAGGGAGATCGGCTGGGACCCAGCCTCGGTGCTGCAGTCCATCCAGGAAGAACCAACTCTCGAGTGGGCGCGGTGGCTGCGCGAAACCTGGCGGCGCTCCTGGGACGAGGTCTTCATCATCGACTTCCTCGAGGATGGGCTCTTCACCATCGCGGACGTGCAGCGGCCGACGAAGCCGCTGCTCTCGAAGCTCCTGGAATACAGCAAAGCACGGAGGCGTGAGCACGAGCGGTTCGCCAAGGGCTCCCATCATAAGGGTGTGCTCCCAGTGAACGATGATGGTGAACCCGACTGGGAGCAGCGCGCGAGGACAGCACTCTACAAGAGCAAACGCGCGCTTCGGGTCTCCGAGCTCCTGCGCGCTCAGATGGCCATCGAGGCGCTGCTCCGCGCCCCGACGGTCCAGGCGCTCGGTAGCGTCGCGGCGACCGCTGAGGGGCGCTGGGCCATCAAGCATCTGGCGCGGCGGTCCAAAGCGGACAAGATGGGCGTCGCGATCGCGGACATCGGCGTCTGCGGCGCGATCGCGCCTTATACCCATGTGCTCGGGGGCAAACTGGTCACGATGCTGATGATGAGCCCCGAACTTCACGCCGTCTACGACAGGAAGTACCGCGACGCCCACTCTGTCATCGCGTCCTCCAACGCAGGTCGCCCCATCGTCCGAGGCACCGATCTAGCCCTGCTCATGACCACCTCGCTCTACGGTGCCGGATCGAGCCAATACAACCGCGTCCGGCTGCCCTGCGAGCGGGCGGGTGGCCCGCCGACTGAGCGCGTCATCTACGAACGGCTCGGGCTCACCGATGGGTATGGCACCTCCCAGTTCTCCGACGAGACCGTCGAGGCGTTGGCGCTGGTCGTCTCGCAGGAGCTCGACGGGCAGCGAAACAACAGCTTCTTCGGAGAGGGCAGCAGCCCGAGGCTCAGGAAGGTCCGAGAGGGGCTGGACCGGCTGGAGCTGGACTCTGCCACAATCCTCAAGCACGGGAGCCCCAAAGTGGTCTCCGCCATCTCGCTGGCGCGCAACCTCCGCAGGTTCCTGCTGGGGCTCGATGAGTCGCCGGACTACCTCCTTCCTCAGGATGATCCAATCCGTCGGACGAGGGAGATCGCGTCCTGGTGGTGCGCGCGTTGGCTCTCGATGAGGGTGGAGAAGGACGAGATCCTGGCGCGGGTTCAGCGCGAGTCACTCTTAGAATTCGGTCATCATGGGGCCCGCGTCCAGCGAGTCAGCCCTGGTGGACAGCTGGCGTTGCTCTGATCCGCTGGCGCGTGCCGGAGGGTCCCGATAGCGCGCACGTCATGTCACCCCCATCTCGTCCCACCGCATGGCAGACGAGGCGCACCCGCGCGGTGGTGCGCTGGTACCTGGCCAGGTACCACGGCACCCCCTGGGACACGGGGACCGCCAGGATGTTCATGGCTCCCAACCTGGTGGGGCACTTCGCGATCACGGAGGGCGCGTACACGCGGGGTGATCCTGACGCGTTGTTCAAGCTCCTGGTCGCCACCGCCATGTTCCAGAAGCGCTCCGATCAGCAGATCATGCGCGTATTGAGAGGCATCGATGAGGGAGACACGCGCGACCTGACCGACCTGGCGCGGCTCCGGCGACGAGCCGCCGCAGGCGGATGCGACGCGCTGGACAGCACCACTTCGCTCCGCGAGCTCTGCGATCTCACCAAAGACGGTGGCCGCGGAGTCTGTCGGTATCGACCAGAGGCGACCTGCCACCTCAGGCGGCACACCGAGCTGCTGAAGCGCTACGGGCACTTCGGGAAGGTGCCGAGCTCCATCGCGTTGGCCATCAAAGAGGCTGGTGCTCGCGATCTCGCGGTGCTCCGGGCGTCGGTCCTCAACACGGCAAAGAGCCCCGAGGACACCACGGCCCGGCTCAAGGACGCGCTCTGCCGCGCCTGGCGCGTGAGCGAGAAGATCTCGTCGATGTTCCTCTCGCTGGTCGCGGTTCCCGACCTGTGCCCAGGTGTCGCACCCCCTTGGCAGGAGGGCCTGGACTGGACCCAGGTCGTCGTGGTGGACAGCAACGTGGACCTGTTCCTGCGGGCGATCGGATACCCCGGCCCCCGGACCTACGAGGCGCGGCGTCAGTTCGTGCGTGCGCTCGCGCGAAGGGTCGACCTGGCCGAGCTGAAGCCCGACCTCTCTCCCTACAACCCGCGCCTGGTCCAACAGGCGTTCTACCTGTTCATGTCTACACTCAACCGCCGGGAGGGCCCCGTGGATTGCTACGACGGGACCCCAGAGACCTGCAGTCGCTGCCCGAGTGAGCTGCGGGGGATTTGTCCTCGGCGGGTGACGTAGGGCACGTCGGGAGACAAGATGATTGTAGAGCGAAATCGCCGGACGACAAAGGGAAGGACAAACTTCGA
>CALDOK010000056.1 GCA_937912125.1 uncultured Pseudomonadota bacterium
CAGGCCCGCGCCTGCGCCTGCTGCCAAGCCTACGCCAGCCCCCGCCGCCAAGCCGGCGCCTGCCGCCAAGCCGGCTCCCGAGCCAGTGGCCGAACCCGCCGCCAAGCCGGCTCCCGAACCCGTCGCCAAGCCGGCTGCCGAGCCAGAGGCCGAACCCGCAGCCAAGCCGGCGCCAGAGCCCGCTCCCGCGGCAGGCGGTGCGACGGTCAGCCTCGAGGGCGACGCCACCAAGGTGCTGCTGCAGTCTGACAAGGGCAGCTTCTCTCTCGGGTCGGTGGCGCCGGGCACCTACAGCATCTCCGCCTGGTTCGGCGGTGACGCTCCCGTCCCGGCTGGCACCCTCACGGTGGCCAAGGGTGAGAACATCACCCTGCGCTGCTCCAGCCTGATGCTCCGCTGCAGCAGGGACTGATGCGTCGATCCCTGTGGCTCGCCCTGGCTGTCGGGGTGCTCGGAGCTGCGGTGGGCTGCGCGCGGGATGCTGACGACGACGGCGTCCTGGCCTCGGTAGACTGCGACGATGACGATCCGGGCGTGGGCCTGGGTGAACCCTGGTACCGCGACAGCGACGGTGACGGCTTCGGCGACCCGGCGCGCTGGCTTCAGGCTTGTGCCGCACCCGATGGCTACTGCTCCCGCGCGGGGGACTGCGCCGACACGGATCGGGCCACGAACCCGGACGCCCTCGAGCGCTGGTACGACGGCTGGGACCAGGACTGCGACGGTGGCGACGACTATGACCAGGACGACGACGGCTACAGCTCGGCGGCCTACGGCGGCGACGACTGCGACGACCGCGACCCCGCCGCCCACCCCGGGGCCTATGATGCCCCCTGGGACGGGGTGGACGCCGACTGCAGCGGCGGCTCCGATGATGACTGGGACGGCGACGGCTACGACGCCGACCACGCGGGCGGCGATGACTGCGACGACCTGTCCGCGGACGTGCACCCAGGGGCTGTGGAGGGGTGGTACGACGGTGTGGACCAGGACTGCGATGGGGCCTCGGACTTCGACCAGGACGGCGACGGCTACGACAGCCGGGAGTTCGGTGGCGGGGACTGCGACGATCTGGACCCAGAGGCCTGGCCTGGCGCCGCCGAGTTCTGGTACGACGGCGTCGACCAGGACTGTGACGGGGCCTCGGACTTCGATCAGGATGGCGACGGCTATGACAGCCAGGAGTACGGCGGGGCCGACTGCCAGGATGGAGACGAGGCCGTCCACCCTGGGGCCTTCGAGTGGAACGACGGCGACGACAACGACTGTGACGGCAACAACGACGTGCGCTACCTGGGTAGCGCCGAGTGGGCGCTCGCAGGCGAAGGAACCGGCGACGCCGCGGGCTCGATGGTCGCTGCTGCCGGGGACGTGGACGGCGACGGGCTGCAGGACCTGCTGGTGGGAGCGCCGGCATGGCAGCGCGAGCGCGGTGCCGCCTACCTGCTCCTGGGCGCCTCGGCCCTGGGCGCCTCGGGAGCCATGGACCTGTGGCGCGCGGACGCACGCGTGGCCGGAGGGAGCGCCGGCGATGGGCTCGGCGCCGCCCTGAGCGGCTTGGGCGACACAGACGGCGATGGCTACGCGGATCTGCTGCTGGCCGCCCCGGCTGCCGGAGTGGCCTATGTGCTGGCCGGACCCCTGGTGGGTGACCTGGACGTGGGCGATGCACGCGCCATCCTGGGGCCTCTCGGTGCCGGGCTCGAGCTGGGGAGCGCCGCCGCCGGCGGAGGCGATCTGAACGGCGACGCCGCGCTGGACTTGGCTCTGGGCGCTCCGGGCGCCGAAGAAGAGCGGGGCCTGGTGCTGCTCTGGGCGGCGGACTCCTCCGGATCGCTGGGTGAAGACGACGCCTTCGCCCGCCTCGAGGGGGCCACCAGCGGTGATCGAGCCGGCGCCTCCGTGGCCGTGGTGGGGGACACGGACGGGGACGGGCTGGACGATCTGCTGGTGGGCGTCCCTGGCCACGGTGGCCACGGCCCTGGAACCGGCGCGGCCTACTTGTTCCGAGCTCCGCTGGCTGGCACCGCCAGGGTGGATCTCGCCGACGTGAGCATGATGGGCGAGGCCGAAGGAGACGCTGCGGGCTCGGTGGTGGCCGCCGCGGGGGACACCGACGCTGATGGCTACGCCGATCTGTTGGTGGGCGCGCCCACCAGCGACAAGACCACTGCCGATGGCGGCGCGGCCTTCCTGGTCCTGGGGCCCGTCAGCGCCTCCGCCATGGAGTTGACCGACGCCGACGCCATCTTCAGCGGGGACATCGCGGGCATCCTGGTGGGCAGCGCGTTGGCGGGCGGCGACGTGGACTCGGATGGCTACGACGACGTGCTGGTCGGCGCCCCGGGTGCCGACTTCGCTGCGTCGGACAACGGGGTGGGCTACCTGGTGTTGGGCCCCTTCGCGGGCAGCCTGTGCACCTGCGGCTCGGACGCCAAGCTCTATGGCGACGGTGACGACTATCGGGCCGGCTCCTCGGTGGCTCTGCCCGGGGACGTCGACGGTGACGGCTTCGGCGATCTGCTCCTGGGTGCTCCTGGGGCGGGGGCGGGGGCGGCATACCTGGTGCTCGGCGCCGAGCGCTGAGCGGGAGGAGACATGAAGCTCAAGGTTGGGGTGATGGGTTCGGCTTCGGGTGAGCTGATGGCAGATCCGACGGTGCGCCTGCGGGTCGCCTCGCTGGGCCGCGCGGTGGCCCAGGCTGGCTGTGTGTTGGTCAACGGCGCTTGCCCGGGCTTGCCCGACGTCGCCGCAGAGGCGGCGAACGAGGCCGGCGGCTTGGTCGTCGGCATCTCGCCGGCCTTCTCCGAGGCCGAGCACGTCCACATCTACACCTCGCCCATCGCCCACTACGACGTCCTGCTCTACACGGGCCTGGGCCTGATGGAGCGCGACATCATCAACATCCGCTCTTCGGACGTGGTGATCTTCGTAGCTGGCGGCATGGGCACCCTCAACGAGTTCACGGTGGCCTACGAGGAGCGCAAGGTCATCGGCGCCTTGACGGGGCTGGGCGGCGTCTCGGACCGTCTCCAGGAGGTGCTGGACCTCAGCGGCCGGCGCTGGCGGCCCGAGACCATGGCCGTGGACTCCGACCCGGTGCGCCTGGTGGAGCGGGTGATCGGCCTCCATGCCGGCTACCAGGGCCCGGTGCTCGAGAGCCAGGTGGGCGCGGACAAGCCGGCGTCATGGGATCACCTCGAGGCGCTGCGGCGGGCCCTGAAGCGCGAGCGGGGCGGCCCCCTCGGCGACGGGGAGCCGACGTGAGTGTTCCTGGACTGGCCATCATCACCGGCGGCTCCACCGGCATCGGGGCAGCACTGGCCCGCCAGCTGCACCACCGAGGTTGGAAGATCGGCCTCATCGCTCGCCGCACGGAGCCCCTCCAGGCGCTGGCGGATGAGCTTGGCGATGGCGTGGCGTGGCGCGCCGTCGATGTCTGCGATGCCGAAGGGCTGCAGGTGGCCTGCGGGGAACTCCAGGACGAGCTCGGGCCCTGTGAGCTGCTCCTCGCCAACGCTGGCGTGGGTGCCCCGACGTCCATCCAGCGCTTCGATCCAGCGGCGGTGACTGGTGTCATGCGCGTCAACTTCGAGGGGGTGGTCAACGCTGTCGCGGCGGTGTTGCCGGGCATGCTCGAGCGGGGCCGGGGTCAACTGGCGGCCACCTCCAGCTACGCTGGCTGGCGCGGCATGCCCACCACCGCCGCCTACAGCGCGAGCAAGGCTGCGGTCAGCAGCTTCATGGAGTCCCTGCGGGTGGCGCTCCGCGGCCGCGGCGTGGCGGTGACCACCCTGCACCCGGGCTACGTGCGCACGGACCTCACCGCCGGGAACCGCTTCTGGATGCCGTTCGTCATGGACCTCGAGCCCTTCGCGGCCAGGACCGTGCGGGGTCTGTTGGCGCGGAAGTCCGAGGTCAACGTGCCCTGGCCCATGACCATCGTGGTCGGGACCCTCAGGCGTCTGCCCAACTGGTTGTACGACTGGGCGATGGGCATGATGAGCCCCAAGCCCAGGGCTCGGCGTTAGGATGGGCACGGTTCTTGCGTGAGCCACGGGGGCATCCCTCCCAGAGTCACCCATGGTCCGCGCCAGCTTGTCTCTCTCCCTGTGTCTGTGCGCCTGCACCGAGTACGGCCTGAACGGCGGCAAGCAGGAAGCCCCGGACACGGGTGATCCCAGCCCCGGTCCGCCCCAGGTGCAGGACCACTGGGAGCTGGATGAGGTCGCGGGGGCCGATGTCTTGTTCTTCGGCGACACCTCCGGCTCCATGCTCGAGGAATTGCAGACCCTGGGAGATCAGGTCACCGGCTTCGTGGAGGGGCTGAGCGACTACACGCAAGACTGGCAGCTGCTGGCGGTCACAGGCCCTGACGGCTGTGGCAATGGCGGGCTGATCACACCCAGCAGTCCGGACTACGCGGCCAGCTTTGCCCAGGGCATCCTCCAGGTGCCTGGGGAGGATCTGGTGGACGAGTGGGGGCTGTACAACGTGGTGCAGGCCCTCGAGCAGACCGACCCGGGCGAGTGCAACGAGGGCTTCCTGCGCGACGAGGCCCTGCTCACCGTGGTGTTCATCAGCGACGAGGACGACAACTCGCCGGGCTGGGACGGCGGCGATCCCAGCTACTGGCAGCCCTATGTGGACGCCGTCATCGCCAGGAAGGGCGACGCCTCGGCGGTGACCTTCTCCGCGGTGGTTGGGCCGGTGCCTGACGGCTGCGTTGGTGCGGAGCCGGGCTACGGCTATGTCGAGGCGGTGGAGGCCACCCAGGGCGCCCTGCTGTCCATCTGCGATGCCTGGTACGATCAGCTGGGGTTACTGGTGGACGCGACGGTTCACCAGGAGCTGTTCGAGCTGACGCTGCGGCCTGTGCCAGAGACCATCGACGTGGCCGTGGACTACTATGTGCACCGTGACGGCTGGGAGTACGACGCGGAGCTCAACGCGGTGCGCTTCCTGGTCGCGCCGCCGGTGAGCGGTGACTCGGTCACCATCCGCTACGACCGCGCCGACTGACCCGGCGTGCGACCCTGCCGCCCCGCCTGTGGTGGGGAGCGTGGACCTCAGCGAGGCCCTTGGGCCCCAGGCCTAGCGCTCCTGGACCACCTGGGCTTCGTAGACCTCGATCCGGGACTCGGCGACGGCGCCGGCGTGAAGTCCGGCCTTCCGCGCCAGGGAGGCCAGCATGGTCTCCCGGTCCCAGCCTTGCTCAGGCCCCACCTGCGGCAGGTAGGTGGCCGAGCGCCCGCGGCTGGACAGCACCACGCCATGCCGGCCCACGATCACCGAGCGCGGCCCTGGCACGGCCCGGGTGGGTCCCAGCAGGCTGATGTCCAGGGTGAGGCTGGGCAGCTCGGCCTTGCTGACCGGCTGGAAGCGCGGATCGTGGATGGCGGCGTCCACGGCCCGTGCGATCACGGCTTCATAGGCGGGGCGACGGGCGCTGATCTCGCCGATGCACCCCCGCAGCTGGTGGCCCTTCTCGAGGGTCACGAAGGCGCCGAGCACCGTGTGTGCGTCGGCGGGTAGGCTGGCCGGATCCACCGTCAGCATGGCGCCGTGCTCGTACCAGTGCTCGAGGGACTGCCGGGCCAGGTCGAGCAGCAGCGCGGCGGTCTCGGGGGACACCAGCCTGGCCACGCCGGTCTGGGGGCCCAGGCCCGACCAGGCTGGACCGTCGAAGCGTCCGCCCAGGTAGGAGACCGAGTTGGACCAGTCGCCGGTGCCCTCGCCGCTCGAGGTGTAGACGATCTCACTGCCCTTCGAGCCCGCCGGCGTGAGGGTGGCGGCCAGCAGCAGCCCCGCGCGGCCGCAGATGGTGGCGCCTGTCTGGCGCACGTAGTCGTAGAAGGGGCGGGCCTGGCGGGTCGCGGCCAGCTCCCATGCGCCGCGGTCCAGGGCGGCCAGCTCCGCGGGCAGGTCCTCGGTGTCGGCGAAGGGCGCGTAGCCGAAGCGGTCACCGTAGTGAGTGAAGTCGGTGGAGATGACCACCAGATCCCCTGGGCCCAGCTCGGGTCGGATGGCCTCCGCCAGCTGCACCGCCAGCTCGGGCGTCACCTGCCCGAGCAGCAGGGGCACCAGCTCGAAGGCGCCGATGGCGCGCTGCAGGAAGGGCAGCTCGATCTCCAGGGCATGCTCGCCGCCGTCGCCCCGCTCGAGCCAGGAGAAGCCGGGCTTTGCCGCCAGGCGCTCGGCTACTGCCCGGTCTGTGGGCAGATCGCCCAGGGGGGTGCGGAAGGCGTCCACCGGGTAGAGCCCGACGCCCTGCAAGGGCAGGCGGTGGCTGGGGGCCAGCACCCACACGCGGCGGATGGGGCAGCCCCGCACCTGGGCGAAGACCTGACCTGCGGCGGCCCCGGAGTAGCGGTAGCCCGCGTGGGGTGCCACCAGCACCTGGGGCAGCTGGCTGCAGTCTCCCGGGGCGGCGGCGTCGAGGTATGCGTCGACCTCCTTGGCCAGCGCGGTGGGGCTGTCGGGGTACCAGGAGCCGGCGATGGCCGACTCGCGCACGGTGATGTCGCCTTGCATATGATCCTGCTCCACGTCGGAGGGGGCGGTGTCGGGCTGGTCGGCGGGCTGCGGTGTCGCGGCGGCCGCGCCCTGGTCCTGTGCCCTGCAGGCGGCGGCCACCACCAGGGCGGCCACGAGCAGCAGGGCCAAGGCGGCCAGGACGCTGGTGGTGCTCTCGGGCATGGGCGGACCTCCGTGGGCTGCGGCACTGGGGCGTGCAGAGCTTGCGCAGCCCTTCTTCGCCAGGTCCCGAACATGATACCTGGGCGCTGACGTCGGAGCACCTGGAGGACCCGTGAGCTCACGCCTGCCTGGCTTCTACAAGCTCGACCCGGACACCCGCCTGGAGCGGGTGCTCGAAGCGGCCGCGCTCGACCCGGCCCTGGGCTCGTCCTGGCGCGAGGGCGGCCTGTCCCTCGAGCTGGCTGATCGTATGATCGAGAACGTGGTGGGCACCTTCCGGCTGCCCACGGGCGTCGCGGTGAACATGCTGGTCAACGGCCGAGACGTGCTGGTGCCCATGGTGGTCGAGGAGCCCTCGGTGGTGGCGGCGGTGGGCAACATGGCCCGGATCGCCCGCCAGGCAGGTGGCTTTCAGGCCAGCAGCGACGCCTCGGTGATGATCGGCCAGATCGAGCTGCGGGACGTGCGCGACCCTGCGGCCACCGTCGCCGCCCTCGAGCCCCATGTCGAGCGCCTCAGCGCCTTGGGTGACGCCCGCCTGCCCGAGCTTGTGGGCCTGGGGGGAGGCATCCGGGGTATGGAGCTGCGCATCCTGCGCTACGACGAGCCGGGAGAAGAGCCCAGCGACCTGGTGATCCTGCACTTCTTCCTGGACTGCCTGGACGCCATGGGCGCCAACATGGTCAACACCGTGGCCGAGGCATTGGCGCCCGAGCTCGAGGCCATCACCGGCGAGCGAGTGGGGCTGCGGATCCTGTCCAACCTGGCGGACCGTCGCCTGGCCAGAGCCCGGGTCGTGTTGCCGGCCGAGCTGCTCGGCGACGCGCGCTTCTCCGGCGCCGAGGTGGCAGAGGGTGTCGCGGGGGCCTGGCGCTTCGCCTGGGCCGATCCCTACCGGGCCGCCACCCACAACAAGGGCATCATGAACGGCGTGGACCCGGTGGTGATCGCCACGGGCAACGACTGGCGGGCCATGGAGGCTGGGGCCCACGCCTTCGCCGCCCGCAGCGGTGTGTACAAGCCCCTCACCACCTGGAAGGTCGACCGCGCTGGCGCCCTGGTGGGCACCATCGAGCTGCCGGTGCAGGTGGGCACCGTGGGCGGCACGCTGCGGATGCACCCCACCGTGCGCGCCAACATCGCCCTGCTGGGGGTCCAGCATGCCGGCGAGCTGGCCGAGATCATCGCCGCGGTGGGCTTGGCTCAGAACCTGGGCGCCCTCAAGGCCCTGGCTACCACCGGCATCCAGGAAGGCCACATGCGCCTGCATGCCCGATCGGTTGCGGTGCAGGCTGGTGCCGCTGGCCCCGAGGTGGCGGCGCTGGTGGCGGCGCTGGTGGCGGCGCGGGACTTCAGCGACGCCCGGGCTCGGCAGGAGCTGGCGGCCCTGCGAGGGGGCAGCGCGTGAGCCTGGTCCTAGACCGCCCCTTGGCCGTAGGCTCCGCCCCCGGCAAGCTGATCCTCTTCGGGGAGCACGCGGTGGTCTACGGCCAGACGGCCATCGCGGCGGCCGTGGGGCTGCGCTCCACCGTGTCCCTGTGGCACCACGACGGCCCCACCCACATCCGGAACTCCAGCTTCGACGACTTCCGGCTGCGGCGGGCGGTATCGATGGCGCTGCCCGCCCACGGCATCGCGGTGGACATCGGATCGGAGCTGCCCCCGGGCCGGGGCATGGGGTCTTCGGCCTCCATCGCCGTGGCCATGGTGCGCGCGGCGGCTGCACTGGCCGGCGAGCAGCCCGAGCGCGAGGCCCTCTTCGAGCGTTCCTTGGCCCTCGAGCGCATCTTCCATGGCACCCCCTCGGGAGTCGACAACGCCGTGGCGCTGAGTGGCGGTCTGCTGCGTTTTCGCCGTGGTCCGCCCCTGGAGCTCGAGCCCCTCGAGCTGGCACAGCCGCTGCACCTGGTGGTGCTGGACAGCGGCAGCCCTGGGAGCACGGCCGAGCTGGTGGCTGCAGTGCGCGCGGCGCGGCCCCGGGTGGATCGGGTGCTGGACGCCATCGGTCGCCTCGCCGAGCAGGCCACCGGCTTGCTCGACGACCACAAGGCTCTGGGCAACGCCATGAACGATGCCCAGGCCATGCTCGTGCTGCTGGGGGTCTCTACCCCTCGCTTGAGCGAGCTGTGCAGCCTGGCCCGCGATGCGGGCGCGCTGGGTGCCAAGCTCAGCGGCGCCGGTGGTGGCGGCGTGGTGGTCGCCTTGGCCGAGCCCGACACCGTGCCCGCAATCCTCGCTGCAGCTGGGCGCCGCGAGGTCCCGGCCTTCGCGCTGCAGCTCCCGATCCCATCCGCCTCGCCGGAGCCCACATGAGCACCCAGGCCACCGCCGTCGCCCACCCAAACATCGCCCTGGTCAAGTACTGGGGCAAGCGGGATCTCGCCCTGAACCTGCCGGCGACCTCGTCCCTGAGCGTTACACTGGACCAGTTCCTCACCCGCACCACGGTCACCTGGGGGGTCGACCAGGACGAGGTCGTGCTCGATGGTGCGCAGGCCCAGGGCGCTGTGGCTCAGCGCGTGCTGGACTTTCTGGATCTCGTGGCGTCCGACCGCCCTCCTTGTCGGGTGATCTCCGGCAGCAACTTCCCGGTCGCTGCGGGGCTGGCCTCCTCGTCCTCCGCCTTCGCGGCGCTGGCGCTAGCAGCCTCGGCTGCTGCCGGGCGCGCCCTCGAGCCCGCCGCCTTGTCCGTGCTGGCCCGCCGCGGCTCCGGCTCGGCTTGCCGCAGCCTGTGGGGAGGCTTCGTCCACTGGACCCGGGGCGAGCGCTCCGATGGGCTCGACAGCCACGGCCACCCCATCCAGATCCCCGAGCCCTGGGGCCTGCGCGTGGTGGTCGCCGTGGTCCACGCCGGCCCCAAGGCCGTGGGGTCCACCCAGGGCATGGTCCGCACCCGGGCGACCAGTCCGGTGTTTCCCGTGTTCGTGGCCGAGAACGAGGGCCTGGTGCTGCAGGCGAAGCAGGCGGTGCTTGCCCGCGACTTCGACGCCTTGGTGGGGTGCATGGAGCGCTCCACCACCCTGATGCATGCCTCCATGCTCACCGCTGTGCCCTCGGTCCGCTACCTGAAGCCGGGCAGCCTGGCGGTGCTCGATGCCGTTGATGATCTGCGGGCCAGAGGAGTCGCCTGCGGCTGGACCATGGACGCGGGCCCCAACGTGAAGGTGCTGTGTCGGGCTGCGGATGCGGCCGAGGTCGAGCGCTCGCTCAACGGCCTGGTCCGGGCTGTCAACGTGCTCGGCCTGGGCGGCCCGGCGCGCCTCGTCGAGGCCCCGTGAAGGCGCTGGCCCCCTGGCTCCAGGCCGCCACCATCGGCGTGGTCGTCGGCCTGGCGGCGCCCGCGTTGGGGCAGCTCGCGCCTCCATTCCATGTGCCCACCCACGAGTTCACCGCTGCCTTCACCCTCCTGGCGGCCGCGGTGGCCTACGGTGCTGGGGCCTGGTGGGCTCGCCGGCTGGCGCGTCTCGAGCCCGGGCTTGCTCCCCTGGATCTGCAGCGCCGAACCTTCGCTCTGGTTGCTGTGACTCTTATTGTGATGGGGCCTGTGGCCTGGGGCGCACTGGTCGTCTTCGACGGCCTGCGCTGCGGCTGTCAGCTGCACCTGGGGGCTGCATACTTCTGGATCACCTGGCCACCCCTGGCCTTGTTCGGCGGCGTGCTGGGCTCGGCCCTGGGCGCTGCGAGGTGGCGCCTGCGCGGCCTGCTGCTGCTGGTGCTGCTGGGGCTGCTCGGGGTGCTGGTCCACGACGGCCTGCAGGCCTTGGTGGGCTTCCGCGTGGTGGACCTACTGGTGGGCAAGCCCCTGGCCTTCGACCAGCGCGCGAACATGGATCCTATCCCCTTTGTGCACGTCGCTCAGCGCCTCTACCTGGGCGGTGCGTCGTTGGCGCTGTGGTGGTGGAGCTCCTGGCGGGCCGTCGCGCGGCAGGCCACCCAGGATCGCGCGCTGCGGCCCGAGGCCCGCGCCCGCGCCGTACCCGCGATCATGGCGGTGGTTGGGCTGGCACTGGTGGCCCTGTTCGCCGGCAGTCACCTGGGTCTCGGCTGGGGCAAGGGAGCCCTGAACACAGCACTGAGCCAGGAACTGCGCAGCGAACACTTTGTGCTCCGCTTCGCCCCGGCCGGGCGTGGAGCCCTCGAGGCGCCCACGGTGCTCCGCGAGGCCGAGTGGAACGTCCATCGGTACCAGCAGGACTGGCACATCCAGCTCTCGAAGCCCATCACCAT
>CALDOK010000057.1 GCA_937912125.1 uncultured Pseudomonadota bacterium
CGGCCCGCCAAAAGCCCCCATGTCGTTCCGCGATCCGTCCACGTCGTTGAAGATGGAGTCGGGGTCGCCGGCATCGATGGCGGGGGAGCTGCCGGCCAGGGCGAAGTTGGCCGGGCCGGTGGAGCAGTGGGCGTTCTCGAAGGACGGGTCTGCGCTGATGTCACGGGCGCCGGCGGAGAAGGTGCCGCCGTAGTTCATGCCGGTCCAGGAGGAGTTGTACACGTCGTTGTAGGAGAACTGGCCGGTGCCAGCGCCGTAGATGGCGTAGCTGGAGGAGGTGGCCTGGGCGATGCTGTTGTGCAGCTGGAGCGTGCCGCCGCTGCCTTGCTGGAAGATCTGGCTGCCCCGTTGTTCGCCGCTGTCGGAGCTGGCGTTGCCGTAGAAGCTGACGTTGGTGAAGCTGGCGGTGATCGCGCCGCTGGCGAAGACTCCGCCGCCGTCGACGTCGGCCTGGTTGCAGGCGACGACGCTGTTGGTGGCGCTGAGGTCGGCGCCGTCCAGGTAGATGCCGGCGCCGTCTGTGGCGACGTTGCTGGCCACTTCGACCTGCTCCAGCGAGACCACGGCCCCCCTGGCCGCGTAGATGGCACCGCCGGTGTCGGCCTGGTTGAGGACGAAGCTGACCCCCTGGAGGCTCACTACGCCGCTCTGGACGCAGAGCCCACCGCCGTAGGAGTAGCGCCAGATCTGGGTGAAGCTGCCCGAGGAGTCCTGGGAGAAGTCGGGCAGGACGTTGTCTTCGATGCTCAGGTCCACCAAGGTGGGGTCGTCGCCGTCAACCCGGATGCCGCCGCCGCAGTACTCGTACAGGTGTACCGTGCAGGTGTTCTGGCCTTCGTGGCTGGGGGCCGAGTCGGCGCAGGTGGTGCTGGTGGAGGTGGTGAAGGTGGCGCCACTGCCGCCGCGGATGGTGAAGCCCTCGAGGGTGGGGCTGGCGTTGCTGTTGCTGGCGAATGTGACCGCCGAGACGCAGGCCAGGGGGTCGCCGATGCCGCAGGGGCTGGTGCCGGGATCGATGGTGGTGGCCGCGCTGCCGTCGAGAGCGATGACGGCGATGGACTTGCCCTCGAAGTCGATGGTCTCGCGGTAGGTGCCCGCCCGGGCCAGCACGCAGCTCTGGGCCATCTCGATGGCGGACTGGAGGCTCAGGAGGGGATCGCTCCAGGTGCCCGAGCCGCCGGTGTTGCCGCTGATGGCGTCGGCGATCACGGGCTCGCGGGGGTTGCCGTCGTCGCAGTCCAGGGTGTTGTCGACCGTGCCCGAGGGCTGGTCACAGGCCAGCACCGGGGAGGCCGGGTCGCCCCAGGAGTCGTTGTCGGCGTCGGTGTACCAGATCTGGCCGTCGAGGGGCTGGTCGTCGATGGCGCCGTTGCAGTCGTTGTCGGCACCGTCGCAGACCTCGTCGCCCCCGGGATGGGAGCTGCTGTCGTTGTCGTCGCAGTCGGTGTTGTCCGCCACGTAGCCGCTGGGTGCCGACTCGGTGCGGATCGGTTGGTCGGGATCGCCGTAGCCGTCGCCGTCGGAGTCGAGGTACCAGATGCCAGTTTCGATGGGGTCGTCTGGGTCGTGGCCGTCGTCGGTGTCGACCTTGGGGGCCGTGATGTCGAGCCCGAAGTTGCAGGCTGTAGGCACGGCCAGCAGGGTCAGCACCAGCCCCGCGACCAGGCCTGGTCGGGGGAGGGAGAGGGACGGGCTACGAGGCACAATGGGCGACATGGCTGCATCATAGCAGCCCGGGCGGCGTGGCGGAGTGGGGATCCGGCGATAGTCTGAGCCCATGACGGAGCATGAGCTGAAGAGAGCGTTGAAGCTCGTTCGTGTCACCCTGGCGGTGAACCTGGTGGTACTCGTGGTGAACCTGGCCATGGGCTACGCGCTGATCGTCTGGGTGGTCAACGAGCCGGCCGAGGTCGCGGGGGTGACCCCCACGGAGCTGCCCAGCCATGGGCGAAGCGAGGATCCTCGGCCCGAGCTGAGCGCGTTCTTCGTCCGCACCTCATCCTTGCTCGACCGCTCGGCCAGGCGGCACGGGGTCAACCCTGCCGAGTTCGTGCCCACCCAGGCCGACATCGAGGCCGCGGTGGAGACGCGCACCCTGCACTCGGATCAGAGCCAGGCGGTGCTCCAGACCCTGCGTGAAGGCTACGACAGCTTCGACCTTCCCTGGCCCATCGCCATGCCGGACTACTGATGGCGAGCCAGGTGGAACGACGACCTCTCTCCGAGCCAGCGCCCGCTGCGCTGGGCTGGGTCGCCCTGGGGGCGCTCGCCTACCTGGCGTTGCTGCTGGGCCTGCTGTGGCCCGCCACCCACGGCGGCAGCGCGGCGCTGGGGATGCCCACCCGGGACCTGTTCGACCACCTGTGGCTGCACGACTGGATGGGGGGGGCGCTGTCCACCGGGGACACCCTGCTGTCCACCCGCGACATCTCCTGGCCCACCGGCGGTCGCCTGATGCACCCTGATCCCCTGGGTTGGCTGTTGCACCTGGTCTTTGTGCCCTTCATGGGGCTGGTGGCATCCTATGACGTCCTGTTGGTGCTCCAGCTGTGGCTGGCCGCCCTGGCCGCCTGGTTGCTGGGCGCCAGGGTCAGCGGCTCCGCTGCGGCGGGCTGGTTCGCGGGGCTGGCCTTCGGGCTGTCGCCCTTCCTGCTGGGGCAGGCCTTGGGGGGGGAGAGCGAGACCGTGGCGGCCTGGCCCCTGGTGCTGGCCCTCTGGGCCCTCGAGCGCACGGCGGCTCAGCGCCGCTGGCAGGCAGGCCTGCTGGCGGGAGCCCTGGGGGCCATCGCGGCGCTGGCTTCTTGGTACTACGGTGCCTTCTTCGCGGTCTATGCGGTGGCCTGGGTCCTGCTCCGCTGCCGCGGACGCGCCGGGCTGGCGGTGCTGGGTGGCTTCGGACTGCTGGTGCTGGGGCCCGCGCTGGTCTACGCGGGCATGCTCGGCGATGCCGACAACCTGTTCCAGGGCCCCAGCCTGGCGATCTACCTGAGCGAACATCCCCACACCCTCGCGGGTATGGTGGGCGATCCCGCTGGTTGGCTGGGCTTCTTCCCAGGCGTGCTCGAGCGCGCGGGGCACCCCAGGGTCCAGTACCTGGGCACGGTGCTGCTGTCGCTGGCTCTGGCGGGCGCGCTGCGTCGCAGTCCGGGACGTGGCTGGTGGGTGGCGGTGGCCGGTGGGTCGCTGCTGCTCTCCCTGGGGCCTGTCCTGCACTTCGGTGGCCAGGCGGTGAGCCTGGGTGGCTGGGCCCTGCCCGGACCCCTCGCGGCCCTCTCCTGGCTGCCCCTGGTGGGCCTGATGCGCATCCCCCACCGCTGGACCCTGCTGGCGGTGCTCGCTCTGGCCCTGCTCGCGGCCCGAGGGCTGCGGGCGCTGGCAGGGGACGATCGGCTGGCTGGCGCGGGGTTCCCCCGGCTGCCGGTGGTGGTGGCCTTGGCGTCGATGCTGCTGCTGTTCGACCTCCGCGCCTTCTCGGATCTCCCGGGCGCGGGTGGCCTGCTTGGGCCCGCGCCGTCGGTGGTTGGGGTGGACGGTCCGCCTGCGATCCACGGGCAGCTCCCGGGTGGTGGCGCGGTGCTCGATCTCCCGCCGCGCATGATGGATCGCGACGCCCGCGGTCGCTACCTGGTCTGGCAGCGCTACCACGGCCGCCCGGTGCCCTACTCGCTGTTGATGACGGGCATCTCCGAGCCCCTGGCCACCGAGCCCCTGGTGGCAGCGGTGGCCGCCCTGGACAGCCTCGACCCCATCGCCCGCCAGCCCGATCAGGCGGCCCAGTTCCGGCGTCGGGACCTCGCCCTGCGGGTCCACGCCTTCCAGGAGGGCACGGCGGGGGAGGCTGAGCTGGTTGGGCTGCGCGCCCGCCTGCTGGGCTGGGACATCGACGCCGTGGTGCTGCACGGTGAGCTGATGGAGCCCGCCGACGCCCAGCGCGCTGCTGCCTTGATCACCAGCTTGCTGGGACAGCCCGTGGCCACCGAGGGGTCGAGCCTGGCCTGGGCCGTGGAGCCGCGCCCATGAAGCGGCGCCTGCTCGCGGCGGTGCCCATCCTGCGCCTGCTGGTCATCGCCGTGATCATCACCTGGCCGGCGGTGCGCCTGGACGCCCTGCTGGGGCACGAACGCTGCACCGCGGGCTGCCATGCCTGGGTCGTGTGGGCCGCCCAGGCCCAGATCTTCGGCGGCGAGGCCAGCGCGGATCTGTTGTTCTTCCCCCACGGCGCCGATCTGTTCCGGCTCTACGGCTCCGATCTGCTGGGGCCCCTGGTCCTCGCCCCCCTGGTGGGCCTGCTCACCCCGTGGGCGCTGGTGAACCTGTGGGTGCTGCTCATGGTCTGGTGCAACGGCCTGGCGGCCTACGCCCTTGGCCGCAGCCTCGATCTGGGGCGGGGGGCGGCCACCGTGCTGGGCACCGCGTTCATGGCGGCGCCCTTCTTCGCCCACGAAGCCTTCAACGGCACCACGGAGCTGCTGGCGGCCTGGCCCCTACCCCTGTTCGCCCTGGCCTGGCTGAAGCTCTTGGAGCGTCCGAGCCCGAAGCTCGGGCTGCTGGCCGGGCTGGCCTTCGGTGTCGGTGGGCTGCTGTCGGTGTACACGCCCTTCTTCCTGCTGCTGGTGGTGGGGGTCAGCCTGGCCTGGTGGGCCACCACCCGCCTCGATCCCCTGTTCGATCGAGCCCGGCTGGGAGCCATGGCCCTGGCGGGAGCCGTCTCGGCGCTGATGCTGGTGCCGGTGGGGCTGCTGCACCTGCGGCATGGCGCCGGGGCCCTGCACAGCCGTCGTGTGGGCTGGTCCGCCGACGCCGTGCCCTTGCCGGACTCGGCGGGTGATCTGTTCGGGCTGGTCAGCGCCGGGATCTCCGAGCCTCCCCGGGTGGTGCTGCAGGGCGACGGCACCCTGTACGACTACTGGACCTTGGGCACCGTAACCCTGGGCTTCCTGGCCCTGGCCCTGGCTGTCCTGGGGTGGTGGCGGAGCCCGCGACGCGGGCCCTGGCCTCTGCTGTTCATGGCGGCGCTGCTGGTCTCCCTTGGCCCCTGGCTGGTGGCGGGGGGCGATCTGCTGCGCATCGGGGGCAGCCCCATCCCTGGGCCCGCCCTGCTGCTCGAGCGGCTGTTCCCCCCCTGGGGGGTCGTGTCGCTGCACCCCTACCGCTTCGCGGCCCTGACCGCCCTGGCCCTGGCTGTGCTGGCGGGCATGGGTGCCGAGGTTCTGCTGCGCTGGCTCGCAGGCCGCGGGCGCCTCGCCGCCGTCATCGCGGTGCCGGTGCTGTGCGTGCTGCTGGCGGCCGAGGGCATCCTGCACCGCCCCGGTGGCTGGGCCCTGCCCACCACCGCCCCGCCCACCAGCGCCAGCTGGACCTGGCTTGCCGGCGCGCCTCGGGGCGGCATGGTGCTGCTGCCCTTCGTCGCTGACGAGATCGGCGATGTCTGCCAGGGCCTGCTGGCCCAGACCGTGCATGGCCAGCCCTGGTCCGACGGCGCCATGCACTTCAGGGCCGATCCGTCCTCCCTGGCCTTGTATGGCCAGAGCCCGCTGCTGAGCGCCCTGGCCTCGGCCCAGCGCGGCGATCTGCTCGGGCCTGAACAGAGCGCCGCCGGGTTGGCGGAGCTGCGGGAGCTGGGCTTCCGCTACGTGGTGCTCGACCGCCCCGGCTACGCCCGCCTCGAGCGCCAGCGACGGTCGGTGTCCGCCCGGCACGATCCGGTGGCGGTGGAGGCCTGGCTGCAGCTGCACCTGGGCCCGCCCGCGCAGGACGATGGGGCCGTGGCGGTGTTCTCGATCCGCTAGGGTCGTCCCCACGGTGGCGAGCGGTGCTAGCCCGTTCTATGTTGGCCCGACCCTCGCTCCCCCGGTGCGCCATGCGGCCTCGCCTCTCGCTCGCTGTGCCTCTGATGGCTTCCCTGGCCTGCCGCCCGGCCTTCGAGGGTGAGCTCACCAGCGTGGACAGCCTCGGCGGTGTCGAGCTGCTGATCATCGCGCCGGCCGAGACTATCGGGGGCTTCGAGGACTTCGTGGCGTGGAAGCGCGCGCTGGGCATCTCCACCCAGCTCGAGGCCATGGAGGACATCGACGCCAGCGAGAGCGGCGAGGACCTCACCGCCCGCATCCGGGCCCGCATCCAGCGCGCCGTGGCCGACGAGGGCACCCGCTGGGTGCTGCTGGGGGCAGACGCTCCTCTGCTGCCGGTGCGCAAGGTCTACACCTGGGTGGATGTGGACTTCGAGGGCGCCTACTACGAGGACTCCATCGCCACCGAGCTGTACTACGCCGATCTGGACGGCGACTGGGACGGCGACGGCGACGGTGCCTACGCCGAGCCCGGCGATGGCATGGACCTGCTGCCCGAGGTGGCCATCGGGCGCATCCCTGCCCGCAGCGCGGAGCAGGTGCAGGACTACACAGACAAGCTCTTCCTGTATGAGCGCTGGCCCCAGACCGACTACCAGCAGACCGGCCTGTTGCTGGGCGAGTGGGCCGGCGAAGCCAGCGGCCTGGAGTTCTACTCCAGCACCGCCCTCGAGAGCTGGATCGCGCCGCTGTTCCCCGACGACTTCGAGATCACCAAGCTGTACGAGGCCTACCAGAACCACGAGGGCGCCATCGACAACACCAAGTCCACCCAGACCGACGCCTTCGAGACGGGGCACAACCTGGTGCTGAACTTCGGCCACGGGGTGGCCTCCTACATCGGCAACCTCAGCCTCTCGGATCTGTGGAACCTCGAGGCCAGCGGTCGGCCCGCCATCCTGGCCACCACCGAGTGCTCGGGCTGCGACTTCGAGAACGAGTACGTGGACCACAGCGCCTGCGAGGCCTACGTGCTGGCCTCGGGTGGTGGCGTCGCCTACCTGGGCAACACCCACGTGGGCATCGGGTTCCCCTCGCTGCTGAACTTCTATGTCGCCTTCTACGAGGAGCTGTTCGAGGACGCCGCGCAGCTCAGCCTGGGCGAGCGCATCCAGGCCATCCAGGCCAGCTACACTACCCCGGAGGCTCTGGCCGAAGAGGGCCACCCCGACCGCTGGTCTGCCTTGGTGATGGTGCTCATGGGCGACCCTACGATGGTGCCCTGGCGCGCCACCCCCTCGGCGCCCGAGGTGGCGGATGTGAGCTGGTACAGGCACACCGACGGTCCCGTGGGCTGCTACGAGGTCACCCTCGATGGTCAGCCGGTCCAGGGCGCCACCGTCACCTGGACCCAGGGCGACACCCTGCAGGTGGTCGCGGTGACAGGCCCTCAGGGGCAGGCCTGCCTGCAGGTCCCCGAGGACGCTCCCCGCAAGGCGACCCTCACCGTGAGCGGTCCCGATCTGCTGCCCGTCGAGCGCAGCCAGAAGCTCTAGGTCTAGATACAAGCCATGCGCATCGCCTTCGTCTCGGCCAACCGCGAGCAGCTGCCCGACCCGGTGGTGCCCCTGGGGCTGCTCTGCGTGATGGCCAACACCCCGGCCGGCCACGACACGGTGCTGTGGGACCTCTGCTTCGAGCGTCAGCCCGTGGATGCGCTGCGGGAGCGCATCGAAGCGTGGCGGCCCGAGCTGCTGGCCATCGGGCTGCGCAACGTCCAGAACAGCGACTACACCAACATCGAGGACAACCTGCGCTACTACGGGCAGCTGGTGGATCAGGCCCGCCGGGCTGGGGTCCCGGTGGTGCTGGGGGGCGCGGGCTTCTCGGTGATGCCGCGGGAGATCCTGGCGCGCCTGCAAGCGCAGTACGGCGTCTCCGGTGAGGGCGAGGCTGCGTTCCCGGCGCTGCTGGAGGCGTTGGAGCGGGGAGGGGAGGGCCTCGAGCTCATCCCCAACCTGCACCACCTGGTGCAGGGGCAGGTGGTCAGCAACCCTGCCCCAGCCACGCTCCTGGATCTGGACACGCTGCGCCCGGCCACCCGCCGGGACGTGGACCCTCGCTACTACCAGCGGGTGGGCATCGAGTCCCTGCAGACCAAGCGCGGCTGCCCTCTGGGCTGCGAGTACTGCACCTACCCCCTCATCGAAGGGCGGCGGCATCGGCTGCGGGATCCCGTCCGGGTGGTGGATGAGCTCGAGGCGGCCCTCGCGGATCAGTCAGGCATCGACCACTTCTTCTTCGTGGACTCGGTCTTCACCCTGCCTGCTCGTCACGCTGCGGCGGTCTGCCGGGAGCTCATCGCGCGGAAGATCCAGCTGCAGTGGACCTGCTACGCCAACCCCATCGGCTTCGACCGGGAGCTGGCCGCGCTGATGAAGGCGGCGGGCTGCGTGGGCATGGAGGTCGGCACCGACTCGGGCAGCGACACCATCCTGAAGCGTCAGCGCAAGGGCTTCACCGTGGCGGACGTGCATCGCATGCACAGCATCTGCCAGGACGTGGGCCTGCTGGACTGCCACACCTTCGTGCTGGGCACCACGGGGGAGACCCTCGACCATGTGCGCGAGACCCTGGACTTCCTGGACCAGCTCGAGCCCTTCGCCGCCATCCTGATGATGTGGATGGAGGATCTCGAGGCCCTGGACCCGGCCCTGTCCCAGCAGCGCCGCGCCTTCCGCGACGCCGTGCGCGACCTGCTGGTGCAGCGCTGCGCCACCCGCCCCCGCTGGATCGCACCGCAGCTGCGCATCGCCTACGATCCGCGCATCTTCCGCATCCTGCGCAAGAAGGGCTTCACAGGGCCCCTGTGGCAGTACATTCACCTCAACGGCTGAGCCTGGGGGAACGCCGCCGGCGGCGGACGGGTTGGGGACACGACCTGTCGCGGGCTATGTGGTCCACGCTCCGGAGCCCTGCATGATCCTCTCCGCCCTCGCTGCCCTGCTCGTCCTGACCGCCGCGCACGCCGGCGACGATCTGCCCCCCCAGGCGGTGGAGGCGTGGCGCGCCATGAGCGTGGTGCGCAGCCTCGAGGCGAGCTTCGAGCAGAGCCGCACCACCACGCTGCTCACCCAGCCCTTGGTGTCCACGGGCACCCTGCGCTTCGTGCGTCCCGACAAGCTGGCCTGGATCGTCGAACAGCCGGGGCGCTCCACCATGGTGGTCAGCGGCAGCAAGGTGGGCATGAGCTACCCGGACCTGGGGGTGTACGAGCAGCTGGATCTGGCTGGGGATCCCGACGCCGAGCGCTTGGTTCGGTCCATGATGGTCTGGCTGGCGGGCGACCTGGAGCAGGTCAGCCGCGACTACGGCCTGGTCTGGGCCGCGGCACCCGCAGGCGGCCCCGAGGGTGCGCTGCACCTGGCCACCCTGTCGCCCCGCGATCCCACCATGGCCGCGCTGGTCTCCCGCCTCGAGCTCACCCTGGGGGGCGAGCCCCTGCGGGTGCTGGCGGTCACCATGCACGAGCCTGACGGCGACCGCGTGGACATCGTCATGCACGACGTGCGCCTGGAGCCCGATCTTCCCGACGACGCCTTCAGCATCGGTGGGCCCTAGGGCCCGTCGGCTGACCCATGACCCCCAAGTTGCGTCTGGCGTTGGCGGCAGGGATCCTGCTGCTGCTGGGCCTGGTGGCCAGCCGCATCCGCTTCACCGATGACCTCGCCAGCCTGCTGCCCGCCGACGGGCCCCTGCCGCGCGCCCTGGAGCACCTCGAGCGCTTCCAGGTGGCCGACACGATCATGGTCGAGGTCGACGGAACCGGCGTGCCCAGGGAGGAGCTGCTGGCCGCCGCGGACGCGCTGGGCGAGCGGCTCGAGGCCGATCCGGTCATCCGGCGGGTGCGCTGGAGGGTGCGCGCCGCCGACGGCATGGCCTTGCAGCGCAGCGCCGCGCCCTACGCCGTCGAGCTGACGCCGGTCGAGGCGCTGGCCGAGCGCAGCGGACCCCAGGGGCTCCGGAGTGCGCTGCGGGCTCAGCTGCTGCGCCTGGCGGGGCCGGGGGGCGGGCTGTTCGAGAAGAACTTCCTGCAGGATCCCCTGGACGTCACCGGGTTGGCCCTGAAGCAGCTGCGCGGGGTCGAGAGCCCCTTCGCCGTGCAGGTCGTGGCCAGCCACTTCCTGGACCCATCGGGGGAGCGGGCCGTGCTGCTGGTGGAGCCGGTGGTGGGCACCATGGAGATGGGACCGGACGCTCCCCTGATCCAGCAGATGGAGGATCACCTGGCGTCCTGCGCGCTGCCGGCTCGCTACCTGGGGGGCCACCGCATCGCCGCCGAGTCCGCCAGCAGCGTGCGCGACGACGTTCAGCGGGCAGCGGTCCTGGGCATGGTGGCCATGCTGGGGCTCTTCCTGCTCGGCTTCCGTAGCCTGCGGCCGGTGCTCGGGGCTGCGGCGCCCCTGGCGCTGGCGGTGGCCGCGACCTTGGCCGCGGGGGCGATCATCGGACCGGTGCACGGCATCAGCCTGGGCTTCGCCGCCGCGCTGCTGGGGCTGGCGGTGGACTACTGGATCCACCTCTACGTGGCCGCCCAGGCTCAGGACCCGGAGCCCAGCTTCTCTGCTCGGCTGGAGGCAGCATCTGCCGCCCTGCGCGAGATCGGCCCGGCCCTGCTCATGGGCGCCGCCTCCACAGCGGGGGCCTTCGGGGTGCTGTTGTTCTCCCGCTACCCTGTGGTGAAGGGCTTGGGCGCCATGGGGCTGGCGGCCGCCATCGGCGCCCTGGTGGGCACCTGGTTGCTGGGGCCCATCACCTTCGCTGCCCTGGGCGGTCGGCGGCTGCCCGGCCTGCGCGTGGGCAGGCTGCCGGGCTGGTCCCGGATGGTGCTGGTCCTGGTGGTGATGGCCGCGCTGCTGGCGGTCGGCCAGAGCCGCTTCGACGGCGACCCCCGCAACCTCCTGCCTCCCTCGGACGAGACCCAGGCCCTGGAGCGGGAGCTCACCGCGCGCTACGGCGGCTTCGGCACAGGCGGCATGGTGGTGATCGAGGGTCCTGAGCTGGGGGCCGTGCTCGACGCGGCGGACGCCGCTCAGGCGGCCCTGGGCGCCCTGACCGGGGTCTCGGCTGCGGGCCCCTCGGCGCTGCTGCCTGGC
>CALDOK010000058.1 GCA_937912125.1 uncultured Pseudomonadota bacterium
GCAGATGATTCATCTGGGGCCAGGATGGCGGTGCGGGTGGGGCCAGGCCCGCCATATCCAAGGCAGATGATTCATCTGGGGCCAGGATGGCGGTGCGGGAGGGCCCAGGCCCGCCATCTCCAGGGCAGACGATTCATCTGGGGCCAGGATGGCGGTGCGGGCACCATTGCGCACCGGGATAGGGCATGGGACCACCCTGGTTCAGCAGGAGCAGCTCTGGCTCACGGCGTCCCCCAGCCCATCCCCTACCAGGGCAGCAAGCGGCTGCTCGCACCTCGCATCCTGCGTTTCTTCCCAGCCGCCATGGACAGGCTGGTGGAACCCTTCGCGGGGTCGGCTGCCATCAGCCTGGCCGCGGCCCAAGCAGGGCTGGCGCCCAGCTTCGTGCTGGGAGACAGCTTGGCGCCGCTGGTGGGCATCTGGCGGTCCATCATCGACGATCCCGACGCCCTGTGCGACGCCTACCGCGCCCTCTGGCAAGCCCAGCACCGGGATCCGCGCGCTCACTACCTGGCCGTGCGCCAGGCCTTCAACCTCGACGCCGAGCCCGCGGCGCTGCTCTTCCTGCTGGCCCGCTGCGTCAAGGGCGCGGTGCGCTTCAATCGCGAGGGAGCCTTCAACCAGGCCGCGGACCATCGCCGCCTGGGGGTGCGCCCTGAGCGCCTGCAGCTGCGGGTCCGGCGGGCCCATGAGCTGCTGGCTGGCCGCACCACGCTGCACATGGGCGACTACGGCGAGTTGTTGGCGCGAGCCACCCCCCGCGACCTCGTCTACATGGACCCGCCGTACCTGGGCGTGAGCAGTGGTCGTGACGCCCGCTACCACCAGGGGCTGGACCTCGACCGCTTCGTCCAGGAGTTACACCGCGCCAACACCCGTGGGCTGCGCTTCCTCATCAGCTTCGACGGCAGCGTGGGCGGCCGCCGCTTCGGCCCGGATCTGCCCGCAGAGCTCGGCCTCTCCCGCGTGGACCTGCCCGCAGGGCGATCGAGCCAGGCCACCCTGGTCGGCCGGAGCGAGCGGACGGTGGAGTCGCTCTACATCGCGCCCACCCTGCTCTCCTCCCTGGATAGCATGGCCCAAAAAGACGCTATCGGTCCGTAAAACACAGCAGTCGGTCACCTTCTGTCCGGTTCCCCAACAGGCGCCCGGTTACCTTGGGTGTCCCCCGCCCGACTTCCATCGAGGCCCCCATGGCACGCCTAGTCCACGCCGCGGATCTCCACCTGGGACGCCTGCTACACAGCCAGAGCCTGCTCGACGACCAGCGGCATGCCCTGGCTCAGCTGCGCGCCCTGGTCGCCTCCCAGCGCCCCCACGCCCTGCTCCTGGCGGGCGACATCTACGACCGCGCCGTCCCCCCCAAGAATGCCGTGGCCCTGCTGGACGAGTTCCTGTCCGACGTGGTGCTCGAGCTCGACGTGCCGGTGGTGCTCATCGCGGGCAACCACGACTCGGCCGAGCGGCTGGGCTTCGGCTCTCGCCTGCTCCAGTCCCGCGGGCTGCACATCGCCAGCGGCCTCGATGCCGATCCCTGCCCCCTGGTGATCCAGGACGAACACGGCCCGGTCGAGGTCTTCGCCCTGCCCTTCCTCGAGCCCGCCCGGGTGCGCGCCCTGCTGGAAGACCCACAGGTCCACGACCAACAGACCGCCATGGCCGCCATGGTCGCGCGGGTCCACGCGTCCAGCGCTCACCCTCGCCGGGTGCTGGTGGCCCACGCCTTTGTCGATGGCGGCCTGGCGTCCGACTCCGAGCGCCCCCTGTGCATCGGTGGGGCCCAAGGCGTGAGTGCCGATCTGTTCCAAGGCTTCGCCTACACCGCCCTGGGGCACCTGCACCGACCCCAGAAGGTAGGCGGCCACCCGGTCCACTACGCCGGCTCCCTGCTCAAGTACTCGCTCAACGAGATCGAGCAGCCCAAGTCCTTCACCGTGGTCGACATCGGGGCCGATGGCTCCGCCCAGGTCGAGCGCCACAGCTTCGAGCCCTTGCATGATCTGCGCAGAATCCAGGGCACCCTGGCGGATCTGCTGGCCGTCGCCCCCCAGGGCCCGCACGGGGACTGGGTGGTCGCCACCCTGCTGGATCGCGGGCCGGTCTTCGACGCCATGGCCAAGCTGCGCCAGCACTACCCCAACATGCTGCACATCGAGCGGCCGGAGCTCGAGCTGCACCACAGCATCCAGCTGCCCGGGGGCGATCACGCCCAGCAAGGCATCGACCAGCTCTTCTCGGCCTTCTTCGAGCAGGTCACCGGCGGAGCCCTCTCCCCGCCCGAGGCCGCCGCGCTGGACACCGTCCTGGCCGAGCTGTTGGGCCGTGAGGTGGAGCGATGAAGCCCCTGCGCATCCTCCTCGAGGCCTTCGGCCCCTTCGCCGGCTCCCAAGTGGTGGACTTCCGCGAGCTCGGCGCCGACACCCTGTTCCTCATCAGCGGGCCCACAGGCTCCGGCAAGACCTCCGTGCTCGACGGCATCTGCTTCGCCCTGTATGGCGAGGCCACAGGGGCCAGCCGCCCGGTCGACAAGCTCCGCTCCGATCACGCCACCGCCGAAGCAGAGACCCGGGTGGTCTTCGACTTCGAGCTGGCGGGCGCTGCCTACCGCATCGAGCGCCGTCCCAAGCAAGAGCGCCCCAAGAAACGCGGCGCCGGCACCACCACCCAGCCCGCCAGCGCCACCCTGTGGCGACACGACGGCGACCGGCTGGGCGACAACCCCTCCCAGGTCCTCGCCACCAGCTACGGCGGCGTCAGCGCCAAGGCCACCGAGCTGCTGGGTTTCCAGGCCAGCCAGTTCCGCCAGGTGGTCATCCTGCCCCAGGGCGAGTTCCGCAAGTTCCTCTCCAGCGACACACGCGGGCGGGCCGAGATCCTCTCCACCCTCTTCGAGACCCACCGCTACCTCCAGCTCCAGCTGATCCTCAAGGAAAAGAAGGCGGTCATCGAAGCGCGCCTGCACGACTCCACCGTCGCCCGCAAGGCCCTGTGGGACGACTGGCAGGTCAGCTCCACCGAGCTCTTGCAGGCCAGGCGCAGCGAGCAAGCCGCCCTGGTGGTGCAGACTCAGGCCCAGGTCCTCGAGCTCGCCCAGGCCGCACAGCTGGCCAAGGCCCAGCTCGACGCTGGGAACGCCGCCCACGGCAAGCTCCTCGAGCTGGCTCAGGCCCAAGCCGAGGCCGCTGAGGTCCAGGCCCTCGAGCCCAAGGTCGTGCAGCAGCGCGGCGAGCTCCTCCAAGCCCGCTCCGCCGCCACCATCAACGATACCGAGCAATTCCACGGGCGCCGCACCGGCGAGCTGCGCGATGCCCAAGCCGAGCGGCTCCAGGCCACCGAGTTGGTCAGCGCCGCCACCACCACCCATGCCAGCGCCCAGGCCGAGCTCGAGGCTCAGCAGGCGCGGGGACCCGAGCGTCAGGCCGCACGCACCCGCCTGGCCGAGCTGCAGAGCAAGGCCCAGCTGGCCGCCGATCTCGACGCCGCGCGCGCAGGTAGCGGCCAAGCCGCTCGCGCCCTCGAGGCGAAACTCCAGGCTCTGTCCCACGCCGAGCACGCCGAGCGCGACGGGGAGATCCGCTTCCAAGCAGCCCGCGACTCCGCCCAGCAAGCCCGTGCCCTGGCCGCGGGTCTTCAGAACTGCCTCACAGCCGCCAAGGCCGCCGCCGACACCCTGCGCTGGCGGGGCGACCTGGCCAACGCCCTGCGCAAGCACGACGCCGCGGTTCGAACGCAGGCCCTGGCTGAACAGGACATGCAGTCTGCAAGCGCCACTCTCACCCAGGCACAGCACGGCCTGGTGTCCCTCAACAGGGCACGGCTCGAGGGCCAAGCCTCACTGCTGGCCGCCCAGCTCGTGGCTGGACAGCCCTGCCCCGTGTGCGGCGCCACCGATCACCCCGCACCGGCCGCGTCCCGGCCCGACATGCCCTCCGACGCCCAGATCGAGGCCGCCGAGGCCGCCGTCAACACCGCAGGCGATGCCCGCGAAGCCCGCCAGGCGGCGCTGTCCCAGGCGGGCACGCAGGTGGACATCCTGCTCTCCAGCATCTCCACCTTGCGCGACCAGCTCGGCTTGCAGGTCGAGCAACCCCTTGCCGAGCTGCAAGCCGCGTCCAAGCTCGCCCAGCACAACCTGGCCCGGGCGCGCAAGGCCGCCGATGGGCTGCAACAGCTCGAGGACACCGCCGCCAGCCTTCAGCAAGCCCACGCCGGGGCCCTCCAGGTCCTGGAGGGGGCCCGTAGGCTCCACGCCGCGGCCGTGGGCACCGAAGCCGAAGCTCGCGGAAAGGTCCACGAGCTCGAGCGCGGCCTGCCCGCCGAGCTGCGGGCGCCAGGCGCCTTGGCCGCCGCCACCACAGCAGCCGCGGGGCACGTCAGGATCCTCGAGCAGGCCCTCGATGCCGCCCAGGGCGCCGCCACCGCCGCCAGCGACAAGCTCGCCGGCTACCGTGGGCGCCTCGAGCAGGCCCACACCGGGCTCCAGATCGCTCAGGATCGGCTGACCCAGGCCTCGGACGAGCTCGCCAAGCGCATCGCCGAGGCAGGCTTCGAGAACCCCGAAGCCTACACCCAGGCCAAACGGGCGGCCGCAGCCATGGCCGCGCTCGAGCTGGCGATCCGGGCCTGGGAGCACCGCCGGGCAGCCAACGCCAAGCACCTCGATCGGGCCGCCGCCGCTGCCCATGGGCTCGAGGCGCCCGATCTGCCCGCGCTCGAGGCCACAGAGCTGGCCTCCCGCACGGCCCACCAGGCTCGGCTCGAGCTCCTGGGCAGCCAACGCGGCGTGTTGATCGAGCAGGACAAGACCCTCGCCTCCCTGGCCCGCATCGCCGCAGCCCAGGCCACCGACGAAGCGCAGCTCACGGTGGTCGGGCGCCTGGCCAACGTGGCCAACGGCGGCAACACCCCGCGCCTCAGCTTCGAGCGCTACGTGCTGGCATCCCTGCTCGACCAGGTGCTGGTGGCCGCCAACACACGGCTCCAGATCATGTCCAGCGGCCGCTACAGCCTTCGCCGCTGCGACGACATCACCGATCGGCGCAGCCACGGCGGGCTGGATCTCGAGGTGCTCGACTCCTACACCGGGCGCGCTCGGCCGGTGGCCACCCTCTCGGGGGGCGAGGGCTTCGAGGCCTCCCTGTCGCTGGCCCTGGGGCTGGCCGACACGGTCCAAGCGCGCAGCGGCGGCATCCACCTCGACGCCGTCTTCGTAGACGAAGGCTTCGGCAGCCTGGGCCAGGAAGACCTCGACGCCGTGCTGCAGTCCCTCCAGGATCTGCAGGTGGGCGGCCGCCTGGTGGGCATCATCAGCCACGTCAGCGAGCTTCGCGAGCGCATCCCCACCCGCCTCGAGCTCCACAAGGGACGCGGTGGCTCCGTGGCGCAGTTCGAGCTGTCATAGGAGCCTGTGCGACATACCGAATCTACTGCGGGGCGCGCGCCAGCTATGCCCCACAGGCTCATAGCCCCTCGTGCTCTCCACTTCGCCGCCGTCACGGCCACGACATAGGTGCCGCCATGGCCGTTCTCCGCACTCACTGCCCGCGCCGCTGGCTCGCCCTGGCCCCATCAGCGCTGCTGCTGGCCGGCTGCATCCCGCTGCTCGAGGGCAGGCACGTCATCGACAACCTCCATGTCAGCCCCGGCCGCGGTTTCTCGGTCCAGGCCGACCTGTTCTGCGAGGTCACCTGCGGCATCTCGTACCGCACCTGGGATCCGGCCCACGGCGCCACCCCCGCCCAGCTCCTGGGCTTCGCCAGCGTCGACCCCAGCGAGCTCGAGTTCAGCCTGCGGGTCTCCCCCGGCGATCGCTGGGTGGGCCTGGCCGACAAGCTCCAGCCCCAGATCATCCTGGCGCTGCACGACTTCGACACCGGCTTCGACTGGCCTTCGTGCCAGGGCCTCGAGCGCGCCGCCTGCGACATGAAGGCGTTCGAGGGTCTCTCGGCCCTCCAAGAGCCCGGTGGCAAGCCCCACATCTTAACCACCCAGGCCGGCGGGGGCGGCGGCGCGCGCATCACGCCATAGAAGGCTTCGTTTCCGCTTGACGGCTGGCCTTTGCGCTTCTAGAGTGCGCGCGAACGACCCCCTCTCGGAGGCCCCATGCGTCACGCCGTGCTCCCGTCCCTCGCAGCCCTGATCATCCTCTCGGCCTGCAGTGGCAATGGCTACTCCCCCAGCCTCACCATGATCCGCATCGGGTCGGTCGAGGTCGAGGAGCCGCCCCCGGTCCCCGAAGCCCTGTACACCCCGGGCGTGAACATCGCTCCCGAGGACTACGAGTACACGGTCGAGGGCAAGTGGATGCCGGTGATCCTCGACATCAGCAACATGAAGGAGCTGGACGATCCCAAGCCCCTCGAGAAGCATGCCGCCTACGACTACACCACCGGCACCGGCGCACTCCTCGACGAGCTCGAGGGCGAAGGCGCCATGAACTTCGACGATGTCGAGCAGGGCTCCATCGGTGACTGTTTCTTCCCGGCGGCCCTGGCGGCGACGATCTTCATCGACGAAGACCAAGCGATCCGGTCCGGCCTGATTCGCGAGATCGAAGACAAGAACGGCATGACCACGAACTTCTCCGTGCGCTTCTACGACGCCTGGGGGGTGTACCAGGACATCGCCATCGACGGCGACCTGGTCCGCAAGAACAACAAGGCCACCTACGCCCGCTCCGCCGACTCCAGCAGCAGCGCCGAAGAGTGGTGGGTCAGCCTGGTCGAGAAGGCCTACGCCGAGTGGCACGGCGGCTACGAAGAGATCGGCGGCGGCGGCTGGGTCGGCGACGTCATGCAGGCGCTCACCGGCTCGAACGCCACCTACCGCAACATGAAGTACATGAGCGACGCCACCATCGGCCGCTCCATCGTAGACAACCTGGCCAAGAACCGCCCTGTGGCCGCCGGCACCTTCGGCGAGGACTCGGGCGTGGACTACACGGGCAAGGGCGTCTGGGGCAACCACGCCTACACCATCCTGGGCGCCGAAGAGCGCGAAGGCGCCTGGTACGTCAGGCTGCGCAACCCCTGGGGCTGCTGCGAGCCCGGCGACACCGGCGGCGGCGACGGCATCTTCGAGCTCGACATGGCCACCTTCAAGCAGCTGTACTCGGGCATCACCCTGGGCGGCGGCTACACCGTCGATCACACCGCCCCCGACGCGGTGGGCGACCTGGCCGTGGTCGAGGACGACAGCGGCCTGTGGCTCACCTTCACCGCCAGCGGCGACGACGGCGACGACGGGCTGGCCGAGGGCTACGACATCCGCATCAGCAACCAGTCCATCTCCAGCTCCAACTTCTACGATGCCGAGAGGCTCGACGTGGGCAGCCCCCAGATGCCCGGCGACGCCGAGCGCCTCGAGCTGGGCGCGCTGGGCTCCGGCACCTGGTACCTCGCGCTCAAGGTCGAGGACGAGTCGGGCAACATCAGCGCCATGTCCAACGTAGCGGTCCACACCGTGGGCGGCGGCGACACCACCCCCGCCGTGGCCTTCGAGTTCCTGCAGGACTGGGAAGGCGGCAGCGCAGACTGGACCATGGACGGTATGTGGCACATCACCACCACCGACTACGTCAGCGCCACCCACAGCGTGTGGTTCGGCGACGAAGGCTCCTGGACCTACGACACCGGCGCCGCTGTCTCGGGCACCCTCGCCTCGCCCAAGCTCGACACCAACGGCGTGTCGTCTCCCTTCTGCATGTGGGACCAGGTGGTCGATGTCGAGAGCGCCACCAGCCGCGACATCGCAGTGCTCGAGGTCAGCACCGAGGCCGGCGGCTTCTCCAACTGGACCACCGCCTGGGAGAAGAGCGAGACCAGCTACTACTGGACCTACGGCGAGGCCGATCTGGCCAGCTACGCCGGCCAGGTCATCAAGCTGCGCTTCCGCTTCGACTCGGTCGATGCCAGCAACAACGACGGCTTCGGCTGGATGATCGACGACATCTGGTGCATGGACTACTGATCGCGTCCGATCGCTCCGCAGCTCGAGCCCTCAGGCCGCGTCCCGCTCACCAAGGGACAGGCCCACCGTGATCTTGCCCGTCGGGCACGCGCCAACGCAGCTCAGGCAGCGGGAGCATGCGTAGTGCTTCGACGGGTTCTTCGCGCCTTCTCGCCACAGGGAGTACTCGGGGTTGTGGGTGGCGATGTAGCAAGCCACGTCGCAGCGCTCGCACGACGCGCAGGGGTTGGCGTTGGCCTTGACCCGCAGCAGGCTGACCCGGTTCAGCAGCCCACCAGCCCAGGCGATGGGGCAGCCTACCTTGAAGTACTGGTACATGCCCTTGCCACGGCCCGACGGGTCGAGCCCGAGCAGGGTCTCCATCACGAAGCCCAGGGGGCACATCCAGCGGCAGAAGAACTTGCCCAGCAGCAGGCCGCCGACCGACCCGAAGCCGAGCACCCACAGCAGCGGGACGCCCAGCCGCTCCACGGCCAGGTACACCGTCAGCCCGAGCAGCAACTGCAAGGCCCTGCGCCGGGACACCAAGCGAACCAGCAAGCCCCCGCGTTCCCTGCCCGCCCGGGATGGGCAGGCGTGGTCTTGGCCCGCCTGCGCGTCAGGCTCGTGCCTACGAGACCGTCGTCTCTGGCGCCGGGTGTTCTTCGATGTCGGCTCGGGCATGGCTGCTCCAGCGGGAAGCTATGGAGCCATCAGCCCGGCCTGTTGTGACCGCGGGACTACTCGGCCCACACCTCGGTGAACGCGATGTTGTCGCTCTCGTCGGTCTCGTAGACCTGATCGTAGCTGTCAGCGAAGACCCAGCTGTTCCAGTAGTAGTAGTGGTAGTGGAAGGGGCCCACCTCGAGCTCCGGCTCCCACACCACCGACTCGCCAGGCTCCAGGTTGTCCACCTCGCCCCAGAAGTCACCGTCGTCGTAGACCTGGGGGGTATCCCACTGGTCCACGAACAGGTCCAGGTAGAAGGTGCCCGAGTCGCCTCCACCGGTGTTGGTCACCTCGATGTAGTACACGGTGTACCACCCGTCCGAGACGGCATCGAAGCTGGTTATCTCGAGGTTGGCGTAGCCGGTGCTGCCGCCGGAGACGCTGACGGACTCGGGCCCCGCGGTGTTGTTGCCCTCGTTGCTCTCGTCCACCAAGCCATCGGAGTCGACCCAGGCCCAGGAGCTGTAGCTGCCGGCGTCGACGTCGAACAGGTCCACGTACACCGGTGAGGTCTCGCCTGCGGCCAGGCCGGGAACCCAGCCGAAGCCGTCGTACATGTCGCCGGCGTCCGGGGCACCGTTCAGGTCCAGGAACAGATCGACGTAGAACTCGCTGGCGTAGCCGCCGCCTTGGTTCTCGACCGTGAGGGTGTAGCTGACCGTGTCGCCGCTGACCGAAGAGTCCAGGCTGATGATGCGCAGATCGGGGTCGGGCAGCTGAGTGCCCTGGGGCACCACATGGATGGTGGCGGGGCTGATGCTCAGGCCCCCGTAGCTGGCACTGACCTGGGTGGTACCCTCGCCCGTGCCGCTGACCAGGCCAGCGTCGTCCACCTGGGCGATGCCTGCATCGTCGCTGGTCCAGTCACAGCTGGCGGCGATGTTGCCCGTGGACCCATCGCTGAAGGTGGCGTTGGCGATGATCTGCACCCGATCGCCCTGCTCTACGTCCACACTGGAAGGCGACAGGCTGACGGAGCTGACATCGGCGCCACTGACGGTCAGCTCCACCTTGGCGCTCATGCCGTCGACGTAGCTGGCGATGATGTCAGCGGTGCCCTCGCTCAAGCTCGTGCAGCGGCCGCTGGAGTCGATGGTGGCCACCCGCTCGTCCGTGCTCAACCAGTCCACATCCCCCGTGATCACGGCGTTGGAGTAGTCGGCATAGAAGGCCTTGGCCTCGAACTCGATGCTCTCGTTGACCACCATGATGGGATTGCTTGGCGACAGGCCGATGCCCAGGATGTCGCCGCCCATGGCGCTGTCATCGCCCTTGGGGCAGGCCGTGAGCGCCAGCCCAGCGGTGGCGAGACAGAGGGTAGTGAGGGTGGACGCGGCGCGCATGGGGCCTCCCGGTTCTGCGAGCGCACCCAGAATAGCCTGGCGCGCCGCAGCATGGCCAAGGCTGAGCGACGCTGGGCTGCGCAGCACGCCCGAGGTATCGTGGCTCCATGTCCTACAAAGAGACCACCGCTGGCGTTCCCGACCGAGCCGCCTTCGAGCAGACGGAGGCCAGCAGGCGGCTGCACTGCGACCGCTGCGGCCGCGAGGTGGTGCGCCTGGCCTTGCGCGAGGACAGGCTGGTGGTGTCCAGCCCGCTGCGTCGCCTACGACTTGATGCTCAGGATCTGGGCCGCGATCCACTAGCGCTGCTGATGGCCAGCCGGCCAGCGCTGCACGAGGCCATGCTGCGGGCGCACCAGGACGGCCTGGACTTCTACTGCCCCGGCTGCGACGCCATGCTCTGCGAGGCGCACTACCGCTGCATCCCGCAATGGGACGAGGGCTTCTACGACCACACCCTGGGCGTCTGTCCCGAGGGGCATGAACGGATCCTGGACGACTGATCCGCTCCTACCACAGCTCGCTGCCCAGCCCGCTGGCGCGCTGCACCGTCTGATCGAGGGCGCGCTCGAGCACGGCCCGGTCGCCCACCATGGACATGCGCGCGCGGGCGCGAGTGACCCCCGTGTAGATCAGCTCACGGGTGAGCAGAGGACTCCAGTGGCGCGGCAACACTACGGCGATGTGTTGGAACTCCGAGCCCTGGGACTTGTGGATGGTCATGGCGAAGGCGGTGGAGTGCTCGGGCAGGCGTGCCGGATCGACGTAGTTGACCAACACCTTGCCCTGGACCTGCTGGGGCACCAGGGGGACGGGCCTGGCTGGATCGCCGAGGGGGGGGAGGCTGTCGGGGCCAGGGAAGGCCACCATCAGCCGTTGGACCCCGCCAAGCTCGACCGGTACCAGGACCCCGATGTCACCAT
>CALDOK010000059.1 GCA_937912125.1 uncultured Pseudomonadota bacterium
CGGTGTCGTCGGGCTTGTCGCCGCAGGCGGCCAGAGTGAGGGCGAGGGCGAGGATCGTGGGCAGGGTCATCGGGCGCATGGACTCTCCAGCTCGTATTCTGTGAAGCGCATGGATTCTGACTGCCGCATCTTGGGCTGTCAAAGTTTTTTTTGGAGCCAGCAACGCGCGCTATCCCAGCCACTCTCGCAGTTGCCGCTGGAGCTCGGGCCAGACCACGCGATCGAAGGAGCGGCGGCTGATGTAGAGGTTGGCCAGGACCACCGACAGGAACAGCCCCGAGGCCATGGCCATGATCACGCCGCCGCCAGGGCTGTCGGCCCAGCCGATGCCCAGCAGCCAGGCGAACCATGCGGCGCAGGCGGCGGGCCATGAGAAGAACGGGATGGGCGCCCAGCGCAGGCTCCAGCGGCCGTCGCGGCCCAGGTGCAGGCGCCCCATGCTGTAGGGCTTGCGCCCCGGGGTGATGCGGCGGCGGAACAGGAGCGCTCGGGAGCCCGGGTGCCAGCGCCAAGTGACCTGCTCGCCACTGCCCCGGGCCGGTTGGTCCAGCGCCGGGCCTGCGGGCGTGGGGAGTCCTGGGTCCACCGGGCGCTGGAAAGGCAGCAGCCGCGAGAAGCGCGGGCAGAGGATGAACCACCCCAGCAGCTCCAGGGCGGAGATGGCGCCCGCGATGGCGACGCTGATCAGGGCGGGGGTGGGAACGGGGAGGGTCACCATGGCTCGAGTTTGCTATCATCGCCCGACCCCCCGCCGCCCGCCCGGAGCCGCACCATGGCCCAGAAGAAGAACCGCCGCTGGATGTTGATCATTCTGGTGCTGCTGCTGCTCGGCTCCCTGGCCAGCTGTTGCGGCTGCGCGGGCCTGTGGCACTTCCTGCCGGGGATGCTCGCCCGGGCCTTCACCCAGGCCACACCGGTGACGGCGCCGACGGTGGACCCCGACCCCAGCGTCGGTCCCAGGCTCGAGCGCGCCCTCGAGACCGGGGGCGCCGTGGCCGTCAGCGGCCAGGATCTGGTGCAGCTGGTGAAGCCCTGGGAGGAGGAGGAGATCCACACGTTCTGGGTCGATGTGGGCCCAGACGATCGCCTGGCCTTCACCCTGTCGGTGTACTTCGACGAGATCGATCGCTACTTCAACATCCAGGCCCAGGGGGGCATGGAGATCGAGCACGGCTGGTTCACGGACTTCACCGTCGACGAGCTGGAGATCAGCGGTTGGGATCTGGGCCAGTACGTCACCGGACAGCAGCTGGCCGAGCATGCCAACCGCAGCGCCGCCGATCAGCGGGCTCAGGACCCGGATGTGGCGCTGGCCATGGACCAGATCGAGCACCTGTGGCTCCAGGACGGCGCGCTGCAGATCGAGCTGGCCGCGGGCGGCTGGGAGGCCTGGCAGGGGATGCGGCGCTAGGCCTCCGAGCTGAGGTCAGGTGCGCCCTGCCGCGGGGCCCGGCTTGCGGGTCTGGGCCATCAGCCAGCGCCTGAAGGGTTGGTGGTGGCGGGCGATCAGGCTCACCAGCGCGGCCGACTCTTCGCCGTCGTAGTGGGCCAGTACAACGGCCGTGAGCCTGGCCATGCTGTCCTCGGCCGAGAAGTCGCGGATCAGGGTGTCCCGGGCCGTGGCGATGTCGTCCTCCGTGGCGAGGTCCCAGTGCTCCTGGCCCTTCTGGCGTCCCACCCGGCCGCGCAGGATGGAGGCCAGCACGCGACGGCCCTGGTGGCGCTGGCCCCAGACCACCAGCAGGTCCGCGCGGGCCACCTGGCGCTCGGTGGGGTCGTCGTTGCCCAGGCGGAGGAGGATCTCCAGCATCCACTGGCGGGTCCTGCGGGTGCGCTGCAGGTACTTGCCGCTGCCCTCGATGACGCCCGCGACCACGTCGGACCAGATCTTGGCCTGGACGATGGCCGGGATGCCCAGCAGGTTGAGGCCGTAGGAGCCGACCGTCGCCAGGGGCCAAGACAGCACGGTGCGGAAGAAGTTGCCCCGGATGACCTTGGTGTCGAAGCCTCGCACCTTGTTGTGGGAGGCGATGTACAGGCCGTTGGCCAGGGCGATCACCCAGAACTTGGCCAGGACGTAGATGAAGCCCCGCTCGTCGGACAGCAGGGGCCAGCCCAGGTCGAAGCCGTGCTTGGCGGCCGCCAGGATCGGAACCGAGAAGCCGGTCCAGAGCAGGGAGTTGGCCAGGTTGTTCTTGTCCACCAGGCTGAAGCGCCAGGCGCGCAGGGACAGACCGGCGCTCGAGATGAGGTCCACCAGGATGTTGCGGAAGCCGGTGATGCCCAGCCACAGCAAGGCGTAGCCGGGCCCGACCATCAGGGTGGCGGGCACCAGGCCGACCCCCAGCTTGAGCAGGGACTTGAGGCCCAGGTTCAGGTGACGCCACAGCCCGCGGAGCCCCACGGTCTCGCCCGCAGCCTCGTCGCCCACCAGGTTGATGCGGGCGGTGGCCGGGGCCGAGAGCAGGTAGACGAGCTCGGCGTCTCGCAGGCCCTCTTCCCGGCTCTTGCGCTCGCTGAGTAGCCGGCCGATGGCCCCGCCCAGGCTGGCGTGGCGGTTGGCCCGCAGCATGCCGAGGTTCAGCTTGCTCAGCTGCACGTTGGTGGAGAAGCCCATGCCCGGCACACGCTCGTTGCCGCCCACGTAGTCGCTGCCGCAGCGCGGCCGCAGGGGGTGGTCGGCGTACCAGGCGCAGGCCCGCTCGATGGCCTCGGGGTCTGCACAGTGTACCCCCCGATCCTCCAGCAGGCGCGTGGCGCTCACGGCGTCCCCGGCGTTCAGGAACTCCACCACCCGGCCCAGGCGCTGCACCGTCTCGGGGCTCCGCACGGCGGCGTCGGCCATGTTGAAGACCTCGATGCCAGTGAGCCAGCGATGGCCGCGGATCAGGACGTCCACCGCCCGCTGCAGCCCCTTGGAGAGGGGGTGGATGAACGCGAGCCGGCCGCCGCAGGCCGACAGCAGCGGAAGCACGTCCTCGATGGTGGCGAAGGCCGAGGCGTAGTCCCGGTTCTCGCGGGAGTGCAGGTACTGCTCCTGCAGCCGGGCGGGGCTGGCCAGGCGGTACTCTTCGCGCAGCTCCCGGTAGCGGGATCGGAGCTGCTCCACCTCCCACGATGATCGTTTGTGGCCGCGCCCCGCGTCCAGGGCTGCCTGGAGCTGGTTCTTGAGGAACAGCACGCGCTTGTGCATGACCGGCTGCATGGAGGACCAGAGCAGCTGACCCAGGTGCAGGCGCGAGGCCTGGCCGGTGGGCATCAGCGCTTCGAGGGCCTCGGGGCGCAGGGGCGCGAGCTGCAGGAAGGGCTGGTCGGGGAAGGCCGCGTTGAAGGTGCGGAGGTGCACGGCGTTGAAGGTGTCCAGCAGCGACCGGATCACCTGGCGCCGGGACTCGGCGTTGTGGGCCAGCCCGGCCAGGAAGGGCGCGAGTCGCTCATGGTTCTCAGCCAGGAAGGCCCGCAGGCCCAGCACCGATCCGGCATCGGGGGGGATGTAGACGAAGCTCACCCGCTGGTGGGCCGCTCCGACACTGAACTCGACCCCCACCTCTGCGTCGATGCCCAGGATCTCGCCCGCCCGGATGGTCTCCTCCACCAGGCGCGGATCCACCAGATCGTAGTAGACCACCGTGATGCGGGCGATGCCCTTGATGAAGGCGTCCAGCACGAGCTGACAGGGGGTCTCGTGGCCCTCGGTGAAGGCGTCGTGTACATGGTCGTCCCAGCCGGGCCCGACCTCCCGAAGCTGGCGCCCATCCTCGGCCACCTCCACCATGTCCAGGTCACGGAGCAGTCGCCGGATCACCGGGGTCTGCCCGTGGGAGGCCAGGGCGAAGTTGGACATCAGCTCGAGCTGGCGGCGGCGATCGCGGCGGGACTCCACGCAGCGCTTCATCAGCGCGATCTGCAGGCGTGCTGTGTTCAGGGGCATGGACAGGGTCTTGGCGTGCATGGCCAGGTTGACCAGGCTGTCCAGGGCGTCCAGGCGCTGCTGCCAGTCCCCCGGCTCGGTCAGGGTGGCGATCTCGAGGTAGCGCTCGGCGATGGTCAGGCGTCGCTTGCTGATCTCCCGTACGAAGCCTTGGGGGTGGGACACCAGCCGCTGGGGCAGCTTGTGGGGAGCCTCCATCTCCCGGTTGAGCCGCTCCACCAGCTCGCGCACCGAGCTGTTGAAGCTCAGGGTGTCCACCGCCGACTCCCAGCGAGCCCGTACCCAGGATCTCTTCCTCATCGCGGGACCTCCTCGGTGCAAGCGCGGTGTCGGGCTCGGGATGGGGGGCGCCGCCAATCGAGTCTGGCACAATCGACCATTCGAGCACCGATGCCAGCACCGCGTCAAGCGCGCCGCTGTGCGCGAGGCAGGGAAGCTGGGCGGTGCTGATGGGGGTCAGGTCCCCGGTGGTGGCGCTGCGGGCCTAG
>CALDOK010000060.1 GCA_937912125.1 uncultured Pseudomonadota bacterium
TTCAGCAAGCGAAGCACTGGAGAGACACCGCGCGCAAGTGGTGTGTGCGCGACCTCGGCGACCTCGCGCTCCCAAAGGACTCCCGCCCCTCCCCTCCCCCCTTCCTTCCCGCGCTGGTGGCCGACGAGGGCGCTGCCAAGCGCGTCTCCGGCTCACTGCCCCGCGAGGCGGCACGTCCCTTCCTCCGCCGCTGGCTCTGCTATGGCCGCTCAGCCCGCGCCTTGTGGGTCTGCGCAGCAGGCGAGCCAGAAGCCAACCTGCAGCTGACCGTCATGCCAGAGGCCACCTGGCCCGCCTTCCTCACCCGCACGGAACGCCGCTTCCTGGACGTCCAAGTCCGCGCCCCCGCTAGGGAGACCCGCTGGCTCACCGGCTTCGACTCAGATCCCACTGCCCTCGTGGCGCGCCTCGCCCCTGAGTGCACCATCACGCGGGCGTGAACGCTTCCATCAGCCTCGCTGCCTGGCCACCGCCTCAGCCGCGGTGGACACGAAGGTCCGCGCCGCAAGCCACGCATCGAGATCCACCATCCGATAGGCGGCCCGAGCACGAGGGCTGTCGCCCAGGCGCGTGTAGGGCGGGCCACCTCCGACCAGCCTCCACTTCCTCAACGTCTGAGGCTTCACGCCCAGGTAGCGGGCGGTCTGGGGAGTGGTGAGCATGGGGGTGGGCTCGGCGACCATGGCGTCTCCGTCGTTTTGCACCAGCCTACCGATCCGCGCAGGACCCATGGGCGTGAAAATGGGCCGTGTTTTCGCCGCCGGTTTGACGCGAGAGGCGCATGCACCGATTGGGTTACGGATACCCAGGGCATGACTTCGAAGAGCGTCGTCGGCGCATGGAGGAGGGATCTGCGCCATGAACTGGAATGACGCCATCCTCCTCAGCCCCTGCCCCCCAGGCCGCCACCTCACTACTCCGAGGGGGAGACGGGAGTGACCACCCTCGCCGACATCGCGGCCATCAACCGCGCGCTCCGGGCCGCGCCGTTCGAGCCAGCCAGTCCGCCGGCGTCAGCCAGCAACCGACGCGCGCTCTGGGAGGCCCTGCTCCGCCTCGTCCACCAGGAGATCGTGGAGCATGGCCGGGCGGCGTTGGTGGCTCGGCCCTCAGCCCATGACGCCCAGCTGTACGTCGAGGGCGCGAAAGGCCGCCTCCGCGGTGCCTTCCGAGACCCCCTGGGGCTGGCGCAGGCCATGGTCGATCGCGGCCTGGGCCGAGTGATGTTCGACAACGAGGGGGCAGCCGCCCAGCTCGACACCGTGGTGATCGCGCTGCTCGCTGGACCCTTCGAGGCAGTGCCTGGGTTCCAGGCCGCGTTGTCCGTGTTCGTTTGTGACGATCGGTTCGTGGACGAGGTCGATGAAGCTGGTTTTCCAGTCCTGCCGGGTGTGATCTGGGAACGTGGGGCGCCACCGGCAGCGCGCCCCGCACCACTGCCCTCACCCGAGCGATTCGCGGCGAGCGTGCGTGGAAGCCGTGTCGAAGACGTGGTCCAGCTCCTCGAGGCACAGGTGCTCCCTCACGTGCCACCCCGCGAACTCTCCCCGTTTCTCCGCGCCGTGATGGCGAGGGCCCGAGCCTTCAACGAAGGCGATGATGATGTGGAGTCGGCCACGACCCTGTGGTCGGCTTGCGCAATGGCCCTTCCCCCTGGTGCGGACCGCTCGCGGATCGTCGCCATCATGCGCAGCATAGCTCGGCGGCGCTGCGAGGGTGCCGAGCGGCCGCCTGACGTCGCGGGTGCGGTGACCATCTGGCAGGCGGTGTACCGGCTCGGAACCAGCGACGACGATCAGCTCAGGCTGGTCAAGTCCATGATGAAGGTGGCCAACCTGTTCACCGACCTCGCGGGCCCCTGGCGATCGGTGGACGTGCCCGCCGCGGTGCAGATCTGGCACGGAGTCTGGGAGCTCCACCACACGCCGGGCGACGACGCGCGCGTGCTTCGCACCATGATGGACGTGGCCAACATGCTGGTGGACCTGCGCACGCCAGCAACCATCAGGGTGGATCCCGCCATCACTATCTGGCGCGGTATCCTGGCCCTCGAGCCGACGCGTGAAGACCGATCCCGCGTCATCGCCACCATGATGGACCTGGCGCGGCGCCTCGCGGACCACTGTGACACCGAGGATGACCTTCAGAACGCCCTCCGGCTTTGGGAGGCGGTCTACCAGATCGAGGCCACGCCCGATGGCCGGCTGGGCGTGATCAAGCACATGATGGCTGCAGCCAACCGGCGCAGCCAGGCCGACCAGCCCCGCGACCAGCGCGACCTCCCCGGCGCCATCGCCATCTGGCGGTCCATCACGCAGCACTCGGACGACGACGAGGACCGGCTGGTGGTCACCCTCACGCTGATGAGCGTCGCCCGAGCCATGGTGGAGGCGGGCGAGCCCTGGCCCGCCATCCTGCTCTGGAGCGAGGCGTTCCTCACCTCCCCGGATGAACACTCGCGGCTGCGCACGGTGAAGTCCGTGATGGGCCTCGCCTCGTCTTCGCCCAGCTTTGCGAGCCAGGCGGCCGCGCTGCTGGAGGATGAAGGCTGCGCGCTCCATTCCGACTTCCGCGCGCCCGTGCTCGCGGGGCTGCACTACTACGCTCGGGACTACACCTCCGTCATCCAGCTCTCCGACGGTTCCTCTGATCCCGCCGTGCGTGCGCTCGCCGCCGATGCCCTGCGCAAGCTCGGCCACATCGACCGGTCCATCGCGCAGGTAGATGCCGTGCTGGATGCCATCGGCCCGGGCGCCAGCCTCACGGAGCGCGACGCTCGGATCTCGGCCCTTTGCTGCCGTGCCTACTGCCGCCTCGAGCAGGCCCGGGCGGGCGCCGAGGTTCTCACCCTGGCCATCGTAGACCTCGAGGCCGCCGCCACCTTGGCCAAGCAGGCCCAGCTCACCGTGCCTCCACGAGTCCACACCGGCCTCGGCTATGCCCTGCGATCACAGGGGCGAGAGGTCGAGGCCGAGGCGGCCTTCGCCGAGGCGCTCCGACTGGATGCCCACAACCGCAAGGCCCTTCAGGCGGATTCCCATAGCCGCGATGGCGCACTCTTGGTGCCGACGCAGCGGTCCATCGACATGCCGACCTCCGGGCACGTGACCCTCGACAGCTTCGAGGCGCTGGCCCGCGGCTGCGCAAGGGCCGACGATCTGGCCACGCTGCTCCGCGACCAGGCGGGCATTGGCGTCCCCTCGGCGGCCTTGGAGCCTTATGGCAGGGCAGTCATGGCCCGCGCGCGCCAGCTCAACGAGCGAGACGACGACCTGGAATCGGCCATCACCCTCTGGTCGGCCTGCGCCGAGGTGCAGCGGTCGCCAGAGGACCACCAGCGCGTGCTGGCGGTGATGCGCGCGGTGGCCCGCAAGCGCGCCGAGATCGGCGACACCCACGGCGCGGTGCACCTCCTGCAGGCCGTGCACCGCGTGGCCCGCGAACCGGACCAGTGCCTGGCGGTGATCAAGTCCATGATGCACGTCGCCAACCTGCGCACCGACCTGAGTGGCCCGTGGTTTGAGGTGGACATGGACGGCGCCGTGGCTCTGTGGCGCGGAGCCTGGCAGCTCCACCACTCCCCCGACGACGACGCGCGGGTGCTGCGCACCATGATGAGCGTGGCCTCGAAGCTGGAACGGCCGGGTGATGACATGCGCGCGCGGGGCGAGGCCGCTCGCCTGCTGCGGCAGGTGGTGTGGGAGCTGGAGGGGTCCACCTGAGCGCAGCGAACGTGCGCGGCAGCGAACGGCCTCAACGCGCCTGCTGAGCCTGCGGCTCCCGAACAATCTCCCGCCCCCGCGCGATGACGCGGCGCTCCGGATCGAGCCGCACCTGCACCGCGCCACCGCTCACGGGCCCGATGGAGAAGCGCCCCTGGCCGTCGTGCACGCTCACCCAGCTGTCCATGGTCTGACCGTCAGCCTCCACCTGCACGGGCACGTCGAGGGTGCCCGCGACGACGTCCACATGCAGCTCGCCCTCCACCATGACCACTCCCGGCTCGACCTCCACCAGGTGGTAGCGCCCACCGAGGACCGGAACGCGGCCCACCTCGATCCAGAACTGGAACAGATCCTCGAGATCCATGCCAGAGCTGGCCTCGAAGGCCGCTCGAAGCTGAGACGTGGTCACTGTCCCTCCCCCATGCCGTTCGACCACGAGCCGCAGCCCATCGTCAAACGCAGCAACCCCGATGCGCCCACGCAGCACGCCGAGGAGCACGAGCGGGCCGTAGAGGTAGACCCGCTCGTACCAGTCTGCGCTCCCGACAGCACGGGTGAGCGACAGCGCACGCGGGTTCCCAGGCAGCTCCACCATGCGGCGCCACGCCTGCTGCATCTCCGCGCAGCGACCCTGGCCCGGGTAGGCTTCGTCCAGCGCCAGGCAAGAGACGGCCACGGCCATGCTCTCGCGCAGCCACGTGTCCTCAGCGGCTGCGGGGCGCAGGGCGTGGCCCCACCAGGCGTGGGCCAGCTCGTGGGCGATGAAGCTGTCCGGCCAGCCGGGCATGCGCGCCTCGAGCTGCGTGATCCAACCTGGCGTGGCCATGATGTGGCTCGCGCCAATCAGCCCGTAGCCAGCGTGCCAGAAGGTCTCGTCCACGGCGAACGGGCCGTCGTAGAAGGCCAGGGACGACCAGGGGTAGGGCCCGAGCAGGCGCTCCTCGGCAGCAACCAGCCGATGCAGCCAAGGTGCGAGGGCGCTGGGTTCACCCGCCTCGGGGAAGCGGCGTATTTCCAGGGCAGGCGGCGCTGCGCCCGGAGGCGAACTCCAGGACGACCAGCGCCCGAAGGCAACGCCGAGCTGGTAGCGAGGTTTCGGCGACTCCGACTCCAGCCAGCGCAGGCCGTCCGCGTCCCAGTAGCGCACGCCCTGCCCCGTCAGCAGAGCCTCGATCGCGCCCCCCTGGGGCACACCTACGGCGAGACGGTACCCATGCGCATTCCCGCCAAGGTCGCCATGGAGCCGCATGAATGGATCCCAGGTGCGCGTAGCCGGGCCCAACGCCAACTGCTGGCCTCCGTCCTCAGCGACGACGTCGAAGGGGAGCTTGACGCGCAAGCGGTAGTGGACGAGGGCCACCTGACCCGGGGCGAGCGCACGGGGCAGGACGCAGAGGATCTCGGCAGGTTGACGCGCCAGCGACACCTCGGCGGCACCCTGCACGGCCACAGACGCGCCCCCCTCTATTTCGATGGCCTCGATCTCCAAGGAGCCGGGCACGATACCGTCCGTCGGAGGCTCGAGCCGAAAGCTGCGAACGGAACGCCCGACCGCCTCCAGCGTGAGCTCTCCGCGCACAGACACCGACAGGGCTTGCTGCCTGTCCAGAGGTGCGGCCTCAACCTCGGCCTCCACCCGGGCCAGCCTGAGGCCGGCGCTGATCCCACGCTCTCTGATCGCCAGGGCTTTCAACCTGCCTTGACCTGGAGACCAGCTCCAGAACACGCCCTCGGGCCATGGAGCGTCGACGAGGACCGGGTCCCGCAGGTGAAACAGCCAGCCCTCCACTGGCTCGGGCTGAGCTGGAAGCTGCACGCGCAAGGCAGTGTGAACTCGCGCAAACCGCACCGGCTCGTCGATCGCGTCCTGCAAGAACGCGTCCTCCCGTGTGCGGCGCAACAGGGCGGGTAGCCAGCGCGCACCCTCTGGCCCATAGGCGTCCAACGCGACGCGACTGATCATGGCCGGGAGCACTCCCGACACCGGCCGCTCCTCTACAGGGATCAAGACTTGGCCCTCGAGGGTACGCTCCAGCAAGGCGGAATCCGCTGACAGCAGTAGCAGCCGGTCTACGGGCACCAGCAGGGACTCTCCCTCCGTCAGCCCACCGAGATGCGACACCGGAACGCCCATTGCGGCCAGATCGACCACCAGCGCCTGGCGATCGCCTGGTGCGGGCACCTGCACTCTGAGAGCTCCATGGCCCTCCCACACCACGCCAACGACGCGATGAAGGGCTGACCACGAATCGCTGGCATCCCGTGAGATGGAGAGTGGGACCACTTGACCATCGCTGAGCTCGACGCGCACCAGCCCGGCTTCCAGGACCAGCCCTTCCGCGCGCCGAGGCGGCTCGATATCGAAGGATTCCTCGTTGCCGGTGGCATCGTAAAGGGCCTGCAGAGGCGAGTGCAGCAGAGCAGGCGCCTCCCTGTTTTCGGCCGGCAGCGAGGCCGGCTCCTGGTCTGCTGGTGCCTCCGCCCTGCTCGGCGCTCTGTCGTCCTGTGGCAAACGGGGAGATCCACAGCCCACGATTCCACAGCCCACGATGAAGGCGAGCAACAGCCTCAAGCTGCCACCGTCACGCGATCCAAGCGCCCGTCGCCCCGTCGTCTTCGAGCCATGTTTCCCTCGCAGAGCGTCCATGATGCCCCAGTTGAGGCAGGTGAG
>CALDOK010000061.1 GCA_937912125.1 uncultured Pseudomonadota bacterium
GGTAGCGCCCCGCGAGGAAGGTGATTCCCACATTGATCATGGGATCAGCCCTTGTAGGTGACGGTGGTGACCCCGCGCTCGCCCCCGAACATGGAGGCACAGGCGTCGATCAGCCCGGGCAGGGCCTCCTCGAGCTCGGCCGTCGTGGGGAGCTCGAGACCTTGGGGGCGGGTGACGGTGACGCGGATCACGTCGAGGTCGCAGGCGGTGCGGAGCCGCAGGCCGCGGTCGAGCACCGCGCGGATCTTGTAGAGCCCCAGCGCCACGAGCAGACGGGCGGCCGCATCGTCGAGGCCGTAGCCCCGGATCTGCGCCAGATCGAGGTTGAAGAAGGCCGTGATGTTGTCCGCGACGTACTCGTCGCGCTGGAAGGGGACGTGGCCGAAGCCCTTCCCGGTGTCACCCTTTGGGTTGACCTCGTCCTTCTTGACGCCCCCCGACGCGGCCACCGCAGCCCCTTCGGCCTCGATGAAGGCGGAGAGGGCACGCTCGAGGCGCAGCCGGCCCCCGGCGAGGTCCTTCTTGGCCAGGAACACGCCGTGGAGCAGGCAACCGGCGTCGTAGCCAAGCAGGGTCGATGCGAGCTTTGGGCGGTCGAGGGGGCCGGTGGCAAAGCCGGCGGTCTCTTCCTGGAGCTTGGTGAAGAAGGACTTGTCCTTGCTCTCCAGGATGTAAGGCGAGTTGAGTCGGTGGGCCTCGGTGACGGAGCTGGTGAGGTAGACACCGTCCTGTTCGACACGAACGAAGGAGAGTCCCTGCAAGCAAGGGATCAGGTCGTTGTCGGTGCTGTCCCAGCAGACGCCTTCCATCCGGTTGGCCATGGACTGGGCGCTCTCGACCAGTACAAAGCTGCTGTCGCCCGCGTCGTAGACAGCTGGGCCGAGGTCGGGGAAGCCAGTGGGCTGGAAGCGCCGCCCCTGGATGGGGGCGAGCTGCGCCTCGACGAGCAGGCGGACGGGACCGTTGGGGGCGATGAGGGTGTCGAGCTGGAGGGTCATGGGGTCTCCTGGTTCTCGCCGAGGGCGGCAGGGTTGGTTCGGAAGCTGGTGTCGAGCAGGAAGCGGAGATCGCTTCTGGAGAGGGGGAAGAGCATGGACGCTGCGAGGAACCGGGCCTGAACCGGCGACCCCAGCGCGTGGTGGAGCTGGGGGGTCAAGCCCCGCCCGCGGAGACGGGTGGTCGTGACGCGGACCGCCTGGGAGAGGCGCCCCGCGCGCAGCAGCCGGACGATGTCACGGACATCCACCGCCTCGACGCCGAGATCGGGGATGACGTGGAGGCCGTGGGCGACGCGGAGCACCGCGAAGAGGGGCAGGATGCCGCCGCGGCGCCCGCCGACGCGCAGTGCGCGGCGCGCGCGCTGGGCCAGTTCGTCATCCTTGGGCCAGCGCACCGCCATGAGGCCCCGGGTGAGACCCGCAAGGCGCCTGGCGTCGCACGCGCCGCTCAGGAAGGCGCCGACGTCTGCCAGGCTCGCAGTGGCTCTGCCGCTTAGGCGCAGCCCGATCTCCCCGCCTCTGCTGCTGTCGATCAGGCGTCGCTCGAGGACGACTCCTAGATCATCCACCAGATCTCGACCGGTCCAGACCAGGCTGGGGGGGGAGGCGAGCTGCTCACCCTGCACGAGGAAGCGTGAACCCCGTGGGTCGAGAGGCAGGCAATGCTGGCGCAAGGGGGTCCAGCGGCCGTCGATTTGCCCGGTCTGGGAGGCCAGGGCCGCGGCCAAGCGGAGCTCTACGGGTGGATTGTCCCCTGCTGCGAGCAAGATCCAGCTCGGGCTCAACGGGGGAATGGGGCGCAGCCTCTTGGAGGCGGTGTGGCGCCGACGGCGGACGAGGCCATCCTCGGCCTGCCCGAGCGTGATGAGGAGGCGTTGCCACTCCGCAGGGTGGCCGCCCCGTCGGTAGATGTCGAGCATGGCCGACTCGATGGCGTGCATCTGGCGCTGAAGCGAGTCTGGGTCACGCTGGGGATCTTTCGACGCGGACCGCAGGCGGTCCACCCAGGGCTCGATCTCGGCCAGCACGGTGGCCTGCTCGCGCTGAGCGACGTGCCAGCGCCCCAAGGGGACCGCGAGGTTGGACTGGCCGTTGCGTTCGATGTAGCCGAACCGTTCGAACGCGGAGATGCCGCGGGCCACCGCCTGGGAGGCGATCGCCCGGGCGGCGTCGCGGGCGCTGCGGGCGGGCCGGCGCCCGAGAAGCACGCGGCCCTGGGCGAAGAGGTCCTGGATCTCGGCGAAGGTGGCTGGGCGATCCCACAGCGGCATCCACTGCTCGCCTCGCGCCGACTCGTCAGCGCGCGACGCACTGGCGTAGCCGGCTGCGCTGCCCCGGAAGGCGAAGGGCGCGGCTGCTTGGGGCAGCCCCCCCGCGTCGAGGTAGCGGACCGCGGCGACACTCAACATCAGCGCGCCCTCGAGCAGCAGCACGAAGTCCCAAGTGTTGAGCTGTGCCTTGCCCTCGAACCCCGACGTGGCGTTGGCACCCCCAGCGTCACCGGGGAGGAACTGGCCCACGCTGTTGTCCTGCAGCCCCTTGAAGGGCGTGCCGAACAGCGCGTTCTCGAGCCCGGACGTGCCATCGCGGGGGAGACCGGTGTCGGGGTGGAACAGCTCAACCAGACGCTGCATGAAGTTGCTGGTGAAGTCCAGGCGGCCGTCGTTGCCGCCCGTGCCCAGCAGCGAGGGGTAGCTCGCGCTGTCCTCGCCCAGCACGATGGCCGAGCTGAACCAGGCCAGCGCGGGGCCGGTCCACTCGGCCCGGCAGGCCCCTTGCAGGCTGGTCTTGGCTTCGCCGACGGGACGCTCCTCGCGATCACCGACACGATCGATGCAGTCGGCGAGCACCCGGCGGTAGGGCGCAAATCGGGGATGGGTGGAGGCCAGTAAGGGCTCGACGCCCCCGGAGCGTGCGGCCTTGTCCTTGGGGTAGAAGCCGCTGCCGCCGTTCCATGGGGTGACCATGGGGGTGGGCATCCATCGCTGAGCGAAGAAGGTGATCAGCGCGGCACGGTCCAGGCTGGTGACGAGGTGGAAACACTCGTCGCGCCAGAAGCCTCGAGCCGCGGGGTCGGCCTGTTCGGCGACCAGGCGCAGCACGCCCAGCGCCTCGAGGTAGTGGGCGAGGGGCTGTGGTGTGCAGCCTGCCAGGGCGTGGATGTGGAGGGTCATAGCCGCGGATCCTCGCTGGTGAGGCGGGAGGCTCGCACGTCGGCGACCCGCAGGATGGCCTCGAGGTAGGCGAGGCGGAATGGGC
>CALDOK010000062.1 GCA_937912125.1 uncultured Pseudomonadota bacterium
GCGCTGGCGGCTACCCCGCGAGCGGTGCGGCCGGGCCTTTGCGCTCAGCGTTTGTACTACTTGTCCCCTCCCTTCTCCCCCAGAACACTCCGTCCCAGCGCGGTCAACCGATAGCGCTGGTTCCTGCTACGGGGCTTGTCGGGGACGGTCATCTCGATCAAGCCTGCGTCCATGGCTGGCCGCAGGTAGGCCTCGTTGAAGTGGTCCCTGTGGCGGAGACCGAGGCGTTGTTGCAGCTCGCCGCGTGAGCGCTCTCCATCACAGACCCGCAGCAGGTTCACGACTTGCCCGGTGACTTGCCCGGTGACTTGCCCGGTGACTTGCCCGGTGACTTGCCCGGGCAGCGAGCCGGACTCCCCCCAAGGGAAGCTGATCCGGAAACGCTTGGTCCCAGCGTCGTTGAAGATCTCGGGCGCCACACGCCCGGACTCCCGCCAGCGTGTCAGGATCATCGGAAGCCCAGTGCCAGCCTGCTCGGCCAGCTCCGCCTGGCGCAGCAGGCGCGCGATCAGGGGGTTGCGCGTGAGCGAGTGCCCGCCACCCTCCAGAAGCTCCGGCGCTACCCACGAGTCACCGGGGTTCTCGAAGACGATGCGATCGCGCCACCACAGGATCGTGGGGATGTGGCTCTGGTTCCCGTAGTCTTGGTGGGACACCAGGTTGACCAGAGCCTCGCGCAGGGCCTCCTCCTCTCGGCTCCGGCTGCGCCTGTGGGGCCCTGTGGCTTCGAGCTCGAAGGGTTGGGGGCAGAGCTGATGGAAACGCTCGAAGAGCGCACGGATGGCCTGCACGATGTTGCCGTCGCAGAAGCGGCGATCATCCCAGCGATGCGAGGGGATCCCCTCCGTCGAAGGTGTGTGCATCACGCGCAGGTCCACGATGCCCCGGGGTAGCAGGCTCGCCACGGCTCCTGACTGGCCCATGAGCAGGACCGCAGCCCTGGTCAATGTGCCGTCGACGGTGGCCAGCCCCAAGCTCCGTAGCCACTGCTCATCGCTGGCTTTGGGGCTGGCGAAGGCGGGCCTGCGCTGCTCGATCAACCCGCGCAGCCAGTCGAGGCTGTCAGCATCGAGGTCGGAGACGCCACGACCGCTGCAGGGGCTCTGGTCGTACATCAGCTCGGATGCGTCGCGAACGAAGCGCCCCTCTTCCTCGGGCCTGCACCGGTGGTCGCCCGCGCCGACCCGGATGTAGGCGTGCCAGCGTCCCCTGATCTTCACGCGCACGGGCTTGTCCGCACGCGCAGCCTGGGCGACATGTATCACCAGCACGGTGCCCTGTTCGAGCTCGTGGAGCTGTGCTGTCACCACGGGAGGCCGCCGGAGCTTGCTCTCCGAGCGGCAAGCCCCGAGCAGCTCGTTCTGGAATCGGTCGACGTCCAGGAGGCCGACCACGCGGAAACCACCCTCATCCTCGGCCACGCCGAAGACCAGCCATCCACCGCTGCTGTTGGCGAAGGCCGATATGGTCTTGAAGGCGTCCTCGGGCACCCCGCCCTGGCCTGCCTTGACCTCGAAGTCGGACCACTCGGTTCCAGCCAGTCTGGACAGGAGCTGCTCTCTGGTCATGCTCATCGCGCGTCCTCGTCGAAGCTCCGAATCATCGAACATGAAGGAGGAATAGCGCGGGTGTCGAGAGCAGGAAAGAAGGTATCCGTCAATTGGGAGCCTACCAGGGGATCATCGGCCACGCCGCGCCCTCGGCCTCCGCACCGCCCCCACCTCCACCCTCACCCGATACCTCCCCCATGATCCCGAAGGCGGGCCGTACGGTTCCTGGTAGCGGGACCACGCGTCCGAAGGCGACTGGCTGGTAGTCGATACGCATCTGTACATCGGTGAGGACGCCCCCAAGGAGGGCGCCCCCGGGCAGCTCGGCCTCGGGACGGAGGGGGTCGTCAGCCTCGACGCCTCCTGCTCCGCTGACTTGGCCGACTTCGGCGTCATGGCGGGTGACGAACTGTACGTGGCCGCCCACGCCGTGGTGCAGGTCGGCCAGACCCCAATCCGAATCTCCGCCATGACCTCAACCCCAGGTCGGGTTCACGGCGGGCCAGCACTGAGCCATCGCTCTCCGCTGCCGAAGCTCTCGGGGAGGATCTGCACAGAACGCGACTTCAATGACTGATGATCATCGCGGAGCGCCTGGGGAAGATCCAGCCGACGTTGCTCGGAGCCCGCTGCTTTCGAGGTGCGGAGGCTGGCGGTCGATCACCCGTGGAGGGAGGACTTGACGTCACCAAAGACCACCTGGTCAACGGGCGCGTGGGCCTCCTCGAGGCATAGGGTGTGGGACTCGGGGAAGAGCCGGTTGCTGATAGAAAAAACGGAGATGCCCTCGATGGTGACCTGCTCGAACTTGTCGAGCTGACCGTTGATGTTGCTCTGGATGGCGTCCTTGCAGTGGGAGATGCCATAGCCGTCCCAGAAGCTGGGCGTCGTGCCGCCCTCGGAGCCAAGGATGCCGCGACGATGAACCTCCCCGGCCGAGCCGAGAGAGGAGGTGCGCGCCGCCTGAACCGTCAGCGCCGGGAACATCACCCTCTCCGCTCCCTGGAGCGGTGCGTCTCGAGACCACCGTGCGCGCGCTCGTCGCCATCAGGCTTCGATAGCGGCGTATTGCATGCAGCCCGAGATCTTGTGCGCAGGAGTGTCGGTTGACAAGCGCAGTCTCGACGGCCTGATGGCGCTGCCGAGTCCGCGAGGCTCGCCACGAAGACGGTGTGGTTCCACCGCAGTGGTGATCGGCTGCTGGACGCTGGACACGCATTGCGGGGGCACGTGAACGAGCACCACGGTGGGCCGCTGTGGGCCCCTGAGCGCCCGGCAGCGACCCGTGGCCCGTGCCCCTGTCACTCGTGGATGCACAGCACCCGGTGTTGTTCGTCGGTGTCTGTGGTGTAGACGCCCGCGTTGCGTGTGTCATAGGTCCACACCTGGCCGTCGTAGACCCCTGAGGTCGACGACCAGTACCGCCCATCTGGGTAGGGGAAGGCCGGGGGCAGGTAGCGCCCCCCCCACTCGCAGCCGCCGCAGACATCGGGCCAGCGGATCGGGACGTGGTAGGGGCACGCTCCATCCACGGCGGTGGCTTCGCACTCGAGGTTGAGCTCGCGCAGCTCGCGGATGGTGGGCAGACGCCAGTGGTGGTAGCTCGTGACCCAGACACTCTCGCACCAGGCGGCGGCCTCCGCCCAGGAGACATCATCGCTCATGCTGGACCAGCGGTGGCCGGCGTAGCTGTCTCGGATGACCGGCCCGTCCGCGACCCAGCGGTCGGGGCTGGTCTTCGGGTCGGGCTCCTGGGGGGCTGGTGTGGGCTCGGGTGTGGGCTCGGGTTTGGGCTCGGGTTTCGGCTCAGGCATCGCCACCTGTGCCACCCGTTGATGCTCCATGGTGGACAGGGTGGCCAGCTCGTGGATGCCCCGACTGACCCGCAGCCAGCTGATCTCGAGCGCGGTGCAGCCAGGCACCCGGATTCCGACCCGGCCGGGTTCCAGGAGGTCGTTGACCCCGCCGCCCACGAGCTGTCCGTCCAGCCAGGCCGCCACCTGTGGACCAGCGGCCGACAGGAGCAGCTCGCGCTCCCCGAACGGTGGCCCCGGTAGCACCGCCTCGACGTCCCTCCACCCTCTGCTGGGCCCCTGCATCCGCAGCGTCATGGTCCCCTCCTGCTCGCGGAACTCGACCACGAAGGCCACCTTGGCGCCGTCGCGGAACTCCACGTCCCACCTGCCCGGCTGCACCTCGCAGCCCTCGACAGCGGAAGCGCGGGCGTTCAGCTCCATCGTGCCCCCCGCCAGCTCGAAGTCATCGAGGTACAGGATGACCGGGTCGGCGTGGGGACTGGCGGGGACCGACAGGACGCTGCGGCCCTGGGCATCGGTGGCCAAGCGGGGCCTGCGCGTGCGGTGGTCCGTGTACGCATCCTCGTGGAACAGATCGAGATCGCTCGTTCGGTCGAAGCGCACGCCGCGCTCGAGCGCGATGACCTGGCTGGGGATGTCGATCTCCACGCCGCCGGCCCTGGCGCGTTCGATCTCTTCGATGCTGTGGTGGTAGTAGAGGCTGTCCTCGATACGGCGCAGGGGGGGCGTCTCGGGCGGAACGTCGTCGAGCCCCATCAGGCCGCTGGCCGGGAGGACGGCGGCGGCGGGGCTCACCGCCACCGCTGGTGCCTCACGGTTGGGGAGGGGCGGGCGAGCGGTGATCTCGTCGTCCACGCGCAGGTAGGTGCTCGAGAAGGCCACACAGCGGGCCACGTCGATGGAGATCCAGCCCTCGGTGAAGGCGTCGTCCTGAACTTCGGCAAAGAGTTCGTCGTAGTGGTAGACCCGGATGGTCGGACCCTCGGCCTCCACGCGGAGCTCGGGTGCGACTTCGTCGCTGGAGTAGCGGTAGCCGCTCGAAGCCAGCTTGGCCTGGATGCCGTCCCGGATTCGATACAGCGCGACCTGCGACCCGAGCACACCCAGCAGGTAATGGCCAGCCTTCGAGGCCCGGAAGCGCAGACCCCAGGGTTCGTGGACGCCGCAGTGGACGCCGGGTGAGCTGCCTCCGGCACCCAGCTCGATGACGCCATCGCTGAACACCACGTCCTTCAGCCGCAGCTCGACGGCCACCGACGGCGCAGCCTCGGGCACCGTGAGAGAGTCGCCGTGGTCCGCATGGTGCAGGACGGGGCGTCGTGCGTCGTGCAGCTTTCTACCATGGGCCTCGAACAGCTCGAGTTGGGCATCGTCACGCCAGTCGATGCCTCGACGGAGTTGCTCCAGGGCCTCTTCGCCAGTGCGCGTGCGCCCTTGGATTGTAGCAGGCAGCGTCAGCAGGAAGACAGCGAGGAGGAGAGTGGCGAAGATGCGGTAGAGAGGACGAGACATCGCAGCTCCAGCATGGAGGCCTTCGGCTGGCCTATCGCATCGAGGTCTGTCCTGGAGGGCAGGCTGAGTGCACACGAGCGTCCCCGCTCGTACTACTTGTCCTGTCCCTCGTCAGAACATCATCCACGACGGCTACACCCGCGGCTCAACGATCATCGAGCCTTGGGCGAGGCCCCTCAGGCTGGCGCCTGAACGCGGTGGGAAAGGCGCGTCCCCTTCGGGACGACTCTGGAGAGTCGTCAGCGCCTGGCCAGCCCTACCGAAGCGCACCTCGGTCTCCGCGAGGCGTCGATGATCCCGAAGGGCAAACCGCTGTCAGGCTGCATTCCGCCATTCGTACCGATGATGGAGACCGCCCACCCGTGGCAGGGCCACCACGCTGGCGTTCAGGGAGGATCTCATCGATGGCAATCGCCCTTCGGGAGTGTCCTTCTCGAGGGACAGGTGGCAGCGGTCATGGTGATGGTAGTCGACGTACTGCCGGAGCAGCCTGCGGAGGTGTGCCTCTCCCAGGACCACGACGTGATCGAGCATCTCCCGGCGGACGCTGCCGATCCAGCGCTCGGCGATCGGGTTCTGCCAGGGAGACCGGT
>CALDOK010000063.1 GCA_937912125.1 uncultured Pseudomonadota bacterium
ACGTCGACAGCCCCCTGCCACGCTGGCCGCGCGACGGCTTCGTGCAGGCCGGCGACCAGCGCCTGCAGCTGCTCGAGTGGCCCGGTGACGGTCCGCCCCTGGTGCTCCTGCACGGGCTGAACAACACCGCCTGGATCTGGGCCCGCAGCGCCGCCATCATGGCCGCCACCGGCCGCCGCGTACTGGCTCCCACCCAGCGGGGACACGGCCTGAGCACCAAGCCAATCACCGGCTACGACCTGGAGTCCACCAGCGCAGACCTCGAGGGCACCCTCGACGCCCTGGGGCTCGACCGGGTGGACCTGGCCGGCCACTCCTGGGGGGGCAAGGTGGTCATGCACTTCGCCGCCACCCGACCCCAGCGGGTGCGCGCGCTGATCCTCGCCGATCCCGCCCCACCGAAAGGTGTGAGTCGGCTCATCGCCCACAAGCGCCTCATCCGTGATGCGTTCCGTCCCGAGCGCGGCCCCTTCGATGATCGTGAATCCTTCGAAGCCCAGCGGCCACGGCTGCTCCAGCACCAGGTGGACGATGAGACCGATCGCACGGCCTGGGCCGCCTGCTTCGAGCGCCAGGCCGACGGTCGCTACGTCGCGGCTCTGGCGGATGCTGCCTTCGACGAGATCGTCACCGACGCGGTCCAGGCCGACGTCGAGCCGCTGCTCGAGGCCATCACCTGCCCCGTGATGCTCATGCTTCCCCAGCTCTCATTGACCACCTCGGGCCGCGCGTGGAGCCACGCCCGCACGCTCTGGCCCGATCTGGATGAACGCCGCATGGTGGGCGACCACACCTTCGTGCACACCAACCCCCAGGACGCCACCGCAGCCATCATCGGCTTCCTCGACCGGGTGAAGACCCCCTGAAGCACGAAACCCCTGGGCCGAGGCCCAGGGGATCCGAAGTAGTCCGCGCAGGACGCGATGCTTACGGGTGGCAGATACCGTAGCCGTGGCCCGTGTCGTAGCAGGTCTGATCGGAGGGGCAGTCAGCGTCGCCGTTGTAGCAGATCAGGGCGCAGTAGAAGATGTTCTCGCCCTGGACAGCGCACATCGCCTCGGCGGCGTAGTCGGTGTCGGGGCACTCGCTGTGGGCACCCTGGGCGCTGCAGGTGGCCGCGCAGTAGCCGGCGGTCCCGTCACCCATGCCCTGGAGGCCGATGCAGGAGGCGCCATCGTCGCAGGTCTCGGCGGTGCAGGTGCAGGGCCAACCCGAGTTCTCGACACAGTCGCCCACGTCGGTGTCGGCGTCGGTGTCGGCGTCGGCGTCGGTGTCGCTGTCGGCGTCGGTGTCGGTGTCGGTGTCGCCTTCGGGGGCGTTGGTGTCACCCTTGTCACCACAGGCGGTCAGGCCGATGGTGAGCAGGCTGCCAGCGAAGATGACGAGAAGCAGGTTCTTCATGGTGTCTCCAGGGGGTTCCTCGTGAGCCGAGGTGGTCTCGGCAGGGGTGCGATCGTCCAGCGGAACGACCTCGCGAGGCGTGTTAGCACGACCGTGCACCCCCGAAAAGTCGGCGGGGTCACTTTGCACTGCACGACCTGCCTCCAGCTGCGCTCCGGCGCGTAACGTTCTCCCCCCCTGCCGACTCTTCGGGTCGATGCGATGGGCGACCCACCGTCCTTCCTCGTGCCTCCAGGAGCACTCCCATGCTGCGTGTCACCGAGAAAGCCACCGAAGAGATCAAGGTGCTGATTGAAAAGAGCGGGGAACCCGGTCAGGGTATCCGCGTGGTCATCCAGGGCTATGGCTGAGGCGGGCCCCGCATGGGGCTGGCTCTGGATGAGCCCAAGCAGGACGACGAGAAGCTCGACGAGAGCGGTGTGACCTTCCTGATCCCCGCCGAGATCCAGCGCTGGATGTCCAGCGGAGTGGACCTCCACGTGGACTACAACCAGTACTGGGGCTCGTTCTCGGTGCGGCTGGGCGGCCACTACGGCAGCTGCTGAGCTAGCGGATTCGAACCATGCACTCGGCGGGGATGATGTGGTCCCCCCGGTGGGGCTGCAGAATCCAGAAGGAGTGCTCAGCCACGAACTGAGCGCCCTTCTCGAAGAGCAGGTTCTTCATGCGGTCGAAGGTGTTGCCCGGCCGGGTCTCATAGACACAGAAGATGGCCACCTTGTGCTCGTCGAGCTCGGGCAGCTGCTCGATGAACTCCCGGAGCCTGGCGGAGGGGCCCTGGCCGCGGATGCCCATCCCCGTGACAGGCGTGCCGATGATCAGCCCCTGGTAGGCCTCGAGCTCCAGGGGGCCGTCACCGACCTCGTGGGAGTCGACGATGAACGCGCGGTGCTCGAGCAGCTCCTTCATCCGGGGCACGACCCTGCCGCAGTGGCCTCGCGCGTTGTCGTACACGATGCAGACGTGGAGCGGCTCGAAGGGCATGGCGGCCTCGCTTGATGAGGCCCGGTCGGTAACGCCCTGCAAAACTTGGGTCAACCGGTACCGATCCCACGGATACGCGGTTGACGGGCATTGAAAGCCCAAGGTAGGAATACGCCTCCCAAGGGCAGGATCGGGTTTTCCTTTCCCCCCCCGTCCTTGCTGGGACCCTTTCGTCAGGAGGCCGCGGCATGGCCAGGTGGCTCGTCACCGATGGTGACCGTCAGTTTTCCGCCAAGGACATCGGTGAGCTCGAAGAGCTCGCCCGTCGCGGTGAGATCTCAGCAGGTTCCATGATCCAGCCTCCCGGGGCGTCCGACTGGCTCTACGCCACCGAGGTCCCCGAGCTCAAGGGCCTCGTCCGCTCCCGGCCGGCCAGCGCCGATGACGACGACGACTTCCGCCCTCCCCGCGGCAACGGCATGCGCAACGTGGTGCTGGCCCTGCTCGGCGCCGCTGTGGTCGTAGGCGGCTGGTACTTCTACCACTGGGCCTCGAACATCCCCGACGTCGAGGAGCTCAGCCTCATCGGTGGCCCCGGCGGCCTCGAGCTGTCCCAGATGCTCGTCACCGCCGATCAGGCCTCCCTGCATCGCGAGCCCTCGGCCAAGTCCGCCACGGTCACCAACCTCTTCAAGGACCAGCGCATCCGCCTGCTGGCCAAGCGCGACGACTGGTACCAGATCGAAGCTGACGGCCAGAAGGGCTGGGTCGCCGTCCAGGACGTGATCCCCGCCTACTTCTTCGCCGACGCCCGCGAGCGCGAGAACTACGACCCCATCTACAACCCCGATCGTTACCTCTTCGTGCACAACCCTCGCTGGCTCAAGCTGCCTCCGGACAACCCGGACGCCGAGAACGTCACGGTCTTCCAGTTCCTCCTCAAGAACGACTCGAAGTTCGAGATGACCGACATCCGCCTCAACGCCATCATCATGGACAAGGGCGGGCGCGTGCTCGAGGAGAAGGAGATCGCCATCGAGGGCTCGGTGCCCAAGCACTACGCCGCTGTGGTCGGCACCGTGAACCCGCCCGACGACCAGCCCGACGTCCCCAAGCGCCTGATGACCTACTCGAGCTTCTCGAAGGAGCTCAAGGGCGCCCCCGACGAAGAGTGGCTGCGCTGGGCCGATGGCATCGAGGTCTACATGTCCTCCGCCAACTACGCCGAGGCCGACATCAAGCTGCTGCAGGCCACCGCGATCACCAGCGGCAAGTAGCCCCAGCGTGGCCGGCCTCTGGCTGTCCCACCACCACCCAGACCAGCTCCACCGCTGCGTCCGGGTCGGCCGCTGGCACGTCTGCCGCCGCTGCCTGCTGCTGTGGCCACTCGCCTACGCGCTCATCGGCGCGCAGGTGGTGCTCCGCGCCCCCGCGGCCCACCCCTTCGACCTGCTGATTCCCTTGCTGCTGCTGGCCCCGGTGCTGGAGTTCCTCGAGGTCCACCAGGGCTGGCGACCCTACAGCCCCGGCCTCACCTGGCTGCTCACCCCCGTGCTGGCCGCGGTGGTGGCCCGGCTGCTCTACCGCTGCATGGTCATCCCCTGGGACCCCGCCACCTGGGCCGTCATCCTCGTCGCCGGCCTCCCCTGCGCCTGGGCGGCGTGGAGCTTCGCGGGGCGGCGTTAGGCTCGAGGTCGTTCGATGCCGAGCGCGGCGCTCAGCCCGGCTCGTTCCCCAGCACCAGGCCCTCGTGGGGGGCCAGCAGGATCTCGCCGTCTTCGAGCTCGGCGGGGCGGCCGGGGTGGGTGCCGTAGAGCAGGTGACGCTCGGCGCCGGCGGGCCAGCGCTGGGGCTGGGGGCTCATGTTCAGCAGGACCTGGACCGAGGCGTCGCCCAGACTGCGACGGTAGCTCAGGACCTTGGCGTGGGGCTGCTCGGGCAGGTCCATGTCGCCGGCCTGCAGCACGGGCGAGCGCCTTCGCAGGGCGATGACGTCGCGGTAGGTGGACAGCACCGATCCCGGGTCCCCCCGCTGCGCGGCCGCGTTCCTGCCCGCGTGGTCGGGGTGCAGTGGCAGCCAGGGCTGGCCGCTGGTGAAGCCGGCGCTGGCGCCCTCTTCCCACTGCATCGGCGTGCGGCAGCCGTCGCGGCCGCGATGCACGGGCCAGAAGCGCTTGCCCACCGGATCCTGGATCTGAGCCCGGGGCGGCGTGTGCTCCCGCATCCCGATCTCCTCGCCGTAGTACAAGAACGGAGTACCCCGAAGGGTCATGGCCAAGATGGCCGCCAGGCGGCAGCGGGCGTCGGGCCAGCGCCCACCCCAGCGGCTGGCATGCCGGGGGAAGTCGTGGTTGGACAA
>CALDOK010000064.1 GCA_937912125.1 uncultured Pseudomonadota bacterium
CCGCTTCGTCGAGCTGCTGTTGGAGCAGCCTCCGGAGGAGGAGCACCGGGAGAAGAACAAGCCCTCTGCAAACCCGGATGCCGGCGAGGGCGCCAAGGCCAAGCGGGAAGAGGGCAAGGTCGGCAAGAAAGACGCCAAGATGGAGAAGGCCAAGGGCAACAAGGTCGAGATGAACAAGCGCCAGGTCGACAAGGAGATCGCCGAGTCGGCCGGTGTCCTCGGCGCCCTGCGCGACGGCTCCGAGCTCGACGGTGTGTTCGGCACCTCCGGCCTCAACTCCGACCTGCTCGGCGGCATCGGTGGCCTCATCGGCGCCAAGGGCGTGCAGTTCGGTTCCGGCGGCCTCGGCTCTCGCGGCTCCGGCCTCGGCGGCGGTGGCACGGCGGGCGGCCTCGGCGGTCTCGGCACCAAGGGACGTGGCTCGGGCGCCTCCGGCTACGGCACGGGTGGCGGTCACTTCGGCTCCAAGGGCGAAGGCACCATCGGCACCATCGGTGGTGAAGCCATCATCCTCGGCGCCCTGGACAAGTCTCTGGTCGATGCGGTCGTTCGCCGCCACCTCAACCAGATCCGCTACTGCTACCAGCGCGAGCTCACCAAGAACCCGTCCCTGGGCGGCAAGGTCGTGGTCAAGTTCGTCATCGCCAAGGACGGCACCGTGTCCTCGGCCACCACGAAGTCCTCCACCCTGGCCAACGCAGCCGTCGAAGGCTGCATCAACGGCCGCTTCATGCGGTTCCAGTTCCCCGAGCCCAAGGGTGGCGGCATCGTCATCGTCTCCTACCCCTTCCTGTTCTCCCCCGGCTAAGCGCAGCTGGACGAAGCTCGGGGCGTACCGCTAGCGCGGGCGCCCCGTCTTTCCCTTCCGTCGCCGCCGTGATACCTGCTCTGCTGTCCGTACCTTCTCCGTGAGGAGACCATGCGCAACGCCCTCGGATTTCTCGCTCTGACTCTGCTCTGTGCTCCTGTCTTGGCGCCTGACCTGGCACACGCCGACGAGTACGATGATCTCGAAGATCTCGACCAGTCCGGCGCCAAGAAGGCCAAGAAGAAGAAGAAGGGCAAGTCCTACAACTTCGAAGGCATGGAGGTCAAGGAGATCAGCCGCGGCTTCTACGCCAAGACCAACATGGGTGGCTGGGTCTACCTGGGCAAGTTCAACGGCTACGTCAAGCCGGGCACGTCCATGGCGCTGGCGTTGGGCCAGGACTTCGTGGACAACGAGTCCAGCTCGATGGCCTGGGAAGTCGCCTTCTTCCAGGGCATCCACAACGGGCTGCACTACGAGATCCAGGCCGACGATCCCGGCTCTCCGCGGGTCCAGGGCGATCTCCGCACCTACTCCGGCATCGCCTCCCTCGAGTGGTCGGCGTACCCCGGGCGGCGCTTCGGCATCGGCGCTCGTATCGGCGGTGGCGTGCTCTTCAGCCCGCTTCTCATCGACGAGGTGGCCTGGGTCGAGACCGTGGTTCCCACCCTGGGCGTCGACTATGGCTACCACAGCGGCCCCAAGCCCTTGGTCATGCTCGGCCCCACCTTCGAGTACTACACCAAGATGTCCCACTTCTCCGTGGGTGCCGATATCGATGCGATCTATGCCATCGGCTTCGACTTCGGGCTGTCCATGACCGGCGTGCTCAAGTACACCTTCTAGCACCCGCCTTGTCCTCGTTCGGGCGGCCCACGGGCCGCCCGATGCGCTTCAGGAGACCACCACGGCGTGGTAGTCGTTGAGTAAACCGTAATGTCGCGCTATCTTGTGCTCCGCGCACAGGAGTGACCATGAACGCCCTGGCAACGCTGCCAGTGCTCCTCGCCGCGGGCTGTATCGGCTTGGAGCCACTCTTCTCGGACACCGGCGGTGGTCCCTCGGACGACACCGGACCCGAGGTCGTCGACTATGGCGATCTACGGGTTCAACCTGGCGCTGTCGACTTTGGGCAGATCGCTGTCGGATCCTCTGGCGAAGCCACCGTGGTGGTCAGCTACGACGGCGACGGCGACACCATCGTCTCTGCGGCGGCCGTCTCGGGTGGCAGCGGCACCATGGTGATCACTGGCATGACCTCCCTGCCCACCGCCATCAGCGGCGATGGCGAGGCCATCTTCGAGCTGCTCTTCTCCCCCTCCTCCGACCGCGACTACTACGGCGAGCTCCAGATCACCACAGACCACCACCAGGCCCAGGAGATCACCGTCACCCTCGATGGCGTGGGTTTCGACGACGGCGGCGGCGGGGAAGGTCCGGACATCGCCGTGGCTCCTGGCACGGTCGACTTCGGCTTGCTCGATGTGGGCGCTTCCCAGACCCGCACGCTCACGGTCTCCAACATCGGCACCGAGGCGTTCTTCCTGCTGGACATCGAGACCACTCCTGCCACGCTCACCTGGGACTTCGATCCATACATGCCCCTCGAGTTCGACCCCGGCGAGTCCAGAGAGGTCACCGTGGAGTGGACCCCCGCCGCCATCGGTACACTCCACGGCGAGGTGGTCTTCGTCTCCGACGTGGCTGGCGAGGAGCGCCTCACCGTCCTGGCCAGCGGTGAAGCCGATGACATCTGCGACATCTGCGCTCCCATGATCTCGGTGGACACAGGCGGCGAGCCCTACGCCATGACCTTCTTCGCCATGAGCCTCTTCGGGCCAGACACCCAGCAGGTGCGCATCACCAACTCCGGCGACCAGGCTTTGACCATCCGCGATGTCTACGTGAACAACGACATCCTGGCCCCCGGCGGTGAGTTCAGCACCAACTGGAGCGGCTCCTCGGTCACCCTGGACCCCTGGCAAGGAACCTTGGTGAACGTCAGCTATACAGCCACCGACACCGCCTTCGACATCCCCTACGAGACCTTCGACATGAACGTCTTGCACATCCTGTCGAACGCCGCCAACGACTCCGACTACAGCATCCTGCTCACCGGTACTGGGCTGTAGACAGGGCGATTGACAGCCCCAGGGTCCGGCGATAGTCAGGGGGGCCTCTTTTCACCCCCAAATCGTACGAGGGCAGCGCGGGAACTTCACGCCGCGGTGTCGTCCTATGCGAGGTAGACATGGCCAATTCAAAGTCCGGTCTGCTCGGCCGTAAGGTCGGCATGACTCAAATCTTCGCTGACAATGGCGACGTGCTCGCCGTCACCGTCATCGAAATCGGCAGCAACGTCGTCATCCAGAAGAAGAGCGCCGACGGCGCCGACGGCTACAACGCCGTGCAGCTCGGCATCGCCGAGCAGAAGCCCCAGCGTCTCAACAAGCCCCAGCTTGGCCACTACGAGAAGGCTGGCGTCGCTCCCCAGAAGTACGTGCGCGAGATCCGCATCCTGGCCGCCGAAGCCGCCAAGTACCCCGCAGCCGGCACCATCGGCGCGGCCGACATCTTCACCGTGGGCGATGCGGTGGACGTCATCGGAACCTCGAAGGGCCGTGGCTTCGCCGGCGTCATGAAGCGCTACAACTTCGCGGGCTTCATCCGCACCCATGGTACCCACGAGTTCTTCCGTCATGGTGGCTCCATCGGTTGCCGCCTCACCCCGGGCCACGTGTTCAAGGGCAAGAAGATGCCTGGTCACATGGGCGCCAAGCGCATCACCGTCCAGAACCTCAGCGTGGTTCGCATCGACTCCGAGAAGGGCCTGATGTACCTCACCGGCGGCGTGCCGGGCCCCAACGGCGGCTACGTCACGGTTCGTCACACCACCCGCGCTTAGCCCGATCCGAGACCTCCAACGCCCACCGGGCTCACCCCGGTGGGCGTTGTTGTATCTGGCGTTCATCCCCAGGCCCGTGGGGCAGCGCTGGTCGGGCTCGGTTAGAACAGCGATGCCGGAGGGCGTCGCCTGGTCTCCGCGCTGCTGGAGGATGTATGAGCGAGACACGCGGCCTGGGGCGCATCTTCACCGATCCGGATCCCGACGCGCTGCGCGCACACCACAGCAAGAAGGGCATGGGCCTGGTCCCCAAGGTCACCACGGCCCAGGACGCGGTGGCGCGCTTCGTCTCGGATGGATGCTACCTGGCCACCGGCGGCTTTGGCGGGGTGCGCATCCCCACGGCCCTGATCCACGAGGTGGTGCGCCAAGGCCGCAAGGGGCTGGGGTTCTGCGGTCACACTACCACCCACGACTTCCAGATCCTGGCTGCCAGGTCCTGCATCGATCGCTGCGATGCCGCCTACATCGTGGGGCTCGAGATGCGGGGCTTGTCCCCCAACGCCAGGCGCATGGTTCAGAGCGGGCAGGTCGAGCTCACCGAATGGAGCAACGCCGCGCTGCTGTGGCGACTGCGGGCTGCCGCCATGGGGCTCAGCTTCTTGCCCACCCGCAGCATGCTGGGCACCGACACCTTCGTCCAGAGCGCGGCGGTCGAGATCCGTTGCCCCTTCACCTACAAAAAGTTCGCGGCGGTGCCGGCCCTGTCCCCCGACGTGGCGCTGCTGCACGTGCATCGGGCCGATGTGTACGGCAACTGCCAGATCGACGGCTCCACCGTCGCCGACCTCGACGTAGCGGCAGCCTCCAAGACCGTCGTGGTCAGCTGCGAGCGCCTCGTGTCGAGCGAGGCCATCCGCTCCGAGCCGGATCGCACCGCCATCCCCTACTATATGGTCGACGCCGTGGTCGAGGTGCCCTACGGCTCCTTCCCCGGCAACATGCCCGGCGAGTACTACAGCGATGAACGCCACCTGGCCGAGTGGCTCTCGGTCGAGCGCGACGCCTCGGCCTTCGCGGCTTTCCTGGAGCGCAACATCCTGGGGGTCGACGACTTCCAGCAGTACCTCGAGCGCAACGGAGGTATCGAGCGGATGCGCGAGTTGCGCTGCCTCGAGCTGCTGATCGACACCAGGGTGGAGGGCCAGCCATGAGCCTCGACTACAACGACATGGAGCTGATGGTCTGTGTGGCCTCACGCTTCCTCGAGGACAACACCATGGTCGTCGTAGGCACCGGTGGTCCTTGCGCGGCCACCATGCTCGCCCAGAGGTCCCACGCGCCGAACCTGGTGGCCATGTTCGAAGCGGGCGGCGCTGGTGCGCAGCTGCGCGCCCTCCCCATCAGCGTCGGCGACTCCCGCACCTGGCACCGGGGCATCACCTCGGGCTCCATGGCCGACACCATGAACGCCCTGGCTCGAGGCCAGGTGGACTACTGCTTCCTCGGCGGAGCCCAGATCGACCCCTACGGGAACCTCAACTCCACCTTCGTAGGTGGCAGCTACGACAAGCCCAAGGTTCGTTTTCCCGGTAGCGGCGGTGCCAACGACCTGGCCAGCTTCGCCTGGCGTACCATGGTCATCACCCCCCAAGACCCCCGCCGCTTTGTGGAGCAGGTCGAGTTCCTCACCAGCCCAGGCTATCTCACGGGCCGTGGCGGGCGCGAAGCCGCCGGGCTTCCACCAGGCACCGGCCCCTACAAGGTCGTCACCCAGCTTGCCGTGCTGGGCTACTGCCCCGAGACCTGCCGCATGCGGGTGGAGTCCCTGCACCCGGGCATCAGCCTGCAGCAGGTCCGCGACGCTACCAGCTTCGAGCTGCTGGTGTCCGACGATCTGGCCGAGACTCAGGCCCCCACCGAGCGCGAGCTGCGACTGCTGCGCACCGAGGTGGATCCGCAGGGCATGTTCATCCGGCGCTAACGGCTCTCCGACGGCGCGCCGCCGCCAGGCCCAACAAGCCCAGCAGCCAGGCCACGCTCGAGCCAGCCCCTCCGCGATGAGAGCAGCCGGTGCAGTCGTCGCGCTGCTGCAGACAGTCACCGTCGGACGCGTCCACGAAGCCATCGCAGTCGTTGTCGAAGTAGTCGTCGCAGATCTCCGCCATGCCGGGGTTGGCCTCGGGCTCGGTGTCGTTGCAGTCCTCGGGCGGTGAGTAGCCGTCGCCGTCTACGTCGTTCTCGTCCACCACGCCCGTGTCGCCCGCCCCTGTGTCGTCCGGGCCCTGCCCGGTGTCCTCCGGCGCATCCCCGTCGACGCCGTCGCAGTTCTGATCCACCCCATCGCCCTCGATGTCCTCGGCGTCCGGGTTGATGCTGATGTCCTGATCGTCGCAGTCCGAGTCATGACCGAAGCCGTCACCGTCCAGGTCATCGTCCAGTGTGCTCGGATCGCAGTCGTTGTCCAGACCGTCGTAGACCAGCTCGGTCCCACCGGGGTTGGCGCCGCTCTCGGAGTCGTCGCAGTCTCCGTCACTGCGGCTCCAGCCGTCGCCGTCCTCGTCGCCATCCTCGGCCTCGGGCCCACCGTAGGAGCCCATGTCGGAGCGGCTGGCGTCCAGATCGAGCAGGGACGGGTCGCCCGCGTCTCTGGCCGGGGACAGGGAGCCCAGCAGCAGCACCTCGGTGCCCGGGTCACCGTCGTCGGCCCAGCTTCGGTACTGGGGAGGCTGGGAGATGTTGCCGTCCTGGCCCGTGCGCGAGCTCAGCTCCCCGCCCCAGTCCGTGTCGTTCGCGTACACCAGGTTGTAGGACAGGCTGCCGCTGTGGTGTGCGTCATCCGAGGCGACGCCCACGCCGGTGTTGCCCACCAGCATGGAGTTGATCACCGAGCTGGCCGGGGAGGAGTCCAGGGAAATCCCGCCGCCACCATTGGCCACCACGTCGACATTGACCACCGAGAGTGTGCCGCCCGCGTCGGCACTCAGGTAGAGCCCACCGCCCTCGCCAGCATCGTTCTCGACCACACGGTTGTTGCGGAACGTCAGGTTCCCACTGGGAGCCGAGAGGACTGCCCCCCCGCCGTTCCCCAGGGCGTGGTTGCCCGTGAGGTCGTTCCAGGCCACCGTTCCCGTTGCCGAGCCCAGGTAGAGGCCGCCGCCCTGCAGCGCGTCGTTGTCGGTGATGCTCATCTTCCTGAGGAGCACCGCGCGGACGTCGAGCAGGTAGAGCCCCCCTCCCCAGCCGCCGGAGTCGTTGCCGGAGTAGGTGCCGCCCCAGATGCCCACGGTCCAGGTGGAGTCCACGTACAGGCCTCCGCCCGAGCTGGTCGCGGCGTTGTCGGAGAAGGTGCCGTAGCTGACCGCGACCTGGGCGTCGGGGTCACTGCTGCCGATCACGCAGACGCCGCCGCCCTGTGCGGCGCTGTTGCCCTGGACGGTCATGCCCGAGAGGTTCACCGAGCCTGCCCGCACCAGCAGCCCGCCCCCCGCCCCGGAGGCCGCGTTGTTCTGCAGGTTGGTGGCCTGCAGCTGCACATCGGCACCGGTGACGTAGATTCCCGCCCCCTCGCTGCCAGCCTGGTTCGATGTGAAGGTGCTGCTGGTCCCGGCGACCACCCCCGAGGCGTACAGCCCACCGCCACTCTCCACCGCTTCGTTGTCACTGAAGGTGGCGCTGGTCATCGTCACGGTGGTGCCAGCGGACGCGTAGACCCCGCCACCGTTGGCGGCCCGATGCCCGCTGACCGTCAGCCCAGAGAGCGTGAGCGCCAAGGCGCTGGCGTAGACGCCCCCCCCATCCTCGGTGTCCGGGCTGATGTTGTCGGTGATCTCGCCCGAGAGCGCCAGATCGTGGTCCCAGGCCCAGATGGCACCGCCGGCGCCGCCCGCCGTGTTGCCGTCCAGCGTACCGTCTACGCTCGATCCGCTGCTGCCCTGCCCGCTCAGGTGCAGCGCGCCGCCACCGGTGGCGGCCACGTTGTCCAGGAAGCTGCAGCTGCTCCAGGTGCTGTCCGAGTCCTCGATGGAGACAGCGCCGCCGCGGCCGCTGGAGCTGTTGCCCTCGAGGGTGGTGCCGCTGGCCACGAGGCTCGAGCCATCGCGCAGGCGCGCCGCGCCGCCGTGGCTGCGGGCGATGTTGTCGTGGAAGCTGCAGTCGACGAGCTCGACGACGCCGGCCTCGGCATACAGCGCGCCCCCCTGCTCGGCTTCGTTGTCGCTCAGCTCGCAGCGCTCCAACAGGAGACTGGCGGCGTCCACGTAGACCCCTCCGCCATGGTAGACGCTGGTGGCCTCGTTGCCGCTGATGACGCAGTCTTCGATGCTCACCTCGGCGCCCTCGAAGATGCCGATGCCGCCACCGTTGCCCGCGGTGCTATTGCCCACCACCACCATGTCCGAGAAGACCGCCGTGCTCTGACGCACGGTGAGCCCGCGCTCCCCTGAGCTGAGCTGCAGGCCAGAGACATCCAGGCTGGCGGCACCTTCGATGGCCAAGGCAGCGGCGCTGCCGTCGGCTTGGACTTCCACCGACGAAGAACCCGCGCCCACGAGGGTGAGGCTCTTGCCGACGATGCTCAGGTTCTCGCTGTAGAGCCCAGCACGGATCTGGATCGTGTCACCGCTGGAGGCTGCGTTGATGGCCGACTGGATGCGCGTGTAGTCCTGGCCTCCGCTGTCGTCCACGACGATGGTGGCAGCAGAGGCAACGCCGAAGGGGCCGAGCAGGGCAAGGCAGCCGCCGATCCGGGCTGCGGCCGAGCACGATGGGGAGAACTTCATCGATCGCTCCGGGGCTCCGGGGTGCTCTCGCTGGAGGGAGCCAGAGGGGCTCGCGCCACCGCCACCAGGCTACCAGAGCGGCCCAGCAGCTTCAGGATTACGCTCAGGGGCAGGTCGACGAGCACGAAGACGACGGCCAGGATGAGCGTGACCAGCTTGGCGGCGAGGCTGCTGGGATCAGCGTCACGGGGCGTTGGCATACCCAGACCTCGGCCCAGGATGGGGCCCAGGCTCATGGTCAACTCAGCAGGACACCAGGCGGCGCGCAGCACCAGGGCGCGCTCGAAGCCCGCCTGTTCGAGGGCCTGTCCGAGGCTGGCGAGCTCGAAGTGCTGCAGGTGCTGGGGCACGAGCAGCGGGAACCAGGATCGGCCGAACACCGGCCGCAGGAACGCGCCGAAGTTTGGCACCTCCACCAGCGCCAGGCCCCCAGGCTGCAACACCCTGCGGATCTCACGCAAGGTAGCCACAGGATCGCGCATGTGCTCGAGGCTATGGATCATGGACACCATGGCGAAGTGGCCGTCTGGGAAGGCCGCCTCTTCGAGCTCGCTCACCCGCAGCGTGCCGTGGTCGCGACAGAGGTTTCGCTGGATACTGCCTGCGTCGGAGTCGATGCCGAAGAGCTGCGCGCCGGTGCGACCGTAGATGAAGGCCAGCCAGCCTCCGTAGCCGCAGCCCACATCCAGCACACGATCCTCCGGCCCCAGCGCCACATGCGGCTCCACGACCTTCCAGCGCGCCTCGTGCACATACCACAGGCCCTGGTTGGTCTGGGCATCGTGCATCTCGTCCCCGCCGCGCCCCGAGTAGATGTCCTGGTAGTACAGGGACAAGCTCGCGTCGTCAGGCCGTGGCTGGGTGGACACCAGGCCGCAGGAGGCGCAGCGAACCAGGCCGAACAGTCCATCGCTCATGCCCAAAGGATCGGGCACAGTGGAGAGCTGCAGCGTGGGGGTCTCGCCGCAGAGAGGACAAGGCTCACGGACAAGCTGGGGCTTCACGGGCTCACTCTCCGTCCACCCGCGTTTGCCCCCGGCGACGAGAACCCATCCCATCCGCTCCGCGAGCCTGCAGGCGGAGGTCACGCGCCTTTATGCGCGGCTGGAGCGTTCGGATGGCGTCGGGCGGGGGGCTCACAGGGCTACGCGTACCCCGGCGTGGCCGCCAAAGCCCTCGTCCAGGCCAACATTGAGCTGGCCGTAGACCTTGAGCACGAACACGTTGAGCTGCAGGCCCCCGAAGACCCTGGGAAAGCTGGGGCCGGCCTGGCCGTTCTGGATGGTGCTGACCGTGGCGTCCCCCATGGTGTAGGGGCCGCCAGGGGCGTCGGCCTCGATGGGCCCAGTCAGCTCCATGGCTGTGGTGGCCGTGCCGGTGTTGAAGTCCATGCCAGCGCCCACGAAGGCCGTGGCCACCAGCACACGCAGGTTGGTGGAGATCTCGACCGGGAAGCTCACGGAGTCTGCCTTCAGCACATAGGAGCCCGTCGCGTCCCAGGTCATAGGCACCCCCGCCGAGGGAGCGCTGATGGGCATCGACTGCTGCAGATCGAGGCGGTAGGAGGTGTACTCGTAGCCGCCGGTGACTGCCAGGCCGCCCCAGGCGATCACCTCGGCGTCCTGGGGCTTGATGAGGCGCAGCTGCAGGTGCCCACCATAGTTGAGCAGGTCGGCGCCGAAGGCCTCGCCGCTGGTGTTCAGCATCATGCCGTGACCGAACAGCACGATGTGGCTGAGGAAACCCTCACCACCGGACAGCAGCCCCAGGTTCAGGCCCACGGTGCCCGCCATCTGGAAGCTGAAGCCGTAGTCGGGCAGCTCCTGCCCGCCCTTGTTGAAGGTGGCGCCGCCGGCGCTCACTCCCGACCCTACAGACCATCCGACCATGAGCTTGTCGAAGTTGGAGGCATAGTCGACCCCCATGCCCTTGGTGGCCAGGGCCGAAGCGTCGGCCATGGCACCCATGAAGGCCTCGGCGTCCCCGAGGTGCAGCTCGTCCTGGATGGTGCCGCCGAGGGACTCCTCCATCGCACCGGCGTCCAGCCCCAGCTGACTCGCGAGGTCTGGATCGATGTTGACGCTCATGCCCGTGGCCCCAAAGGCCACAGGCGTGGCGACCATGAGGGCGGTGACGAACAGGGGTCCAAGACAGCGCATCGCGACTCCTCGCAGCTGGCGTGAGGAGACAGTATCGCCCCAAGCAGGGCCGGACGCCAGAGAAGCTACCGGGAAGCCACCGAGCGACGCTCGGCGTGGGTGCGGAGCCGCGCGAGTGCGGAAGGGCCAACCCAGTAGAGCTCGGAGAGCTGACCGAGGGACTGGATAGGGCGAGCCGCCACGATGCTGTCGACCGTGCGGCTGTCGAGATCCAGCTGCGAGTCCAGGGCCCGGGGACTCATGGTGTTGACCAGGTCCAGCGTGCCCTCGGCCTGAGCGAAGGTGAAGCTGACACCCTCGAAGCTGCCCACCACGCGGTAGTCGGTGGCCATGTAGCCGTGGGCGACGGCGTAGGCAGCCAGCTTCTGCATGGAGGCCGGACCCACCCAGGAGATGGCGTCCACATCGGCCAGCTCGAAGAAGTAGCCGTCGTCTGCGCTGCCCTGGCGACCGTCTGGCCCCGTGCGGAAGGAGACCAACGCCTCGCTCGCGCGCCGGTCGAGCCCGATGTGGCCATCGAGCAGCTCGAGCTCATGGCCGTGATCGTTGAGAAAGTCGATCAGGCCAATGGCGGCGACGCTGCCGTCGTTGAGCTGGACCGTGGGAGCCGCAGCGGGAGCGACGGGGCGCGCGCCGGTGTGGGCGCAGCCGATCAGGGCGGCCGCAAAGAGTACAGAGACAACGCAATATCGAGCCATCGAGGCACCTCCTGAAGGAGCTGACCCGTGGTTTCACAACCTCGAAACGATGGAAGGGACTCTTCGCCGCCACGGACCTTCCACCAAGGTCCCGCCCAGCTATCTGTGCGCGTCTGTCGCGGCAAGGTTCGTATTCAGTTTTGCAGGCAGAATGTCGAGCACAGTACAAATACCCGCATAGCCGATGCCATAACCTTCGCGCGCAATGTTGACGGGTCAACAGTGAAGCAAGAGGGCATTCAGGGGGGGAACGAGCACGGCCTCGAGCTCCCTGGGCTCCCACTTCTTCAGGCCGCCGTGGTAGCTGCGATGGCCCTGGAGCTGCGCTGCGTGGCTGTTGAGCCAGCGCACGAGCGCCTCCAGCTGGGCGGGGCTCATGGGCGCTCGGGGGTAGAGCCCATGCAGCACGTTGACCAGCGCGCAGCCGTCGGGATTCAGGGCGAAGGAGGGCGGGCTGCGGGCCATGTAGGTGGCCACCACGGGGGCTGGTCCTCGGCCCAGGGGCAGGCTCCACCAGTGCCGGCGATGGGCGCACAGGTAGCGGTCAGGGACCCCCGCCGCTCGCCCCCGATGGATGGCCGCCGTGACCGCGGGGTGTTCCGGCAGGTCTCCCGGAAGCGCCAGCAGGGCGTGGCTGCAGTGCGCCTCGCGCACCAGGCCCCCGGCACGCTGAACGAGCGCAGCGCGGTGCAGGCAGGGGCGCAGCCAAGAGCCCAGACCCAGCTCGGTCCCCTCCCCCCGCGGCAGGACGAAGAAGCCGTTGTGCCCCGTAGCCACCCCCCGATGGACCCGAACCAGCGTCCCCAAGGGAACACGACCCTCAACCCGCCGCAGCGGCAGCTCTGCGAGCAGGGGGGTCCAGCGCGCACACGCCCGTATGGAAGCCAGGCTCGACCGCCGCCCGCGCTCCAGGGGTGCCAGCGCAGCAGGGCTGTCCACCAGGCGCAAGGCCGCGCCATCGCGGCAGCCCTGACGCCACCCGAAGACCACCGCGGTGCTCATGGCGTCAGCGAAGGGCTCGGCCTGGGGCCGCAGAGCCGCCAGGAAGCGCAAGCCCAGGGGGCCCGAGAGCAGCCCGCGCGCCAAGCCGCCATAGCCAACGTCGAGCCACTCGGAGGAGGTCACGAAGCAGCCAAGATCTCCCTTCCGCCCCATGTGGGCGATGGCCAGGAGGAACAACACATGCAGCCCAGCCAGCCCGGACAGCTCCACATCGAGCTCGGCCGCGATCCGCCGGGCATTGGCCTTGGTGGCGGCTGAGAGATCGTGGTGCCGCAGGTAGGGCGGGTTGCCGATGAACGCCGTAGCGCCCACCACGGGCTGGAGCTCCAGTTGCATGAAGTCGGCTCGCCGAACATCCACCGCCGGCAGCCCAGCCGCGGCCAGGTGGGCGGTGGTCATGGCCACCGCCAGCGGATCCTGGTCCACGGCGATGATGGGCCCCACAAAGCCCGCGCGGCGCAGCGCCACGCTGAAGCGGCCCGACCCACAGCCGCAGTCCACCGCCCGCGCAGGCTGCTGCGCGATGACCCAGCGAACCATCGCATCCACCAAGCCCGGCGGGGTGTAGAAGGCGCCAGCACGGCGTCGGACGGGGGCGGGACGCAGGCGGCAGAAGGCATCCCCCAAGGGGTCGGCGCCACGACGGACCAATTCTCGGAGCCCCGGGGGACCGTCCTCTGCTCGGCTTAGCTCCCTGCAGACAGCCTCGAGCTCCCGCTCGCTGCGGGGAGACCAAGGGAGTGCGTTCAGGTCTGCGGCCATGAAGCTCCAGCTAACCGGACCCGGCCCAGCGGGCGCAGGGCCCGGTGGATCGCTCTACGGCTGGGCGCAAAGCGTGAGGCCAGCAGCATCCAGCACCTTTGTTGCCCTCTCGGTTCAGGCCGCCGTCTGATTGTGGTCGAGCTCTATCGGCTCGGCTGCAGGGAGCGCTAGCGTGCAGAACATCGACACCATGACGGGGGAAGCCGGTGACACACACTGTGACGCAGCATGTCTCACAAACAGATCTCCGAGTCCAGCCGATCCGGCTCATGGACCATGGTGCAAGCTCCTTCGAGCGACGGTCGACTCCCCCACCTCCCCGGCCTCGCAGCACGATGCGTGTTCGTCGACATCACCGTCGCAGTCATGGTCCAGACCATCCGCCACCTCGACCTGTCGACGACCAGGCCATGGGCGCGACCGCCGAGAGGTCCTGTGGTGCAGGGAGCGGTGACACATGCTGCGCCGAATGATGTTTTACATGCACGGCTCACTCTCCCCCCAGGGCTTCGCATCGGGAGCACCTGGAGTCATCACCCATACGTCGAGCAGTGCGACAGCAGGAACGGAGTGGCGCAGGACCCGCATCGCCAAGCTTCTAGTAGTCATGTGTCGGAGCGGCCGCTTCGCTCGTGGACCCCGACGAACGCGGGCTCGATCCCAGCAGTCCTGCGCGCGCAGAAGGCGTGCCGACTCGGCCAGGCCCCCTTGGCCTCGGGGCCTCAGCAAAGGAGCCCCGCCGTGTGGCGGGGCTCAACAGATGGAGCCGAGGAAGGGATTTGAACCCTCGGCCTGCTGATTACGAA
>CALDOK010000065.1 GCA_937912125.1 uncultured Pseudomonadota bacterium
GCGGCTTCTGCACCAAGCTGTTCAACTCCGCCCGCTTCGCCTTCCTCAACCTCGAACAGGCGCCGGCCACCGACGTCGCCATGGGCGATCTGACCCTCGAGGACCGCTGGCTGCTGGCGGGGCTGAACGCCGCGGTGGCGGGCGTGCAGCGGGGCTTCGAGGACTACAACCCGGCCAACGCGCTCGCCGCGGCCCGGGAGTTCTTCTGGGGCGAGCTGTGCGACTGGTACCTCGAGCTCATCAAGCCGCGCCTGGCCGCAGGCGGCCGCAGCGCCGGGGTGGCCCGGGCCGTGCTGGCCTACGCCCTGGACCAGGTGCTGCGCCTGCTGCACCCCATCGTGCCCTTCATCACCGAGCACCTGTGGCAGAAGCTGAACGCCATGGTGCCCAGCCGTGACCTGGGCGAGCTGGCGCAAGCCCCCGCCAGCGCGCTGATCATCCAGGCCGCCTGGCCCCAGGCCGCACCCGCCCTGGAGGCCCCCGCCGAGCGCGCCCTGTTCGGGCAGCTGCAGGATCTCACCCGCGGCCTCCGCGAGTTCCGCTCCAGCCAGAACATCCCCCTGCGCGAGGCCCTGGAGATCACCCTGGACGCCCCCGCCGAGCGCGGCGCCGCCCTGACCCCCCACATGGGCCTGGTGGCGAACCTGGTGAACCTCAGCGCGGTCCACGTGGTGGAGAAGGCCGAGCGCCTGCCGGGCATGGCGTCCAAGGTGGTGGGCGAGCTCGAGCTGCTCATCCACGACGCCATCGACGCCGAAGAGGAGCGCGAGCGCCTGGGCAAAGAGCTGGTGCGAGTGGACAAGGAGATCGCCCTGTGCGATCGCAAGCTGGGCAACCCCGGCTTCGTGCAGCGGGCCCCTCCCGCCGTGGTCCAGCAGCAGCAGGAGCGCAAGGCCGGCTACCAGGCCGAGCGCCAGGCCATCCTCGAGGGGTTGGCCGCGCTGGGTTGATCGGGCTCGAGACCGAGCGGACGGGCGGGCACGATCCAGGCCTCTCCGCGGTCGCGCAAAACAGAACACCGCCTGGGCGAACCTCGAGTTAGCCCAGGCGGGTCATACCAATCGGAGGAGACGACTATGACCAAATCCATGCTGACCATCCCCCTCGCAGCGCTCATGCTCAGTGGCTGCACCGGCCTCTCTGGCCTGTGGCTGTTCGAGTTCCAGGCGCCCGGCCTGGACAACGAGGTGTGCACCGAGTCCGTCGACCACAACTTCACCGGGGCCACCGTGAAGAGCGACGACGGCACGGGCACCTACACCAGCACCCGCACCACCGAGACCAGCAGCTCCTTGAGCTTCGTCCGCTTCGAGGACTACGGCGACGGCACGGGCACCCTGGTCACCGGAAACGCGGTCTACCCGGGCGCCGATCAGGGCGAAGGCCGCTGGGTCTTCGAGTGGTACGGCTTCGAGAACAGCACCCAGGTCGACGCCCACGAGCTCGGCTACGGCTACACCCAGGACACCGCCAACGAGCTCACCTCCACCATCAGCCTCAGCTTCGACGGCGACGCTGCCTCTGGCGACGTGCAGGAGCACGCCATCAGCGACCGCAGCTACACCGAGTCCGACGAGTGGGGCAAGGAGGAGATGCAGACCATCGGCGACCGGGGTCAGATCCCAGCGGGCACCTACCTCGAGATCATCCAGGAGGACCGCACCCTGCCCGTCACCAACAGCTGGGACGAGCTGGACTGCGACAGCGCCGACTGCGCCCTGAACCTCGCCGCCGACTGCACCACCACCTGGGCCGCGACCGGCCGCTTCACCAGCTTCGGAGAAGAAGAGTACGACGCTCTCCAGATCGCTGGGCAGCAGCCCGGGATCTGATCTCCACAGCGGAGCGCGGGCGGCGCTGGGCCATCGGGCATCGGTGGCCGGCGTCGCCCTAGCGGCGCGATCGGCGCCGAGCCTCCTCGGCCAGCCGACCCTTCATCCCCGCCCAGGAACAGACAGGGCAGGCGCTGGGGTCGTGGCGCAGGGCCGGGCAGTGCTCACGGCCGAAGTAGATGATCTGCAGGTGCGCCCTGTGCCAGAGATCGGGCGCGAACAGAGCCTTCAGATCCCGCTCGGTGCGCACCACGGTGCTGCCGTCGCTCAGGCCCCAGCGCCAAGCCAGCCGATGGATGTGGGTGTCCACCGGGAAGGCCGGCACGCCGAAGGCCTTGGCCATGACCACCGAGGCGGTCTTGTGACCCACGCCCGGCAGCGCCTCGAGGGCCTCGAAGCTGGCTGGCACCTGCCCGTCGTGACGCTCGAGCAGCAAGCCGGCCATGGCCACCAGGTTCTTGGACTTTCCGTTGGCCAGGCCCACCACCCGGATGAGCGCCCGGATCTCGTCCACGGGCGCCGCGGCCAGCGCGGCGGGACTCGGCGCCCGGGCGAACAGGGCCGGCGTGACCTCGTTGACCTTCTTGTCGGTGGCCTGGGCGCTGAGCATCACGGCCACCAGCAGCTCGAAGGGGTCCCGGTGACGCAGGGGCACCGGCGGGACGGGGTAGAGCCCGTCGAGGATTGCGGCGATGCGGTCAGCCTTGTCCTGGCGCTTCATGGGCAGGCTCCTCTGGGGCCAGCTGTGCCCCCTCGGGCCGCCGGCGTCAACCCGGCCGGTCGATTCCCGTCACGAAGCGAGCAGAACCGCGCGTTGGACGATAACGGGCACCAAAACCGAGTCGAGGAGGGATCGTGACCCCACCGAGCCACCCACGGGATGCCGACCAGGAAGTCGCCCGCCTCCTGGCGGAGCAAGATCTGCTCGCCCGTTCCGTCTCCCACGACCTGCGCCAGCCCCTGCACGTGATCTCCGGCTACGTCGAGCTGATCGCCTTCAAGTACCGCGACACCTTGGACCCCAAGGGCCAGCAGCTGATCCACAAGGCCCTGGCGGGCGTCGAGCGCATGAACACCATGATCGACGCGGTGGTGGGGTTGATGCGCATCGACACCCAGGCACCCTGGCAGCAGTCCATCGACACCACCGCCCTGGTCGACGACGTCATCGCCCAGCTCCAGCCCCAGGCCCAGGCCCTCGGCGCCACGCTCGAGCGCAGGATGCTCCCCCCGGTGCCCGGTCAGCCCCTGCTGCTGGCCCAGGTCTTCGAGCAGCTGCTCGCCAACGTGCTGCGCTTCCCAGGCGAAGGCCCGCCCCACGGCCTGGTCGCGGCCCGCCCGGTGGACCAGGGCGTGCGCTTCGAGGTGCGCGACCAGGGTGCCGGCATCGACGCTCGCCTGCACAAGTCCATCTTCGAGCCCTTCGGACGCGGGCTGGACTCCAGGGCAGGGACCGGCATGGGCCTGGCCATCAGCCGCAAGATCGTGGAGCTGCACGGCGGGCAGCTGGGCCTGGACTCCAAGCCCGGCCAGGGCTCCACGTTCTGGTTCACCCTGCCAAGCTAGCGCCCCTTGTCTCCCCTCGCCCCTACGCGCCCCCAGCTCGCCTACGGGCTCGGCGGGCCATCGGGAGGCCCCGCGTTGGTGCTGATCAACGGCCTGGGAGGCCTGCGCCAGGCCTGGCATCACCAGGCCCAGACCTTCAACAAGACCCACCGGGTGCTCAGCTACGATCACCGGGGGATCGGCGGCTCGGAGCTGCTGGACCAGCCCGCCACCTGCCAGGACTTCGCCCGGGACTTGCTCGGCCTGCTCAACCACACGGGCATCTATCGGGCCGTGCTGGTGGGGGTCTCCTTCGGCGGCAGGGTGGTCCAGGAGTTCACGGTTCGCTGGCCTGGACGCGTGCTGGGCCTGGTGCTGGTGGGCACCTCGGGCGGCGGCGCTGGCCACACGTCGGGCGACCCACAGGCCCTCCAGCTGCTGGAGCGCTCGGCCACCCTGAGCGCCGATGAGTGGCTCCACGGCTTGATCCCCCACCTGTTCGGTCCCGGCTACCGCGACGCCCAGGGGCCCCGCCTGGAGCGCCTGGCCCGCTGGTGGGCCGAGCACCCTCAGCACCCCGCAGCCATCGCCCGCCAGTGGCAGGCCATGCGCGGCTTCGACCGCTGGGACGAGCTCGGCTCGATCCAGGCCCCCTGCCTGGTGATCCACGGCAGCGCCGACACCATGAGCCCTCCCGTCAACGGCCAGCGCCTGGCGAGCCGCATCCCCGGGGCCCGGCTGGCCCTGCTCGAGGGCCTGGGCCACTCCCCTCACATCGAGGATCCCACGGGCTTCGACGCTCTGGTGCGCGGCTTCCTCGACGAGCTGGATCCATGACGCGCGGCCGCGTCGTCTTCGCCGCGCTGCTGACCGGGCTCCTGGCCTGCCGGCCGCTCGGCCCGGATCGCCACGGCCCGGGCACGCGGCCCCACGACAGCCTCCCGGGCGACAGCGAGGCCGACGCGGACACCGACAGTGACAGCGATGCGGACAGCGACGCCGACACCGACGCCGACACCGACACCCAGGGCCCCTGCCCCCCGGACATGGCGCTGGTGGGCAAGGCCTGCATGGACCTGTACGAAGCGCCCAACCGCAGGGGGGGCCTTCCCCTGGTGATGTACAGCTTCGACGAGGCCGAAGACTGGTGCGAGGCCCGTGACAAGCGCCTGTGCGGCGACGACGAGTGGGAGCAGGCCTGCGCCGGCAGCCAGGGCCTGGCCTACCCCTACGGCGACACCCACCAGCCCGGGGTCTGCAACGACGAGGAGACCTGGCGCGTCTACAACCAGGACGAGCTGAACCATTGGCCCAGCGACGCCTCCGAGCCCGGGATCGAGACCCTCGAAGAGCTGTTCGCCACAGCCAGCTCCCTGGGCTCTGGCGCCATCGCCGCCGACGAGGTGGAGAGCCTGTACCAGGGCGAAGGCGGCGGCGACAACCCTGGCTGCGTGGGCGTCGCCGGGGTCTTCGACCTGGTGGGCAACGTGGAGGAGTGGACCCGCCGGGCCGACGGTGGCTCGGCCAGCTTCCACGGTGAGCTCAAGGGCCGCTACTGGGCCGAGAGCCGCAGCTGCCAGTCGGGGGTCACCACCCACGGCGACAGCTTCCGCTTCTACGAGATCGG
>CALDOK010000066.1 GCA_937912125.1 uncultured Pseudomonadota bacterium
CGTGTTGGTCGTGTTCGCCGAAGCCCTGCTCGGCCAGCCAGCGCTCGCAGCGCTGACCCCTACGGGGTATCAAGCGCTCCGACGAACCGGCATGGAGGCCTCCAGCCGTGCAGAGTGATCGTACAAGAACCCTCGATATCGGGCGCCCGCTGGCCCTGGTGCCCGCGGTGATGCTGGTGCTCGGAGGATGGCTCCATCGCTGGAATGCCGAGGACGCCTTCATCGACTTCCGCGTTGTGGAGAACATCCTGGCAGGCCACGGCCCGGTGCTGAACGTCGGCGAGCGGGTCGAGGCCATCACCAACCCCCTCTGGGCCTGGGCCATCGCCGCCTGTGCAGGGCTGGCTGACCTGTTGGGAGCGGAGGGAGCCCCCATCGAGTGGTCGGCGACCGCGCTGGGGCTGGTCCTCAGCGGCGTGGGACTGTGGCTGCTCGCCCGTGCGGCGGCACACACCTGGCGGACGGCGGGCACCGACGCGACACTGCTGCCCCTGGGAGTGCTGGTCTACGCCGCGCTCCCTCCAGCCTGGGACTTCGTCACGTCCGGCCTCGAGACCAGCCTCTTCGTGGCATGGCTGGGCAGCTCCACCTACCTGCTGGCTCGAGGGGCTCGTGGCGGCGACGGCGCAGGCCCATGGCGCCTGGGTGCCGGCCTGGCGATCGGGCTCGGTCCGCTGATTCGGCCAGATCTGGCCCTCGTCGCCGGGCCGCTCTTCCTGGTGGCGGTGTACCAGGAACTGGCCGTCCCCACTCGGGAGGGCCGCGGCCTCGGCGGTCAAATCCGCCACGTCGCGCTCCTGGGGCTGTGCAGCTGGACCGTCCCCATCGCCTACCAGATCTTTCGCATGGGCTTCTACGCCTGCCTGGTGCCCAACACCGCCTTGGCCAAGGAGGCTGGCCTGGCCAGCTGGCTCCACGGCATCCACTACCTGCTGGACCTGGTGACGGCCTACCACCTCTGGCTCCCCGCCGCCGTGCTCGTGGCGCTCGTGGCCAAGCCGCTGCGCGCCGTCCTGGACGGCGGCGAACGCGGTCACGCGATCCTCACCGTGGCCCTGCTGCTGGGCGGAGGGCTCCACGGGCTCTTCATCGTCCGGGCCGGGGGCGACTTCATGCACGCCCGCCTGCTCCTGCCCTCACTCCTCACCCTGTTGGCGGCTGTGGCTGCCGTTCCGATCAGCGGCCAGCGCTCCGCTCGGCTCGGAGCGCTGCTGATCACAGCCTGGGCCGTCACCTGCGCAGGGATGCTCCGACCCGACTACCACGCCGACGCGGTGGGGCCGGCTTGGGAGGCTTGCACCTCCGAGGCAGGCCTGACCGACGAGCGCTGCTTCTTCCTGCGCTCCTCGAAAGAGGACCACCCCATCACCCATCGGGACTACCGGCGGCACATCTGGACCCAGGACGGCTACAGCCTCCGGACCATCTCGGCGTCATGGTCCGGGCTGCTCTACACCAAGCAGCCCGCCTACGATCTGGTGGTCTTCGGCAAGGAGCTACCCTCGACCGAGCTGGCGGCATGGGTCCCACAGCCCACAGCGGCGCTGCGCTGCAACATCGGGCTGGCGGGGCTAACGGCCGGGCCCGATGTCCACCTCATCGACTGCCGGGGGCTCGGCGAGCCCATCGCCGCGCGCTTGGTCCTCGACACCTCCATCCGACCCGAAGAGGTCACGCCCTACCAGGAGGCACCCATCAGCCCTGGGGTCGAGGCTGTCCTGAACCACCTACCGGGCGGCTCCACCCTGCTCTCGGGGATGCAGGAGGCCTGGAGCGAGCGCTCCAGACCGGGACACGAGAAGGAACTCCCCGCGGCCTGGGTGATGGCGCGCTACAGCACCACCCAGGAAGGGGAGTCCGCGGAGGTCGCCGCTGCACGCCGGAGCCTGGGCTGTGGGGAGCTCGCCTTGCTTCACGAGGCGATCACCCAGCCCCTCACGGCGCGGAGGTTCATGGACAACATGCTCCTCTCGTTCCGCCTCACCCGCCTTCGCATTCCTGCCGATCCCAACCGAGCGGCGACCGAGCTCTGCCCCGACCGAGCGGGATGACCTCGAGACCTCCATGAGCAGCACCACCACCCCCGAGCACCACACGGCGCTACCCCCACTCACCAGGCTGGCCTACAGCGCCTCGGCGGCGCTCTCGGCCATTCTCTTCCTGCTGGGAGTTCGATACTACCTGGTCACCGGGTTCTTCGCCGACGATGCCTTCATCTCCCTGCGCTACGCCCAGCGCATGGCCCAGGGCAAGGGCCTGAGCTGGAACGACGGAGAGTTCGTCGAGGGCTACTCCAACCTACTGTGGGTCCTGGCCGAGGCGGGCACCATGGCCATTGGCATGGATCCGGTGGTGGGGATGCGCTTGCTCAGCTTCCTGGGCTCCGGCGTGGCGTTGCTCTGCCTCGGGCTATTCTTCCGACCCTCCAGAACGGGGCGGGTGCTGCCTGGTGCCTTCGCGATGCTGGCCTTCGCCTCCACCCAGCTCACGGTCATCGCCACAGCGACGGGTTTCGAGACCCCCTTTGTCTTCGGCTTCCTCTCTCTGGCGCTGCTCATCCTGCTGCAGGCCCTCGAAGAGCCCGGCGGAATCGGCCGGCGGTCCTGCCTCCTGGCGGGCATCCCCCTGGGTCTGCTGGCCCTCACCCGGCCCGACGGTGCACTGTTCACAGGCGCGCTCGCCATGGGGCTGGTCCTGCTCCCAGGGACGTGGCGCAGCCGGATCGGGAGGGCCATCACCGTCACTGTCCTGCCTGCAATCTGCGTCGCAGGGCAGCTTGCCTTTCGCCTGTGGTACCACCATGACTGGGTCCCCAACACCGCCAGGGTCAAGCTCCCAGGGGGGCTCGAACGAGCCGGTGAGGGGCTGGTGCTGGCCATCGAAGGGCTGATCCACCAGCGCGGAGTCTGGGTCGTGTCACTGCTGGCACTCGCCGTCGTCGCGCGCCCAGCAGCGCGCCTGCACCGGCCCACCGTGGTGCTGACCACCACGCTCCTGGGCTGGACCGGCTACCTGGTGTACGTCGGAGGGGGTGGGGAGAACGGGCGGTGCTTCCTCGTCGTCACCGTCCTGCTCTCCATCTGGCTGGCGGGACTCGGCCTGCTGTGGCTGGTCGAGCTGCTGCACTCGAAGGGCAAGGGGCCGCTCTGGCTCGGCCTGCTCACCCTGCTCCTCGGGTTGACCGTGGCCTGGCTCCGGGCGGAACAGTGGCAGGATCCCCACATCAACGGAGCCATCCACAACCAGTTCAAGTGGCAGAAGAAGGGGATCCTGCTTGCAGATCTCTGGGGGACCGCATTCGCCGCGCGGGGAGCGCCGAGCATCGCCGTGAACACCGCAGGAGCCATCCCGTACTACACCGGATGGACGACCATCGACATGCTGGGCCTGAACGACCGATGGATCGCCACCCACCCACCCGACGAGTCGATCTGGGAGCTGGTGGGCCACACCCATGGTGACGGCGCCTACGTGATCGACCGCGCCCCGGATATCGTGTTCTTCGGCGTCCACTGGGGGACCTGGGGTGGTGTGTTCACCGGGGGAAAGCAGATGCACGCCGACCCACGCTTCTACGAGCAGTACCGCTTCGTGGAGCTGGAGCGCCTGGATCCCCGCTCACCCCGCGTCAAGCAGTGGCTCCGGCTGGAGAGCCCCATCCTCGGCCTGATCCGCAGCGAGGACCGAATCGAGATCCCCCCCTGGTTCGTGAACAACCAGACCAGCGCCACCCACCGGATCGAAGACGCCGTGCGCCTCCCCCTGGCCCAGGGGGAGCTGGCTACCGCTGCGGGGATCACCGTGCCTGCAGGCCGATGGGCCTTGACCGCGCGCTTCGCCGGGGAGGACCAGCCCAGCACCACCACGGCGCTGCGGGCCAGCGACGGCTCGGCCCTCCTGACCGAGGCCGACGGAACCGTGGTGGTCAAGGACGAGGTCGAGCTGGATCTCGAGCTTCGGGTGGACCACGCAGCCGGCACGCTGATGCTGGAGGCGCTGGTGCTCGAACGACGCTGACGACCCGGAGGGGCCGCTACCGACGAACGAAGACGGTGTGATCCCCCACCAGCGCCTTCGCCTGGTACTGCCCGAGCACCGACTGGGCGAGGCCTGCCTCCTCCAGGAACTGGACGATGGAGCGTTCAGGAAGGCAGAACATGCACTGCTGGGCGACCTCCACGACCAGCAACTCGGGCCGCAGCGCGAGGTCTTCCTCGAGATCCGCGACCACGAGCTCCGTGATCTCCCTGTTGAGTCCCTCGAGCTGCTCGGCATCGCCGCTGGAGGACAGCGCGAGGGGGAATGCGCACGGGAAGTGACCCACGACCTGGAGGTCCAGGGCTGGGGCCCAGGGGTAGGCCGCATCCACCAGGCTGCTGAGCACCAGTACGCGATCACCCGGCTCACTCAGAGGCTCCACCGCGACAGTGAACGCATCCGCAGGGCGAACGTCCGCCTGCGCGACCAGCAGGAAGAGGGCCACCACCGCGAGTGAACCCACCGAGACCAGCCCCCTCGCGAGGATCCCGTGGGTGAACGCAAAGCGCCAACGCGCAGCCACAGCGAACGCGACGCAGAGCAGGACCAGGTGACGGGCTGGCTCGAGATGGTAGGGGAAGCCCTTGCCCTGCAACAAGAAGACGCCGATGGAACTCAGGGATGCGATAGCGAGCAGCGAGACATCGGCGAGGCTCGCCCGGGGGGCGATCACCAGCCCGAGCGTGACCCCGAGGGACATGGCCAGCAGCGTCGTCCCCCAGCGCCAGAAGACCCACCCCATGGACACACCGTAGCCTGCGTCGTACGCGGCCGTGGCGAAGGGGAGCCAGAGCTCGAAGAACGCGTGCCACATCTCGGCGGGCCAGAGGAAGAAGTGGAGCGCGTACAGCGCCCCCGTCACACACCACGCCACCAGGAGAGCGTCGACACGGCGGCCCTCGCGACGCACGAACGCGAAGATCTCGACGACCAACAACAGCGCGACGAAGTGGGGCTTGATGCAGGCCCCCACTGCCGAAGCAACGCCGCAGACAGCGGCGGCGGGAGCTCGCAGCTCCACCCTCAGCGCCCGGCTCATCACGTGGGGAAGCGCCAGCAGCACGAACAGGTGCTCCCGCTGACCCCAGGTGTCGGAGGCACGGGTCCAGCACGCGGCCACCACCAGCACGAGCGCCAGCAGGGAACCCATCGAAGGCTGCGAGGCCCTCCTCGCCAGCGCGCGTATGAGCAGCGCACACACACCCACGGCGACCAGGACGAGCAGG
>CALDOK010000067.1 GCA_937912125.1 uncultured Pseudomonadota bacterium
GACGCCTGACGCCTGACGCCTGACGCCTGACGCCTGACGCCTGACGCCTGACGCCTGACGCCCGCCTGCCCGGGCCGTTCCTACCAGCGCCACCGCTGGGCCAGGGGATGCCGCCGGCCGCTGCCGAAGGCATGCACTGTGACCCGGAGTCCCGGGGCCGCCTGCCAGCGCTTGTACTCGCTGCGGATCACCAGGTGTACGGCGCGACGCACGGCCTGGGGGTCGTGGCCTTGGGCGACGATGGCCGAGGGGTCCCAGCGCTCCTCGAGGTAGAGCTTGAGGATGGGGTCCAGCTGATCGTAGGGCATCAGCGAGGCCTCGTCGGTCTGGTCCGGAGCCAGCTCTGCCGAGGGTGGGCGCTCGATGATGTTGGCGGGGATGAGCTCGCGCTGGCGGTTGTACCAGCGGGCCAGGCGGAACACGTCGGTCTTGAAGACGTCCGAGATGGCGGCCAGCCCACCGGCCATGTCGCCGTACAGGGTGCAGTAGCCCACGGCCAGCTCGCTCTTGTTGCCGGTGGTGAGCACCAGGTGGCCTTCCTTGTTGGACAGGGCCATGATCAGGTTGCCGCGCACCCGGGCCTGGAGGTTTTCTTCGGTGACGTCGAAGCTGCGGCCCTCGAAGCGCTGGGCCAGGATCTGCCGGTAGGCTTCGTAGGCCGGCGCGATGGGCAGGACGTCGAAGTGGACCCCCAGGTTGAGGGCCAGCTGTCGGGCGTCGGTGGTGGACTCTTCGGCGGAGTAGGGGCCGGGCATGGCCACGGCGGTGACGTTCTCGGGGCCCAGCGCCCTGGCGGCCAGCACGCACACCACCGCGGAGTCGATGCCCCCCGACAGCCCCAGCACGGCCGTACGGAAGCCGCAGCGACGGGCGTAGTCGCGCAGGCCCATGGTGAGGGCGGCGTCGATCTCGCCCTCGAAGTCCACGGACGGCAGCTGTGCGGGGCGCCCCTGGGCCAGGTCGACCACCACGCTGTCGGGCGCGAACGCCGCCGCGATGGCGATGGGCTCGCCGTCGACCCCCAGGGCCATGGAGCGGCCGTCGAAGAGCAGCTCGTCGTTGCCGCCCACCTGGTTGACGAAGACCACGGGCGCTGCAGCCTGGCGCGCGCGGCGGCCGAACAGGGCGCGGCGCAGGCCGTCCTTGCCCGCATGGAAGGGGGACGCGCTGAGGTTGAGGATGACGTCGCAGCCCACGTGGTAGGCCAGGGGCTCGCGCTGGTAGCGGTAGCCGGGCAGCAGCTCGGTGTCGTTCCAGAGATCTTCGCAGATGGTGACGCCCAGCTTCATGCCGGCCACCTGCACCGACTCGGGCTGGGTCTCGGGCTCGAAGTAGCGGGACTCGTCGAAGACGTCGTAGGTGGGCAGCAGGGTCTTGAAGCGCAGGGCGTGGATGCGCCCGCCGTGGGCCACCACGGCAGCGTTCCGCAGCCCGTGCTCGTCGCGGTAGGGCGAGCCGAAGACCAGCACGGGGTCGTCCTGGCGGGTGGTCGCGGCGATGCGCGCGCAGGTCTGCTCGCAGGCGTCGAGGAACCCGCCATAGTCCAGCAGATCCCTGGGCGGATAGCCCGAGACCACCATCTCGGGCAGCAGCACGATGTCGACCCCGTGGCGGCGGCCAGCGGCCAGGGCCTCGAGCACCAGGGTGGCATTTCCGTCGAGATCTCCGACCACGGGGGAGACCTGAGCCATCAGCACGCGCATTGGATCCTCCGCGCCACCAGCCGGGCTCGCCGCCGGCGGCTCTGAGCCATTAGCTCTTAGCCTCGAGCGAGGCAGGTGGCGTCTGAACCAGGTCGATTCCATGCACACGGGCGAGCGAGGGCGGGCCCACTACGCGGTCCTGCTCGTGTTGCTGCTGCTTCCCTGCCTGCTCTTCCCGGGCGCGCTGCCGGGATCCCGGGTGGTCTCGGCGGACGATCACCTCAGCGTGCACCACCTGCAGCGCACGGCCGAAGGCCCAGGGGGCCAGGTGTACAACCACCAGCTGTCCGACCCGGCCGTGCAGCTCCGGCCCCTGCGGGACCGCATCCGTGACTCCTGGCGGCAGGGGCGCGCGCCCCTGTGGAACCCCGACATCCTGGCTGGGGCGCCGCTGCTGGCCGACGGGCTGAGCGCGGCCTGCTACCCCCCGGTGCTCTTCGAGCTGCTGCTGCCCGACGCCACCGCGCAGGATCTGAGGGTGTGGCTGCACCTGGTCCTGGCCGGGGTGGGCGCGGCCATGCTGGCCTGGCTGCTGGGCGCCTCTGCGGCAGGGGGCCTGGTGGCGGGGGCCGTGGCCATGCTCAGCGCCTTCCCCGTCTGCCGGCTGCTGCATCCCCACGCCTGGGTCTACGCCTGGACCCCATGGCTCGCCTGGGCCCTGCTGCGCGTGGCTCGGGGGCGCGGCGGCGCGCTGCCCGTGGCCCTGACCTGGGCGGCCATGCTGCTGGCGGGGCACCCACAGACCGCGGTGCACGGGGGGCTCTTCGCCGGGCTGTTGGGGCTGGCGACGCTGCGGGGACGACGGGTCTGGGGCGCTGCGCTGCTGGGCCTGGCGCTGGGGAGCCTGCTGGCGGCCCCCGCCCTGCTGCCCTTCGCCGAGCAGCTGGCTCGATCGGTCACCGTGCATGTCCGCACGGGCAACCGCCTGCCCGTGGAGGCCCTGCTCACCCTGGTCTGGCCCGACCCCTTCGGCCATCCGGCCCGGGGGGACTGGCAGGGCGTGGGCGCCCACCTCGAGAGCAACCTCCACGTGGGCGTGGTGGCCTTGGGGCTGGCCCTGTACGGGCTGCGCCAGCGGGCCGGGCGCTGGTGGATGGGGGGCGCGGCGCTGGCCCTGGCGGTGGCCCTGGGCCTGCCGCTGCTGTTCTTTGTGCCCGCCAACCACGCCCGCCTGGGTGGCATGGCCGGGCTGGCCATCGCGGTGGCGGCGGGGCTGGCGCTGCCCCGGCGGCGCTGGGCCTGGGCGCTGGTGGTGTTGCTGGTGGCCGAGCTGCTCTGGGCTCGTCGCTCCGATCAGGGCACCATCCCGCCCGAGTCCTTCCGGGCTCCCGTGGCCTCCTGGGCCCTCGATCTCCAGGCCATGCAGGGCCCGGGGCGCATCAGCGGCCTGGGCTGGGCCATCCAGCCCGACACGGGCATGCTGGCGGGCTTGCGGGACGTCCGCGGCTACGAGCTGCCCGTCTCCCTCGAGACCGAGCGGCTGATGGCCGCCCTGGACCCGGCCCTGGTCCGGCCCTGGTTCCCTGTCGCCCGACTTCGGTCCTCCAACCGGGCGCTGCTGGCCTTCAGCGCTGTGCGCTACCTGGGGGTGGTGGCCGCCGACGAGGCCGCGGTGGCCTCGGTCGGGGATCTGGTGGAGATCTCCGGCCTCGACGCCCCCCTGCGCATCTTCGAGCTCGATCCAGGGGCCCCCCGCGCCTGGTTGGCCTTCGCGGCCGAGGGATCAGGGGGGCAGGAACAGGCCCTGCGTTCCATCGAGGATGCCCAGCAGGCTCGCCGCCGCCCGCCGGTGGTGGTCCAGGGACAGCCCAGCCCTCGGCTGGCCCAGCTGCTGGCGGGTTCCGGTGAGCTTCCCATCCAGCCGGTGGAGATCGACGAGCCCTGGGCCGAGCGCCAGGAGCTGGCGGTGAGCCTGACCAGGCCCGGCCTGCTGGTGGTGGCCGACGCCTGGGCTCCGGGCTGGCGGGCGACGGTGGATGGGGTCGCGGCGCCCTTGCTGCAGGTGGCCGGCAGCTTCCGGGGGGTGGCCCTGGCGCCGGGAGAGCACCAGGTGGTCTTCACCTACCGGCCGCGGGGCTGGGTCGTGGGGCTGTGGCTGGGGGCCCTGGGGCTGCTGGGGCTGCTGCTCGTCCCGGTGGTGCGTTCATGGGGACATAGGCGTCGTCGCGACGGGAACTGACGAAAGCGGCGTCGAATCTTCGACGATCGTCGACGGTCATCAACGGAGACAAGCTGGTTTTCGGGCGCTGGATGCTGGCACGGGCTTTGCCTCGGGGCGGGGCGTCCCCCAACGCTGGAGCCTGTATGTCCTTCGCCCTGGTCGCCTCCTTCCTGCTCGCCTGCGCCAACCCGTCCATCGAGGACTCCCAGCCCGGTGAGATCGTCGAGCCCCTGACCGCGGCCTGCGGTCATCAGCCTGTCCGTGCATTGCTGGCCCTGCCCGGGGGCGAGGCCTGGGTGGGCTGCGGGGATGGGGGCGTGCTGCGCACCCTCGACGCTGGCGAGAGCTTCGAGCCCATGCATGCCTCGCGCCAGCTTCAGGTCAACGCCCTGGCCCTGGACGGCGACGGCGCCCTGCTGGTCTGTGGGCGGGATCTGGCCAGCCGGGGTGCCGATGCCCTGCTGCTGCGCTTCACCGAGCGCCGTGGCTGGGAGTCGCTGCTGGCGGGGGCGTCCCGCACGGACGACGCCTGCGCGCTGCTGGCCGTGGACTCCCAGGGCGGCCTGGCCTTGTCGGACACCCGCGGGGACGCCCTGCTGCTCCGGGCGGCCGATGCCCAGGCCTGGCAGCAGCCCCCAGGCTGGTGGCTGGGGGCGCCGAGCCAGGCCCCGCGGGTCTGGGATCTGCAGAGCGGCGGGGGCTGCTGGTTTGGCCTGGGGGCCGACCTTGTCTCCCCGCCGGTGTTCCTGCGGCCCGCCAGCACCCAGCGCTGTCTACCCCTTCGGGCCGTGGCCGTGGACCCTGGCCTCGCGGGCGAGCTGTGGACCCTCGCGAGCCCCGACGACGGCGAGCACTGGCTCGCTGGAGGGCGCGAACTGAGGGACGAGGCCGAGAGCGCCGGGGTGCTCTACCGCTCGTCGCCTGGGGGTGAGCGCTGGCGGCCCGTGCCGCTGCCCCTTGGCCTCGGCTGGGTCCGTGACCTGGACTTCTCACCCTCGGGGGCCTGCGGTGTGGCCGTGGGCAGCCGCACTCGTCCGGAAGAGGGCGGCTTCGTGCTGGTCAGCCAGGACGGCGGGCGCAGCTGGCAGGAGATCGACGCCCAGCTCCCCCCGCTCCGCGTCGTCTCGGTGCTCGAGCAGGGCTTCCTGGTGGGTGGTGAGCTCGGCTTCGTGGGGCGTGGGCGCTGCTGGTGAAGCTGTCATCAGCCTGGGCCCCGCTCCCCTAGCCGCACTCCCTCTGCTCGCTGTGTGAGCCCTCCACCTGGACCCCTGGGCTGTGGGCGCTAGACAGTCGTCCAGGGAGCCCCATGAAGATCACCCCCGCCACCGCCGACCAGCAGGACGAGGCCCGGCGCCTCGTCCGCGCCATGCCCGAGCCCGCCATGCTGACCTTCCTCGCGGACCAGCTTGGGGTTGTGAACAACCAGGCTCAGCTGCTCTTGGGCCTGTGTGGCCTGGCCATCACCGTCACCGGCTTCTCGGGCACCCACATGATCCAGGCGGGCCCCCTGTCGGCGGGTTCCATGGTCGGGGGCATCGCCCTGATCCTGGTGGGGGCGGTGGCGGTGCTGCGGGTGCTGCTGCGGGTGCGCTGGGTGTCCCAGGAGCTGAGTGATGAGCCGGCCGACACGGCCTCGAGGGTCATCGCACACCGGGACCGCCAGCAGCGTCAGCTGGGCGTCGCCGGGGTGTTCGTGGCCCTGGGCCTGGCCGCCTACCTGCTGTCCGTGGCCCTGGCGGCCGCGGTGCACGTGGGCGGGGCCTAGTCCCGCTCGACCGCGAGGAGTCCGTGGATCTCGGCGTTCACGGTGGTCATGCGCTCGGTGAGCTCGGTGTAGACCTGATCCTGCTCGTTCACCACGCCCCAGTTGTTGTCCTCGCCGTCCATGGAGCGCCCGCCCTGAGGCTGGTCCACCCACTCGAACCAGTGGTAGCCCACCACCCAGGGGCTGGCCTGGTGCTCCAGGGCGTAGGCCTCGAAGGCGTCGGCGCGCTCGGTCTGGGTGTCGTAGGTGGGGTAGATGGGGGGCCAGGAGTTGGGGAGGCCCGAGTCGTCCGCCCTGAAGCCGAACTCGCTGATGAGGATGGGCATGTCCACATCGGCGGTCAGGGCGGCGAAGCCGTCGGCGGGATCCACGGCGCCGCTCAGGCCCACCGAGCCGTCGGCCATGCCGTCGACGAAGCGGTAGTTGTTGATGCTGAGGATGTCCATGTGCTGGGCGGCGGCCTGGTAGACCTCGAGGCGGGTCAGCACGCTGACCTCACGGTTGCCCATCAGCATGTGGTTGGGGTCGTGGGCCCGGATCGCGGTGGCCACGGTGCCGAAGTAGTACTCGGCGGCCAAGGTCAGGAAGGCCGAGGTCAGGGCGCGCTCGGTGTCGGAGCTGTCCTGATCCAGGGCGTCCCAGGCGCCGGCGGCGGCCAGCATGGCGTCCCGGTCGGTGAAGTCGTTGCCCGTGGCGCTGTTCACCGCCGCGACGTCACCCAGCTCCGACAGCAGGAAGTCCACGGCCACGGCCTTGCCCGGTGCTTCGGCGTCCATGCCCAGGTAGGCCTGCAGCAGGGTGTCCAGCCCCCGCCAGTCCGGGCCCCAGCTGATCTCGTTGTCCAGGAACCAGCCCAGGATGTTGGGCTCGTCTGCCAGCACGGCCAGGTCGGCGGCCTTGGCCTCGACGCCCTCGGGCCAGCTGGGGTCGAACCAGTCGCTGCGGGTGCCGTCCAGCCAGTCGTAGCCGGCGATGTAGAGGATTGGGGTGGCGGCGATGTGGGGCAGGGTGAGCTCGTGGGCGGACCAGGCGCCGGTGGTGTTGAAGCCCCAGGATCTCAGGCGCGCGGCGGTGGCCTCGGCCCAGGCCTCGTCGCTGTCGTAGGCGGCGTCTACCGCCTGGGCGTACAGCCGCTCGCCGGTGACGCCGTCCGTGTCGCCGTTGGGGTTGACGGTGTTGACCCCCGTGGACCAGGTGGGGTGGCCCTCGGGGGTGACGATCCACCAGCGGTCGCAGAGCTTGGCGGTGCGGAAGAAGCCGGTGGCCTCGAGCTGCACCCGGGTGTCGCCGCCCCAGCTGTCTTCGGCATGTTCGCCCTGAGGGGCCTCGCAGGGGACGGGGGGCGGGGAGCTGTCTGCGCTGTCGCTGGGGTCGGGTGTGCAGGCCGAGGCGGTGAGCAGGACAGCGGCTGTCAGCGTGCTTCGAAAGAGGGGCATGGGCGCCTCGTGGGCCTGGTACGTGGGATAGGGAAGCTTACCCGGAGCACACCATGGCATCGATCCAGATCGTCCCGTTGACTGACGCCCACCGGCCTGAGCTCGAGCTGGAGATCATGCTGTGAGGCACGCCGTTCAGTTCCTGCTGCCGTGCCTGGCGCTGGTCGGCTGCCACCACCGCATGGCGCCTGCGGGCGGGCCCGGCGTCGAGCTGCTGCCCATCGAGCTGCGCCACATCACCGCCCAGTCGGCCGACGCCCCCTTCGCCTTGGTCCTGGATGACACCCCCAGCGGTGAGCGCTTCCTGCGCGCCCCCTCCTTGCCTGTGGATCCCATGGCGCCCTGGTTGCCCGTGCTCGAGGGCCGCCTGCGCGCCACCCTCGAGCGGGAGCAGGGCGTGGGGCTGGCGGCGCCCCAGATCGGGCTGTCCAGGCGGGTGGTCCTGGTGCAGCGCCAGGACCGGGCCGACGATCCTTCCCAGGGCCCGGTGGAGCTCTACCTCAACGCCTCCATCCTCGCGCGTGGTCAGGAGGTCGAGCTGGGCTGGGAGGGCTGCCTGTCGGTGCCCGCCGGGCTCGGCCAGGTGTCCTGCCCCACTCGGCTGCTCATCGCCTACGATCTCCCGGGTGGCCCGCACCACGAGGAATGGGTCGAGGGCTGGACGGCGCGGATCTTCCGGCACGAGATCGACCACCTCGACGGCGTCTTGTTCCATGACTACGTGCAGGGAACCTTGATGCCCGAGGCGGAGTACCGGGTCATGCGCGCTGCAGAGAGCGAGCAGGCTTTGCCGCCCCAACCCGACACGGGAGCCCAGTGATGGTACGCGGCAGCAGCATGAAGCCTGGTGATCCCTTCCTCAAGTGGGCGGGCGGCAAGCGCAAGGTCGTGCCGCACCTGCGGGCGCACCTGCCCGCGCGCTTTGGCTGCTACCACGAGCCCTTCGTGGGGGGCGGCGCGCTGTTCTTCCAGCTGGCGGCCCTGCTGAAGCCCCCATTCACCGGGGTGGTGCTGGGCGATGGCAACGAGCGGCTCGTGCGCTGCTACAGGGCCGTGCGCGACAACGTCGAGCAGGTCATCCGGATCCTCGAGCTCTACACCGTCTCCCACTGCGAGGAGTTCTTCTACGCCTTGCGGGCCATGGACATCGACGGCGCCGGCGATCACGAGGTGGCCGCGTGGCTCATCTACCTCAACCGCACCGCCTTCAACGGCCTGTACAGGGTCAACAGTCGGGGCGGCTTCAACGTCCCCTTCGGCAAGTACGTCAACCCGACCATCTGCAACGCCGACCACCTGCGGGCTTGCGCGGCCTTGCTCCAGGGCGTGCAGATCGAGCACGAGGGCTTCGAGGCGGTGCTCGGGCGCGCCCAGCCGGGCGATCTGGTGTACTTCGACCCGCCCTACGTGCCCCTGTCCAAGACCGCGTCGTTCACGGGCTACACCCGCGGTGGCTTCGGGCCGGCGCAGCAGGAGCAGCTGCGCGACGTGGCCCTCGAGCTGGCGGGGCGGGGCGTGTGCGTGCTGTTGTCCAACCACGACACCCCCGAGGTGCGTGAGCTCTATCCTGCCAAGCAGTTCCAGCTTCGCGTGGTGCCCGTCGCCCGCGCCATCAACTCCAAGGGAACCAAGCGCGGAAAGGTAGATGAGCTGGTCATCGTGGCCAGGGGTGCTCCCAGGAGTTGACGCGGCCCGCGGGGCGTTGCACGCTGAGCGCGCCGTCTGTGTCCTGGGACCTCGCGGAGCCAACGTTGTCCGAAGAACCGACCCATCGTCAGCCGGAGGAGGCGCTCAGGCGCGCGGAGCGGCGCGCCACCGAGGCCGAGGCTCGCCTCGAGAGTCTTCAGGCGCTGCGGGCCGAGCTGGGGCACGTCCACCTCCGCTACACCCTACCCGATGGTCGCATCACCGAGATCTCCTCCGCGGCAGAGCAGCTCTTCGGGATCACTGCCCAGCGCGTCCTCGCGCGTCGTCAGTGCATCCACGAGCTGTTGAGGGCTGGGGATCCCGAGTGCTTCGACCAGCTCTGGTGGGACATCTGCCGCGGGCTGGTGCCAACCAGCACGGAGCTGCGGCTCTCGCTCGACGGGGGAGAGGAGCGCTGGATCCTCCTTGCCCAGCGCGCGGTTCGCGACGCCGGCGGGGCGCTGGTGGCCGTGGAGGGGCTGGCTCGGGACATCACCGCCACCCGCCGGGCCACCGCGGCCCTGTTCGAGGAGAAGGAGCAGCTCCTCACCACGCTGGAGGCCATCGCCGACGGCGTGATCGCCACCGACGCCAGCGGTCGCATCACCCTGATGAACCCCGAGGCGGAGCGGCTCACGGGCTGGGCCTGGCCGGACGCCGAGGGTCGCCTGCTGCACGAGATCTACACCGTGCAGGACGAGCACGAGCCGTGCCTCGATCTGGTCCAGCAGGTCATCAGCAGCGGCGAGGCCGTCAACCCTGGCGGTGGCGGGCTGCTGGTGCGCCCCGACGGCTCCCAGCGCCTGCTGGACGAGCTGGCGGCGCCCATCCGAGACGCCGAGGGCTCGATCATCGGCGTGGTGCTCGTGTTCCGCGACGAGACGGCCCAGCGCCGCGTCGAAGAGCAGACCCTGCGCAGCCAGAAGCTCGAGGCCCTCGCGGTCCTCGCGGGGGGCATCGCGCACGACTTCAACAACATCCTCACCGGCGTGATGGGCAATGTCTCCCTGGCCTTGCTGCAGCTGCCCGCCCAGGGCCCCGTTCCCGAGCGCCTGCGGGAGGCGGAGCGGGCTCTCACCCGCGCCAAGGGTTTGACCCAGCAGCTGCTCACCTTCGCCCGTGGGGGCTCCCCGGTCACCCGCGCCGTGCCCATCGCCGAGCTGGTGGAGGAGTCCGTGGCCTTCGCCCTGGCGGGCTCGGACGTGGGCTGCCAGCTCGACCTCCCCGACGACCTGTGGACGGTGGAGGTGGACGACGCCCAGATCAGCCGCGTGCTGCAGAACCTGGTGCTCAACGCCGAGGAGGCCATGCCCGAGGGTGGCACCATCCGCCTCCGGGTCACCAACCGCACGATGGGGCTGGGCAACGATCACTCCCTGGTGCAGGGTCGCTACGTCCGCATCTGTGTGACGGACCACGGCGTGGGCATCGATCCCGAGCAGCTCCCCCGCATCTTCGAGCCCTACTTCACCACCAAGGAGTCGGGGAGCGGGCTGGGGCTGTCCGTGTGCTACTCCATCGTCAACCGGCACCGGGGCGCGCTGGTGGTCGAGTCCGAGCCCGGCGTAGGCACCACCTTCTTCGTCTACTTGCCCGCCGCGGCCGAGGTCGTCGAGGAGCCCCGCGAGGTCCTGCCAGACGCCCTGTCCGGCACCGGGCGCGTGCTGGTGATGGACGACGAGGCCATGGTCCGCGACGTGGCTTCGGCCATGCTGGCCCACCTGGGCTACGAGCCGGTCACGGTGGCCGACGGCGCCGCTGCGGTCGAGCTCTACAGCCGGGAAGCCGAGGCCGGGCGCCCCTTCGACGTGGTGCTCATGGACCTGACCATCCCCGGCGGCATGGGCGGCCAGGAGGCCGTGCGGTGGCTGCTCTCCATGGACCCTTACGCCCGCTGCATCGTCTCCAGCGGTTACTCGGACGATCCCGTCATGGCCGATCACCGTGCCTGGGGCTTCAGGGGCGTGATGCGCAAGCCGTATCGGGTGGACGATCTCGCCCGAGCCCTCCAGGCGGTGCTGGCCGAGCCGCCCAACGATCGCTGCGAGGAATGAGCATGGACGAAGACGACAGGATGGTCGCGGGCGTGTTGATGATTCGGGGCCGCAGGACCGCCAACCTGGCGCTGCTTGTGGGGGGCGGCGCTGCGCTGCTGAGCGTGGTCCCACACACTGGCATGGCCCTGCCGGTGAAGCTCTACGCCCTCTGTACCGTGATCCCCATCGTGCTCGGCCTGGCAGCGGTGCCAGGCGCGCTGCTGTCCCTGCGGACCTTCGCTGGGCAGCCCCCCGGCGTGACGCAAGCCCTGAGGTCTCGGGGCATGGCCGCGGTGGGCCTGCAGGCCGGCGCGGGCGCCGTCTTGGGCGCCCTGGCCATCCTCTCTGGCGCCCTGGCCCTGGCCTTCATGCAGATAAACTGACCGTCAGTCCTGGTACCCCAGCGCCTTGGCGGCTTCCTCGGCCCCCGGGTCCACGGGCGGCGGGGGGGGGGTGAAGCGTGGCAGGGGAGCGAACAGCTTGGGCCACTCGTCGGGGAAGGGGGCACCGGCGCCTTCGGCCCAGGAGCCGCGCCCGGGCCGATCCACCACCCTCCAGTCGGGGGCCAGCAACACGCGATCCCGGCCGCCCAGGCCTGCGGGCTCGCAACCAGGGGCGCAGTCGGTCTCGCACAGGCCGCTCTCGGCGAGCCAGTGGTCGCGGCCGACCCCGGGCTCGAGCAAGGGCAGGCCGTCGACATCGGGCATGGCGGGCTGCTCGGTGAGGGCCAGCAAGGTGGGCATGACGTCCACCAGGCCCACCCACTCTTCGCGCAGGGCGGGATCGTGTACCCCGCGGCCCGCGATGACCAGGGGCACCCGCAGCACGGCCTCGTGGATGGACCGCTCGTGCTGCCAGGAGCAGACCTCCTCGTCCAGGACCTCGCCGTGGTCGCTGGTGACCGCGATGGTCGCCCCGCGCTGCTGGGCCGCCCGCAGCAGGGGGCCGAGCATGCGGTCCGCGGCGTGGACCTCTGCGGCGTAGAGGTCTCGATCGCTGCGGCTGGCTCCGACGGCGGTGGCGTCCTGCTGCGGGGGCGCGTAGGGGCCGTGGGGCTCGTAGAGGTGGACCCACAGGAACAGGGGCTCCCTGGCCGGGATGGTGCCCAGCCAGCCCGCGGCCTTGTCCGCCGCGATGTCGCCGCTGCGTTCGCTGGCCTCGGGCCCATCGAAGACCTGGAAGCCCTGGCTGAGCCCCCCTTCGGGACCTGCCGGGTAGGCGCTGACGAAGGCTGCCGTCCGCCATCCGCGCTTGCGGAGCTGCTCGGCCACGGTCTCCACGCTCCAGCGCAGGGTGCTGCCGTGGTGGTTGTTGGCCCGCATGCCGTGCCGCGCTGGCATCAGCCCCGTGAGCAGGCTGGCGTGGGCCGGCGAGGTGAGGCCGACGGGAGTGAAGGCGTTGTCGAAGCGCCAGCCCTCTTCGGCCAGGGCATGGATGTTGGGGGTCAGGCTGTGGTCCAGGTGGTCCGCGCGCCAGGTGTCGATGGTGATCAGCACCAGGGCGGGCGGCGGTGGGCCGGGGTCGTCGTCGCCGCTGCAGCCGGCCGCGGTGATGGCCGCGGCGAGCAGGCTGGTGAAGGCGAGGGCGCGGGGCGTCATGGCTCACTCCGTTGGAGGCGGCTGCGGTGGCTGACCCAGCGGCTGTCGGCGTCCGCCACGCGCCAGGGGGCCACCACATGCTCGGGCTCAGCATAGTCGATGCCCACCCGAGGTCCGAAGGCCAGCCTGGCAGGCGGTGCGCCTGGCAGCACCTCCAGGCCTCCGGGCTCCGTCAGCGGGTGGTGGTCGAAGCCCAGATCCAGGCCCAGGGCGGCGGCCAGCTTGCCCGGCCCCGTGAGCAGCGTCGGCCCCTCGCGTCCACCCCGTCGGGCCTTGATCTCGTCCAGCCCTCGCACCGGCTCGGCGGCGCGAATGAGCACCGCGGCACCGTGGCCCTCGGGCCCGGTGACCAGGTTGAGCATGTGGTGGATGCCGTAGCACAGGTACATGTAGGCCCGGCCCGGGTGCCCCCACATGGCCGCGTTGCGCGCCGTGCGCCCCCTGTGGCAGTGGTTGGCGGAGTCGCCGGGCCAGCGGTAGGCCTCGACCTCGGTGATGCGCAGGGTGACCGGGCCGTGGCGTAGGTGTGCACCGATCAGCTCGCGGGCCACCTCGAGGGCGTCGCGGGCGAAGAAGCTGGAGGGCAGTGGAGTGGACATGCGGAGCCTGAGGTGCGTGCAATCTATCCCGCGCTCGTGGGTCGGCCTGGCCTGACGCGACGCCGGGGCACGCGCGATGTGATACCCGCTATGTTCGCTCCACGCTCCCGGAGAGGGCCCCATGGAGTTTCGCTGCACCGTCTGCGCCTACGTCCACGAAGGGGCTGCTCCCCCCGACGCCTGCCCTGTCTGCGGCGTGGGTCCCGAGCTGTTCGAGCCCATGCAGGCGCCCGCTCCCGCCGCCGATCCGTCGCCGGCGCCCCCAGCGCCAGCGTCCTCGGCCGGTGTCTGGCGCTGTACGGTCTGCAGCTACGTCCACCAGGGTGTGGCTCCCCCCGAGGCCTGCGTGGTCTGCGGCGTGGGTCCCGAGCTGTTCGAGCCCGTGGGTCCCCCCGCGGTCCTCCAGGGTGAGCTTGCCAGCGCTGGCTGGAAGGTGGTCATCGTCGGCGCCGGCGTGGCTGGCTGCCAGGCCGCGGCCTCCGTGCGCGAGACCGATCCCCTGGCCAGCATCACGGTGCTCTCCAGCGAGCCAGGGCCGCCCTACCGGCGCATCGACCTCACCCGGCTGCTGGCGGGTCAGGTGCGCGACGAAGCCATGGTGATGTACGAAGAGGCCTTCTTCACCGAGCAGCGCGTCGCACGCGTGCTGGGTCAGGCCCGCAGCATCGACCTCGAGGGCCAGTCCGTGGGGCTGTCCGACGGCCGCCGGCTGCCCTACGATCGCCTCATCCTGGCCAACGGCGCCCACGCCTTCGTGCCGCCCATCCCGGGCGTACACCGGGACGGCGTCACCGTGCTGCGCACCCTCGATCAGGCACGACGCGTGCTGCAGCGCTGCCGCACGGGCGGCCGGATCGTGGTGATCGGCGGTGGCCTGCTTGGGCTCGAGGCCGCCGTGGGGTTGGCTTCCTGCGGCAGCCGTGTGGCGGTGGTCGAGGGTGAGCCCTGGCTGCTTCCTCGCCAGCTCACCCAGGCTGCGGCGCAGCTGCTCGAGCGCAAGCTGCGCTCCCAGGGGGTCCAGGTGTTCTGCGGCGCCCGGGTCACCGGCATCCTGGGCGACGAAGCGGTCTACGCTGTGGCCCTCGCCGAGGGTCCCGAGCTTCCCGCCGAGCAGGTCATCCTCTCCACTGGGATCCGGGCCAACAGCGAGCTGGCCGCTCGCGCCGGCCTCGAGGTCGGGCCCCGGGGGATCAGCGTAGACGAGCGCCTGATCAGCTCCGATCCCCACGTGCTCGCGGCGGGCGACGTGGCCGAGTGCTCGGGCCAGAGCTTCGGCCTGTGGCCCATCGCCCAGGACCAGGGCCGCGTGGCGGGCATCGTCGCCGCCGGTGGCCAGGCCGCCTTCGTGGCTCCTCCCACCGCCACCATGCTCAAGGTGCTCGACCTGCCCGTGGCCAGCATCGGAGAGGTCCACGCAGCTGGGCCTGGCGTCGAGATCTACGAGGACCAGGGCCCCCAGCGCTATGTGCGCGTGGCCGCCCGCGATGGCCGCATCGTCGGGGCCTGCCTGTACGGCGACATCACCTTGGCTGGCCCGGTGCGCCGGGCCATCGAGAGCGGCCGCACCGTGGCCGAGCTCGCCGGCTTCATCCAGGATCCCATGGGGGCGTGACCACGCCGCGCCAAGCTGCTACCCACTGCCTCCCTCTATCCACAACCCGTAGACCAGGAGATCCCATGTCCAGCATCAAGGGCACCCAGACCGAGCAGAATCTGCTCAAGGCCTTCGCGGGCGAGTCCCAGGCCAAGAACCGCTACACCTTCGCCGCCAAGGTCGCCACCAAGGAAGGCCATCTCGAGATCGCCGACTTCTTCATGGAGACCGCGGCCAACGAAGAGCAGCACGCCAAAACCTTCTTCAAGTTCCTCGAGGGTGGCGTGGTGGAGATCACCGCGGCCTACCCGGCGGGCGTCATCGGCAACACCGCCGAGAACCTGCTGGCCGCCGCCGAGGGCGAGAACGAGGAGTGGACCGAGCTCTACCCCCACTTCGCCGAGGTCGCCCAGGCCGAGGGATTCCCCAAGATCGCCGTCGCCTTCAAGATGATCGCCCGGGTCGAGAAGGAGCACGAGGAGCGCTACCGTGCCCTGCTGGCGCGCGTCCAGGCCGGCACCCTGCTCGAGCGCGACGAGCCTGTGGCCTGGAAGTGCCGCAAGTGCGGCTACGTGCACCAGGGCACCAAGCCCCCCAAGAGCTGCCCTGCCTGCCAGCACCCCTCGAACTACTTCGACGTGCGGGCCGACACCCTGTAGAGCCGCGCAGGCCCCATCGCCGCCCGGCTATGGTGCCGCGGTTGGGTCTCCCGCCGCGAACAGGCGCTGGAGCCAGCGCACGGCTTTGGGCCCGTGGGGGCCCAAGGCCGTCTCGTCCGACAACACGAAGCCTGCCACCCCAGCCTGCAGCAGGTCGTCCACGTGGCAGGCTTCGCTGCGTGTGGGGCGCGGGCTGACGCACATGTGGTGCAGCACCTGGCCGGCCACGAGCAGGGGCACGCCCGGCAGGGCCTGGGTGAGCAGGCGGCGCTGGAGCCCGGGGAGGTTCTCGAGGCCCACCTCGGCGCCCAGGTCGCCCCGGCAGAGCCACAGGCCATCGCAGGCCTCGGCCAGGACCGACCAGGCGTCCACAGCGCCCGGCTGCTCGAGCTTGGCGTAGACCTGCACCGGCTGGTTGGGGGCGGCGCTGCGGGCGTAGCGCTTGACCAGGCGCAGCAGGTCGGGGTGGCGGGCGTAGGAGACGGCCAGGTGCTTGACCCCTCGCTTCACGGCCCGGTCCAGCAGGGTGCGGTCGCTGGGCAGCAGGTGGACCTCGAGGTCGAGCTCGCGGCCCAGGCAGGCAAGCCCCTTGCGGGACTTCAGCTCGCCGTCCAGCTCGGCCTCCACCGAGATGCGGGTGCCGTGGGCCGCCAGGACGGTGAAGCCCAGGCGGCCGTCGTCCAGCCGCAGGCGGTCCCCGGGGACCAGGGCCCGGAGGAAGGCCGGGCGATCCACCGTGATCAGGCCCTGGGAGGCCGTGGCCTGACCTTCGGGCACCAGGTGCAGGCGCTCACCGGCGCGCACGGGCACCGGAGCCGGTAGCCAGCCCAGGCGGGTCTTGCCGCCCTGCAGGTCGACCACCACCCGGTCCATGGGGAAGCCGCCCCGCTCGGCCATGTCGAGCAGCATGGCCAGCTGGCCTGGCAGCAGGTGGGCGCCGTTGAGGCGCACGAGATCTGCGCCCGCGTCCCGCAAGGCGGCCACGGCGGCCGGGCTCGCGGTGGCAGGACCCAGAGTGACGATGACGGTGAGGGTACTTCGGCGCATGACCGGACCCTATCCGAATTCGGAGCGGGCTGGTCTAAATGGCCGTGTCGATGCCCGTGTCGATGGTGTCGTCGATCTCGCACCAGCCGCGCTCTTCGCGGGCGGGCTCGTGGCTGAGGTCCTCGTCGCCGCGCGGCATGGACGGGGGCTCGATGTAGAGGGGAAGCCGCGAGCTCTCGTTCTGGCGTGCGCGTTCGCGTTCGATGCGTTCTGCGATCCAGGGTTGCATGGCGGTACCTCCTGTCTGTCTCATCGGGACGGGAGCGATGAAGTTTCATTCGACTCGTCGCTTAGACACAACGTGTGACCCGTTCGGTTTCTTTCAAGTGCTGATCAGTGACCGGGATCACTCTCGTCTCGCTCACGGCCTCCAGGCGCCCGCCAGGTGGTGCGTTCGAGAGGGCATAGGCACGAACTGGGGGGTCGAGTGACGAACTGGTCGTCGATCTTTCGACGATCGTCGACGGATCTCGACACCCGGATCCCGTCCAGGACGGGATCGCCGTGCTGGCACGTCCATTGCGATGCCCTCCCGCGACTGGCGAGGAGGTGTCCATGTCCGTGATGACGACCAGTGGCGCAGTGTGCGGTGTCGAGGGGATTCCGGTCCGCGTCGAGGTGGACATCCTGCGGCGCCTCCCCGCCGTCCAGATCGTGGGGCTGGCAGCCAGCTCGGTGCGGGAGTCCGCCGAGCGGGTGCGCAGCGCCGTCGTGGCCCAGGGGCTGGACTGGCCCCGCAAGCGGGTGGTGATCAACCTGGCCCCGGCCGACCTGCGCAAGGAGGGCACCGCCTTCGACCTGCCCATCGCCGTGGGGGTGCTCGCTGCCGCCGGGGATCTGCCGTCGGGAGCCCTGGACGGCAGGGTGTTCGCGGGCGAGCTGTCCCTAAGCGGTGCCCTGCGGCCGGTGCGAGGGGCCCTGGCCCTGGCGCTCATGGCCCGCGAAGACGGCTGCCGGCAGCTGATCCTGCCCCAAGCCTGCGCATCGGAGGCGGCCATCGTGCGGGGCCTGGACGTGCGCGGGGCCGCCTCCCTTGGTGAGGTGCTCGCCCACCTGGGGGGTGGCGCCCAGCTGCCCGCGCCGCCGGCTACGCTCCCCGAGTCCGCTGTGGCGGATCGCGACCTCCGCGAGGTGCGGGGCCAGCTCTTCGCGCGCCGCGCCATGGAGATCGCCGCGGCCGGCGGCCACAACCTGCTGATGGTCGGGCCTCCGGGCTGCGGGAAGACCATGCTCGCCGCCCGGGTGCCCACGATCCTCCCTCGCATGAGCTTCGAGGAGGCCATCGAGGTCACGCGGATCCACAGCGTCGCTGGGCTGCGTCCGGCCGGCGCAGGCTTGATGAGGGCGCGGCCGTTTCGGGCTCCCCACCACAGCATCACCACGGCGGGCATGCTCGGCTCGGCCCGGCTGCATCCTGGCGAGGCCAGCCTGGCCCACCACGGCGTGCTGTTCCTGGACGAGCTGCCCGAGTTCCAGCGATCGGTGCTCGAGCTGCTGCGGGGACCCCTCGAGGACCGCAAGGTCACCCTGGCGCGGGCCATGGGTACGGCGCAGTTCCCAGCGGCCTTCTCCCTGGTGGCGGCGGCCAACCCCTGCCCGTGTGGCTACCTCGGCCACCCCCGGCGCAGCTGCGGCTGCTCCGAGGGTCAGGTTCACCGCTACCTGGGGCGCCTCAGCGGCCCCCTGCTGGACCGCATCGACCTGCACGTCGAGCTGGCGCCGGTCTCGGCCGACGAGCTGGTGGACGCCGCCCCTGGTGAGAGCTCCGCGGCCGTGCGCGAGCGGGTGGTGTCGGCTCGGTCTCGGCAGACCGCGCGCTTCGAGGGCAGCCTGCTGCGCTGCAACGCCGATCTGAGCGGCGAGCAGGTGCGGGAGCAGGCCCGCGCGCGGCCCCAGGCCATGGGGCTGCTGCGCGACTTCATCGACGCTCACGCCCTGTCCGGGCGGGCCCACGCCCGGCTGCTGAAGGTGGCCCGCACCATCGCGGACCTCGAGGGCGCCGAGCGGGTGGAGCGCCACCACCTGGCCGAGGCGCTGCAGTACCGGGCCTCCTTGCCCAGCGATCAGCACCAGCGTCCCGCGCCCAGCGCCTTGCCTCCACCCTTGGACAAGCCGGATGACGACGACTCGGCGTGCTCGCCCACGGGGAGACGGCCGTGACCGGCCTGGTGTTGGCGGCGCTGCTGGGAGTCTCCATGCTCCCGGGGGTGGTGGACCGGGTGGAGGGCGACTGGGCCGTGGTGGAGTGGCCCGACCGCTCCGTGCGCGACCTGCCCATGGCGCTGTTCGAGCAGCCCCCCCGTGAGGGCCAGGCGGTGCGCCTGTGGCTGCTGGCCCACCCCCGAGGTCCCTGGCAGCGCGTGGACGACGATCTGCGCCTGGGCCTGGGCGCTCCCCCCTTCGACTTCTCGATCCCTGCCCCGCAAGGGGCTCGCACCGACCGGCGCTACCTGGTCCTCCTCACCGTGGTGCCCCCGCCCGAACACGGGGTGGCGGCGGACCGCGCACAGGAGGGGCGGGTGGTGGCCGGCGGCCTCGAAACTCCCCAAACCCAAACCATGAGGAAGTGACCATGAACACGAACATCGACCCGACCCAGCGCCAGGAGGCCCTGGCCGCCGCCTTCAAGACCATCGAGCGCAGCTACGGCAAGGGCGCCATCATGCGGATGGACGACAAGTCTCGCCTCGAGGTCGAGACGGTCTCCTCCGGCTCCTTGGGTGTGGACCTGGCCCTGGGCGTCGGCGGCTACCCCCGCGGGCGCCTGGTGGAGGTCTACGGCCCTGAGGCCAGCGGCAAGACCACCCTGGCGCTGCACGCCATCGCCTCGGTGCAGGCCGCCGGCGGCACGGCGGCCTTCGTGGACGCCGAGCACGCCCTGGACCCGGTCTACGCGGCCAGGCTGGGCGTGAAGATGGACGAGCTGCTGGTGTCGCAGCCCGACAGCGGTGAGCAGGCCCTGGAGATCGCCGAGGTGCTGGTGCGCTCCGGCGCGGTGGAGCTGGTGGTGGTGGACTCGGTGGCGGCCCTGGTGCCCCAGGCCGAGCTCGAGGGCACCATGACCGACGTGCAGGTGGGTCTGCAGGCCCGGCTGATGTCCAAGGCCATGCGCAAGCTGGCCACCTGCGTCTCCCGCTCCAACGCCATCCTGCTGTTCATCAACCAGGTCCGACACAAGATCGGCGTCACCTTCGGCAGCAACGAGACCACCTCGGGCGGCAAGGCCCTGCGCTACTTCGCCTCGGTGCGCATCGACATCCGGCGTATCTCCGGCATCAAGAAGGGCACCGAGGCCGTCGGCAACCGCACCCGCGTCCGCGTGGTCAAGAACAAGCTGGCCCCGCCCTTCCGGCAGGTGGAGCTGGACCTGATCTACGGCGAGGGCCTGTCGCGCCCCCACGAGTTGGTGGATCTGGGCCTGCAGCACGAGGTGCTGTCCAAGGCGGGCGCCTGGTACTCCTGGGGCGAGGACAGCATGGGCCAGGGGCGCGACGCCGTGGTGGCCATGCTCAACGAGCAGCCCGAGCTGGCCGATCGTCTGCAGCTGGCCATCCTGGCCAAGGCCAGGCCGCAGCCCCAGCCCGCGGTCGAGGTGGCGGCGGCCTGATCCTCGGGCACATCTCCAGCGGCGGTGGGGGAGGGGTGCCTCCCTCACCGCCAGCTTGCTACGCTGTCGCTCCCTCTGTCCTGGGTGTCAGCGTGGACGTCATCATCGATCCCAAGTGGAGCTTCTCGCAGGCCTTCATGGTGGCCGTGCAGGCCTACCCTGGCGATAACATCGGGATGAAGGGCTACCGCAACGTGGTGCTCAAGGCCTGGGCCAGCACGGTGGGGCGGGAGCGGGCGGTCAGGGAGCTCGCCGGGTACCGGGCGCTGTTTCCCTCCAAGACCGCCGCCGCTGCGGCCATGGGCCTCAGCGCCCTGACCTTCCGCCGGCTCGAGGCGCACTTCGCCAAGGTGCGGCGGCTGGACAAGCCTGGCCTCACCCTGGGCTTCGACGCGCGCCTGCACCGCTTCGATCCCACGGCCTTCGACGCGTTCATCGCCCAGGTGCTGGGCCCCGACACCGACGTGACCATCGTGGAGCGATCCTCCATCGGGGACGAGGGGCCGGGGTTTCTGCGCATCCACGGCTCTCGGACCGAGGATCTGGTGCACGTGGCGGTGGCCTTCTACGATCGCAGCTGGCGGAACGTCGAGGCTCAGGACGATCCGACCGCGCTGGTCCAGACGATGGCCGCGGGGTTCGCCACCCTGCTGGGTCGCCTGGAGATCCAGCGCGGCCGCTTGGCGAGCCTCGAGGAGAGCCTGGGCATCCTTCGCGATCCGGACGTCGTCGAGATGCTCGAGGATCAGGGCACCGCCTTTGTCCTGGCCAAGGACAAGGAGAGCCTGAAGACGCAGCTGCAGCGGGTGAGCGCGGGCGTGGCCCGGGAGGTCAAGCGCCGCACCGTGGGTCAGCTGGGCGAGCTGGTGCAGGGAGAGATCGCGCAGGTAGTGTCGGCCGAGCTGATGCTCGGCGACGAAGACTGAGTCGCCAGGTCTGCGCCGGGCCCAGCGGCGTCCCGGTCGGGGTGGTCGCGCTCGCTGGGCTCGGTGTCGGCGCTCATGGCGTCTGGCTCCTCTGGGACCTCGCCCCTGGGGCGTCCGCCCGCGTCGCTGGCTGGGGTCAGAACGGCGCTTGCGGGCCTTGTCCTTCCACTGTGCCCGACACGGTGTACCATAGGGGTGTCCCTGCGTTCCCTCAGTGAGGTCCCCATGCCCATGCCTCTCTCAGCTCTAGTCCTGCCCCTGCTGCTCTCGAACGCCAGCCAGGCTGGTGAGACCTGCACCATCCAGGCCACCCAGTGGCTCCAGGACGGACCCCTGCGGGCAGCGGCCGAGGGCCCGGTGCTGGCCCAGGCTCAGGCGAGCCCAGAGCTGCTGGCAGTGCAGGTGGAGCTGGGGGCTGATCCCCTCTCGGCCCGGGTGAGGATCGAGGACAGCGTGGCCCGGGTGGAGGCGTTCATGGCCCCCGAGGATCTCCGGCTGCGGGCTGTCCGCCCCCTGTCCTTCGCCGACGACACCATCTTCACGGGCAAGGCCGACCTGCGGGTGCGCGAGGTGAGCGCCACCGGGGTCAAGGTGGCCCCCATGGCCTTGCCCCCCTGGATCGAGGTGGCCAGCGCCATGGGAGCCACGGTGGCCTGCGGCGACCTGGACATGGTGGAGAGCTGGCCCGGGGATCTGCGGCCCCTCGCGGTGGGTTCCTCCGAACGGGGCGAGCGCATGTACCTGAAGCCCGGCCTGCACGTGGAGCTGTCCCGCATCCCGGGCAGCTCTGCGCCGGTGACCCTGCACCCGCAGGACTGGATGCCTGTGGAGGCGGTCTCGAAGGATGCCTCGGCGGTGCGCATCATCGCCCGCTTCGACGGGGGCATCGTGGTTGGCTGGGTGGAGACGGACGCGGTGGCCGACAGCCGCGAGCCGGAGGAGGTGGCGGAGCCCAGCGAGGAACCACCCGCGGTGACCGCGCCGTCGCACACGGGCGAGGTGAAGGTCTGCAAGAAGGAGGCCCCCCTGTGGGTCACGGCGGAGGGTCAGGACTACATCCTGGGTACGCTGTCGGCCGGGACGGGGGTCATCCTTGGGGAGAAGCTCGACGACCGCGTCCAGGTGCAGGGGGTGCCCAGCGCTACGGCCTGGCATCGCATCGAGGACGTGCAGTGGTGGCTCGACGCCGGGGTCGCCCGAGCCTGCAAGTAGTCCCTGGGGGGCGAGCCGGGGTCAGCTCCGGCCCGCGCGTCGCGGACGTCGCCAGGACGCGGTATGGTCCACGGCGGAGGTTCCTGCGTGATCGGGCAGCAGATCGGCCACTACCGCCTCGAGGACAAGCTGGGCCGCGGCGGCTTCGGCACCGTCTATCGCGCCGTCCACGCCCAGCTGCCTTCCCTGCGGGTGGCGGTCAAGCTGGTGCACCCCAACCTGGCCGCCGACACGGGGTTCCAGCGCCTGCTGCAGAAAGAGGTCGAGGTCCTGCATGGGCTGCAGCACCCCGGCATCGTGGCCTTCCGGGATCTGCTCGTGGAGCCCCAGGGCACCGCTATCGTGCTCGAGCTGCTCGAGGGCCAGGATCTGCGCCATGCCTTGATGCAGGGGCCCTTCACGCCCAGCGAGGCCGCGCGGGTGTTGTACGAGATGCTCGAGGCCTTGGCCTACGCCCACCGGCGTGGGGTGGTGCACCGGGACATCAAGCCCGAGAACCTCTACCTGTGCGCCGACGGCCGGCTCAAGCTGATGGACTTCGGCATCGCCAAGGTGGCCCACAGCACCCTGGCCAGCCAGAGCGGCATGGTCTCGGGGACCCTCGACTACATGGCGCCGGAGCGCTTCCGCCACGAGTCGCCCCCCGCCTCGGATCTCTACTCCCTGGGGCTGGTGGCTTGGGAGCTGCTCACCGGTCGCCTGGCCTGTCCCGACGGTGACATCCCCGCCAAGATCGGCTGGCACATGGGCGTCGGTGCCCCGGACGTGCGCGAGGTGCTGCCCGACTGCCCTGCCTGGCTGGCGCGCTTCGTCGGGCGGCTGGCGGCGGTGCGGATCGAGCAGCGCCCGCTGGACGCCGACGCGGCGCTGACCCTGCTCGACGAGCTCTGGCCGCCGCCGGGAGCACGGGCCTCCTGCTCTGTCGCTCCTCGTCGGCCCTCCGGCAGCGCGGAGCCCGTGTCCGGGCCCCTGCGGCGCGGTCCCTCCAGTCCCACTCTGGCCCCGGGCTTGGGCGGCACCGAGGGCGATTTCCCCCTGGTACAGAAGTCCACCCCCACCTGGACCCCCGGCCACGCCGCCCAGGCCCCCGTGCCCACCAGGCCGCCCACTGGCATCTCCGACTACCGCGAGCCCCGCGGGCCCAGCCCTGCCCCCGCGGCCGAGCCCTCCTTTATCGGCCAGATCCTGCCCCGTGGTCCCGGGCTGCTGCTGGCGGTGGTGGCGCTGCTGTCCATGGTGGGGTCCAGCCTGCTGGCCTTGGCCGTGGCCAGCTCTGCCGAGAACGCCGAACAGGTGGGGACGGGCTTGGGCCTGGTCTCCATCATGGCCACACCCAGCGCCTCGTTGTTCTTCTTCCTGGCGGCGCTGGTGGACGGGCGGGCCCTGGCGCGGGCGTTCTACTTCGGGCTGTCGGCCTTGTCCCTGTTGGCCACAGGGGTGTTGATGCCCGTGGCCATGATGGCCGACGGCAACGACGTGGCCAGCGCCATCACCGGCGGCGTGTGCTGCGGCGGCGTGCCCATGCTGCTGCCTGCGGTGCTGTGCGTCTTCTTCCTGGTCCGAGGGCTGGGCGCCCTGAAGAGCGCACGCCGCGCCTGAGTCGGCGCGGCGCGAGGTGTGCGTCGGCTCGAGGAGCCTACTCCGCGGTGGGCGGCTCCTGCACGGCCTGGCGCAGCTGGCCCATGCGTCCGCGGCTGCGCTCGGCCCGGTCCATGAGCACCGCCTGCTGCTCGCCGTCCAGGCTGTCGAAGAAGGTGATGCCGGCGTCGGCCAGGGCGTGGGTCATCTCGAGCTGGCGCTCCTGCCGCTCGTCGATGAGGGCGTGGATGGCCTTGGCGTCCACCGGGTCGCTCTCGAGGGCCTCCATGACGGCCTCGCGGAGCCCGTCGCGGTCGTCGCGGTGGGCCTCAGCCTGCTCCCGCAGCTCGGCACGGAGCTCCTTGGCCAGCTCCTGCTGGTCCTCGCTCAGGTCCAGGTCGTTGATGAGGGCGGCGATCTGACCCATGCCGCCGCCTCGGGTGCGCTGGGCCTGGGCCTGGGCCTGGCCCTGGCCGTAGCCGGCCCCGCGGCCCTGCTGGGCGATGGCCTGGCTGCCGATGACGGTGACCGCGCCCAGGGTGGCGAAGCCGAGGCCGAAGACGATGGTGCGGAGGTTGGTGGACATGGTGACTCCTGTGGCTGGGTTGGATGGTGACGGGATGTCATCCACATCCTCAAGCTACGATCGGGCTGTTGGGCCTCCGTGCGGTCGGGCCGAAGAAAGCCTGCGCTCTGTGAAGGAATGTTGCGCCCGTCCAGTGGCGCCTTGGCCAGGACCGGAGGCCGGAATACCTGGCCTCGATGCGCATCCACCCCCTCGACTGTGGCAGCTTCGTGCCCCCTGGTGCGCGCTGGTTGGGCGTGCCGCATGGGGCCTGGGGCCCGGCCAGGCTGGCCTGTCAGTGTCTGCTGGTGGAGCTGCCCGACCGGCTGCTGCTGGTGGACGCCGGCATCGGCCTGCTGGATGTGCAGGACCCCCTCAGGCGCATGGGCCCGCGCTTCATCGGGCTGACGCGCCCGGAGCTCGATCCCGCCCACGCCGCCATCCGGCAGGTGCAGGCCCTGGGCTTCCGCCCTCAGGACGTCACGGAGATCCTGATCACCCACCTGGACATCGATCACGCGGGGGGCCTGGCGGACTTCCCCTGGGCCCGGGTGCACCTGGCCCAGGCCGAGCACACCGCGGCGGTGGTCCGTCCCGATCGGGTCGAGCGGCAGCGCTACCGGCCGGCCCAGTGGGCCCACGGCCCACACTGGGTCACCCACGGCCCGGGGGGCGAGTCCTGGATGAGCTTCGAGGGGGTCCGGCCCCTGGGAGATCTGGGGCCGGACGTGCTGCGGGTACCCCTACCGGGCCACACCCGTGGCCACTGCGGCTTCGCGCTGCGCACGGACAGCGGGTGGCTGCTGCACGCTGGCGACGCCATCCTCGATCGCCGTGAGCTTGGCTTCTGGCGGCATCCGCCGGTGGCGCTGCGGGCCTACCAGCGCGCTCTGGCCATGGACGTGGGAGCCCGCAAGCGCTCCCGGGCGGCCCTCGAGCGCTGCCACCTGGAGCACGGTCACGAGGTGGAGATCATCTGCACCCACGAAGCCGCTGGCGCAGCCCAGCGGGGCTGATCAGCGGCGGCGGCGCCCCAACAGGGCGGCACCCAGCAGCGCCAGCAAGCCCAGCAAGCCGCCGGTCCGCCCGGTGCTGCTGCAGCCCTTGGGCTCTTCGAGCACGCCGTTGGACTCGACGTAGGCGCCGATCTGGGTGTAGACGTTCTGCATCTGGCTGATGAGCAGCAGCTGGGCTTGGTTCTCGGAGACGGGCAGGCCGTCCCAGTAGGCCTCGACCCACATGGACTGCAGGGTCAGCGTGCCGTCGCCGTAGGGCAGCAGCACGTTGAGGTAGTACTGGTCGCGGATCTCGATCCAGTCCTTCTCGTCCACGGCGGGCTCGTCGAACCAGGTGCGCTGCACCCAGGCCAGGCCCTTGTCGGTCTCGACCCAGCGGTACTGGCCGTGGTTGTTGGTGATCACCGAGCCGATGATGGGGTAGGTGTCCTCGATGTAGTTCTGGACCTCGGCCACGTCGCACTTGACGTCCACGAAGCACTCGGTCTCGGTGAGATAGGTGCGCTCGTAGAGGTCGTGGGAGTCGGGGAAGAGCTCTTCCTGGTCGTCCACCAGCTGGGGGATGCCGAGGGCATAGGGCGGGTAGGGGCTCTCGGTGCCCACGGCCCCGCCGATCATGGCGTCGGTGTTGCGGGCCCGGTCGTCCAGGGCGTTCACGGTCTCTTCGCTCAGGTTGGTGACCGAGTAGCCCTCGAAGGTCTCCTCGAGGTTGGCCAGCAGCCAGGTGTCGAGGTTGTACAGCCCCTGCTCGACGGCGTCGGGGTGCTCCTCGTCGAAGTGGGCGAAGAGGTAGCCGCACAGCTCGTCGAGCTCTTCGGGGGCGGGTGGCACCTGGCGGCAGCCGGCGGCCAGCAGCAGGACAGGGACGAGGTGTGCAGTGCGCATCGCGTGCTCTGGGTGCATGGTCGCGCACAGTGTATCGTGCAATCCGGCTCGCCTGCACAGCCGGAAGCCGGTTTCGTATGGTCGTTTCCACTGACCCGTGGGTCAGAATACGGTGCGGTGGGACAGCAGCGCCACCACCCGGTCCAGCTCGTCGATGGTGGTGTAGCCGTGGGGGGAGAGGCGCAGGGCGCCCCCGCGCACCGAGCTCACCACCCCGTGCTCCTCCAGCCAGGCGGACAGGGTGGCGAAGTCCACGGCCGGATGAGTGCAGAGGATGATCCCGGACTTTTCGCCGTCGTGAACCCGGGGCGAGAGCACGCTCCAGCCGGCCTGCTGCAGGCCCTCGGCCAGGTGGTCGGTGAGCAGGATCAGGCGCTGTGCCATGACCTCCGGGCCGATCTCCGCCAGCAGCTCGAGGCTGCCGGCCATGCCGTGGATGCCCGCCTGGTTGGGAGAGCCGGGCTGGAAGCGGCGGGCGTCTGGCATCAGCGGCTGGTCGAGGGCGAAGACGTCGAAGGGGCGGCGCACGGACAGCCAGCCCTGGACCACGGGCTCGAGGCGCTCCATGGCCCGGGGTGAGGCGTAGCCTAGGCCCACGCCCTCGGGGCCCAGCAGCCACTTGTGGGCGTCGGCGGCCAGCAGGTCGACCCCCATGGCCTGGGCCTGGACCGGGAACACCCCCAGCCCCTGGATGGCGTCGAGCACGAACAGGGCGTCGTGGCGCCGGCAGATCTCCGCCACCGGAGCCAGGTCCAGCCGGAAGCCCGAGAGGAACTGCACGAAGCTGACGCTCACGGCGGCGGTGCGGTGGTCCACGGCAGCGGCCAGATCATCCGCGAGCACGCGGCTGTCCCGCTGGGGTACGAAGCGCAGCTCCACCCCGCGCTTGCGCAGGTGCAGCCAGGGGCGGAGGTTGGAGGGGAACTCCCGGTCCACCAACACCACGTTGTCGCCCGGCCCGCAGGAGATCCCCGTGGCAGCCACGCCGACACCCTGGCTGGTGCTGGTGACGAAGAATACGCCCTCGAGGGGGCAGCCCATCAGCTGGGCCCCCAGCTGGCGCGCGCGGCGGGCCGCGGCCAGGGGCACCTGTGGGTAGTGCACGCCCCCGTGGGCCACCAGCTCGTCGAGGTAGGCCTGCATGCCCTGCTGGCAGCGCAGGGGCAGGGGGCTGACCGCGGCGTGGGCCAGGTAGGTCCAGCGCTCGGCGGAGGGGAACTCGGCGCGCAGGGCCTGCCAGCGGTCACCCATGGCGCTCACTCCTTGTCGCGGCCTGCCAAGTGCTGGGACCACCAGGCCAGGCGATCGGCGATGGTCTTCTCGTTGCCGTGGGGCGTGGGCCGGTAGTAGACGTCGCCGGCTACCTCGGTGGGCCGGTACTGCTGGGCCACGATGTGGTGGGGGTGGTCGTGGGGGTAGAGGTAGCCCTTGCCGTGGCCGGCCTGCTTGGCGATGGCGGTGGGGGCGTTGCGCAGGTGCAGGGGGACGGGCAGGCTGCCGGTGGCCTCGACCCGGGCGATGGCGGCGTCGATGGCCTTGTAGGCGGCGTTGCTCTTGGGCGCGCTGCTGCAGTAGGTCACCGCCTGGGCGATGGGGATGCGCGCCTCGGGCATGCCGGTGAGCTGCACCGCCTGTGCCGCGGCCACGGCCACCTGCAGGGCGCGGGGGTCGGCGTTGCCTACGTCTTCGGCCGCGAAGATCACCACCCTGCGGGCGATGGCCTCGGGCGGCTCGCCCCCCTTCAGCAGGCGGGCCAGCCAGTACAGGGCGGCGTCGGGGTCGGAGCCTCGCATGGACTTGATGAAGGCCGAGAGCACGTCGTAGTGGGCGTCCCCGTCGCGGTCATGGCGCAGCTCGGCGGCCTCGACCAGCTGCGAGAGGCGCTCGAGGTCCACGGTGCTGCCGGGCTCTACCCGGCGGGCCACGTCCTCGAGCAGGCTCAGAGCCCGCCGCGCGTCGCCATCGGCGGCCTGGGACAAGGCCGCCATGGCCTGGGGCACGAGGGTGATCTCCAGCGCCCCCAGGCCGCGCTCGACGTCCCCCAGGGCGCGCTCGAGCAGGGTCTGGACGTGCTGGGGCTGCAGGGGCTCGAGGCGCGCCATGCGGCAGCGGGAGCGCAGGGCGGGGATGATGTAGAAGCCGGGGTTCTCGGTGGTGGCACCCAGCAGGGTGACGGTGCCCGCCTCGACGTGGGGCAGCAGGGCGTCCTGCTGGGCCTTGTTCCAGCGGTGGATCTCGTCCACGAACAACACCGTGGCGCGCTGCTCGAGGCCGTCGCGCACGATCTGCGCTTGCTTCACTGCGGCGCGCAGATCGGCCACGCCGGAGAGCACCGCGGAGAGCTGCTGGAACCTGGCGCCGGTGCTGCCCGCGAAGAGGCGGGCCAGGGTGGTCTTGCCGGTGCCTGGAGGGCCCTGGAAGATCACCGACGGCAGGGAGCCCGTGCCCAGCTGACGCAGCATCCCGCCCGGACCGGCCAGGTGATCCTGCCCCAACACCTCGTCCAGGGAGCGGGGCCGCATGCGGTCGGCCAGGGGAGCCTCGGGTGCCGTCATGGCCGCCCCGTAATGCGCGCCTGGATTTTGGTCGATAGGCTGGCGACCATGCGCGCTGTCTTGCTCTCCGATGCCCACGTGGACGGCCTGGACGATCCAGTCCAGGACCGCTTGGTGGCCTTCCTCGAGGCCCTCGAGGCCGATCGCCTGGTGCTGGTGGGCGACACCTTCCACCGCTGGTGGGCCCTGCCTGGGGTCTTCCCCGCCTATGTGCCCACGGTGGACGCCCTGCGTCGGTTGGTTCGCCGCGGGGTGAAGGTGGACCTGCTGCTGGGCAACCACGACTTCGCCTTCCGGGCCGATCTGGCTGCCGCCATCGGGATCGGCGTGCACCAGGAGCTCGCGCTCGAGCTGGACGGGCTGCGGGTGCTGGCCTGCCACGGCGACCAAGCCTTGGGCTCTCGGCGCTACCGCTCCTACCACCGCGTGCTGCGAGGACGGCCCTTCGACCTGGCCTTGCGGGTGATGGGGCCAGCGGCGGCCTGGGCGCTGCTGGGGCGGCTGGCCGGCAGCCCCGAGAAAGAAGGCCGCTGCCCCGAGCGCCTGCTCGAGACCCAGCGTCGCTATGCCCAGGCCCGCCTGGCCGAGGGCTACGATCTGGTGGTAATGGGCCACAGCCATGTACCCGAGCACAGCGCGTGGCCCGGCGGCGCCTACGTCAACACCGGCTCCTTCCGGGACCCGGGCAGCTGGCTGGCCATCGACGATGGGCGGATTCTGCTGGAGGCAGGGAGCTAAGCGATCAGGCTGCGCAGCAAGGCCGGCTGGTCGAGCAGCAGCTCGGCGCCCAGCACCACGGACAGCAGGGGCTGGTGGGCGAGCACCACGGGCAGCCCCGAGGCCTGGCCTAGCAGCTCGTCCAGGCCGGCCAGCTGTGCGGCGCCCCCGGTCAGCACCAGGCCCGCGTCCAGGATGTCGGCGCTGAGCTCGGGCGGGGTGCGCTCGAAGGTCTGGCCCAAGGCCGTGATGATGGCCTGGATGGGACCCTCGAGGGCGTGGCGGGCGTCGGCGGAGGTGAGGGTGACCGGCTTGGGGATGCCGGACTTCTGGCGGCCCTTGACCTGGATGCTGCGCTGGGGGCCGTGCTCGAGGCCGCAGCCCAGCTCGATCTTGATGATCTCGGCGGTGCGCTCGCCGATCTCGATCCCGTATTCCTTTGCCATGTGGGCCACGATGGCCTGGTCCATGGCGTCGCCGGCGATGGTCAGGGAGGCCGAGGTGACCACGCCGCCCATGGACAGCACCGCGATCTCGGTGGTGCCAGCGCCCACGTCGCAGATCAGGTTGCCCAGGGGCTGGTGGGCGGGCAGCCCGGCACCCAGGGCCGCGGCCACCGGGCCGTGCACCACCACCACCTCACGGGCGCCGGCCGAGCGGGCGCACTCCTGTACGGCCCTGCGCTGTTCCTGGGTGATGCCGAAGGGTACGCAGACCAGCACCCGGGGCTTGACCAGGCTGCGCTTGCTCACCGAGCGCGCGATGAAGTAGCGGAGCATGGCCTCGGCCGCGTCGTAGTCGCGGATGACGCTGCCGCTCAAGGGGCGGACCGCCCGGATGGAGTCGGGGGTGCGGCCCAGCATCTCCTTGGCGCCTGCCCCCACGGCCACGACCTCGTGGGCCTTGCCCCGCTGCCGGATGGCCAGCACCGAGGGCTCGTCCAGCACCACGCCTTGGCCGCGCACCGCCACGACGGTGTTGGCGGTCCCCAGATCGATGGCCAATTCCTGGGTGAGCAGGGACAGGGGGTTCTCGAAGCCCATGGGGCCCCCCAGAGTCAGCGCTGGCGCTACTCGTCGAGGGTGTACTGCTCGTCGAAGTTCTTGATGTTGCGGACCTCGACCAGGGGCTTGTCCATGACGTGGGAGATGTGGTCGGCGTAGCCCTCGAGGGTGCCCTCGCTGCTCGAGTGGAGCAGCTTCTTGTCGCCGTCGAGCTGGACCGCGTAGACCTCCCAGGTGGCCTTCTTGCCGCCGACCACGAACTCGAGCTCTTTGATCTCGGCGAAGGGCAGGCGGTCGGTCTCGGTGCCTTGGCTGCTGGTGCGGGTCCAGACCACCGAGGCGGTCTCCTCGTCGATGACCACGTTGCGCTTCACGGCCTGGTGGTTGACGATGTACCACATGGCCCCGGCCCCTACGCAGACCATGGCGGCCACGGTGGCCAGCAGGATGATGAACCCGCTGGACTTCTTGGGGGCGTCATCGGACGCGAACTCGTGAAAGCAGTGCTTGCAACGAGATGCGGCGGAGGGAACCTCGGCGCCGCAGGATGGGCAGCTCTTCTTGCTCACGGTCAACCTCTCAGGCCCGGCGGGAGGGGGGGCACGCCGGGTGACTTATGGGCGGCGGCGGCGGCGTGCAACAGGCACGGCGCCGGCAGGCAGGCAGGGTGGAAGAATGGGAGGGCTGGCGATCAGCCGGTTTCCTCGGCCAGATGGCGGCAGAGGGGCCCCAGCAGGGCAGGGAGGACCATGGGCACCTGGCTGCGCTCCCTGGACCGGCGGTAGACCTTGTACAGCTTGCGGCCGGACTTGAGGATGGCGGACACGCTGTCGCTCACGCCCAGCCGGCGGGCCAGGGCGGCGCGGTGGGCCGCCGGAAGCAGCTCGAGGTCGTCCCGGTCGTAGTCGGAGAAGGGCAGGCCTTCGCGGCGCGCCAGGTCACCGAAGCCCACCACGCACAGGTCGAGCACCGATCGACGGTCGATGGCCTCGCCCACGGGGATGTCCAGCTCGACGGCCAGATCCACCAGGTCTTCTTCGGGCAGGGACTCTACCAGGCGGTACTCTTGGTCGGTCAGCTGGAATGCCATGGGGGCTCCGATGGGTGACGCTGGGGAAGGGCGTGTGTAGGTGATGGTGGTCGGCGTTCTTAACCGGGCGTCCACGACGGAGCCGGGTGGCCCTCGCCCGGACGCTCCCTGAGGATCAGGAGGAAGCATGGCGAGCCTGCTCCGTGCAGCGCTGGCGACCCTGGTGACGCCGCCGCCGCCCTTGGTCGACCTCCTGCGCTTCCTGCGGTTCCGCGGGCGAGGGCTGGTGGTCGTGGATCTGGGCGCCCCCACCTGGCGGCGTCCCGGTGGGCAGCAGCGCCTGCTGCAGGCCCTCACCTGGCTGCGGGACGATCCCATGATCCGCGCGGTGCGGATCGAGCTCGACGGCGCCCGGGGCTCCTGGGCGGCGCTGCAGTCGGTCCACGCGGGCCTGCGTCGCCTGGTGGACGCTGGCAAGCCCGTCTACGCCCAGCTGCGCAGTGGCGGTAACGCCGAGCTCTTCCTGGCCTCGGCGGCCACCCGGGTGTTCATGTTCCCGGTGGGCGAGCTGCACGCGGCGGGTCTGGCCACCCGCATGATCTTCCTGGGCGACGCCCTGGCTCGGCTCGGGGTCGAGGTGGAGCTGTTCACGGCCGGGGCCTTCAAGAGCGCGGGCGAGCCCCTCACGCGATCCTGCCCGTCAGCCGAGAACCGTCAGGCCATGCAGTCCCTGCTGGACGATCTGCAGGACCAGCTGGTCCAGGCCATCGCCACCGGCCGTGGCCTCGAGGCCGGCCTGGTCCGGCAGGCCCTGGCCGAGGCGCCGCTGTCCGCCGAGCGCGCCGTCGAGCTGGGGCTTGTGGACGAGCTGGCCTACGACGATCAGATCGGGGCGCGCATCGAGGCCCTGTTGGACTTCGAGCCGCGCACGAGCTCGGCCTCCGGGTGGTGGCGCTTGCTGCGCATCCGGAACCTCTGGCACCGGGTCGCCGGAGCCGGCACGCCCGTGGCTGTGGTGCGCCTCGCGGGGCCGGTGGTGGACCGCGGGCCCGAAGGCGGGGGGCGTGAGGTCATCGCCGCCGACCGCGTGGTGCCCCTGCTGGACAGCCTGCGGGACAGCGACGCGGTGCGCGGTGTGCTCATCACCGTGGACAGCGGCGGTGGTTCGGTGCTGGCCTCGGAGCGCATCTGGCGCGCGGTGCAGCGCCTGCAGGAGGCCAAGCCCGTCGTGGCGCTGTTCCAGGGGGTGGCGGCCAGCGGCGGCTACTACCTGGCGGCGCCTGCCCGCTCCATCTACGTGCAGCCGGGCACCATCACGGGCTCCATCGGGGTGATCGGTGCGCGGATCATGCCGGGCCGGGTGCTCGAGCGCCTGGGGATCCATGGCGCCACCCTGCGCACGGCGCCCAGCGCGGATCTGCCCCTGGGCAGCCGCGCCATGACCGCGCCCGAGCGGCGGCGCATGGAAGCCTCCATCGCCCGTTACTACAAGCTCTTCCTCCGGCGGGTGTCGGGTGGGCGGCGGCTCCCCGTGCGCCTGGTGGAGCCCCACGCCCAGGGCCGCGTCTGGTCGGGCCGGGCGGCCAAGGAGCACGGGCTCGTGGACCGGCTCGGCACCTTCGACGACGCCCTGCGCCGCGTCTACGAGCACCTGAGCCTGCGCCCGGGGCGCTGGGTGCTGCCCCGCTGGGATCTGTCCAACGCGGCCCAGTCGCCAGCGCGGCGCGTGCTGCAGGCGCTGATGGCCGATGCCAGCGTGGGGGATCCCACCATCGCCACCCTGCGCAAGCTGGTGGAGACCCTGCGGATCCCGGCGGTGCTCGAGGCGCTGCTGGCCAGCTCGGTGGGCCCTGTTGCCCAGCCCCTGGCCCTGATGGAGTGGGAGCCCCCCGAGTCCGGCTGACCCACCCCAGGTGGTGGTCGCCCAAGATCGCGGCGTCTGCGGTACAGTGCTGCTTCACGCGCTGGAGGCTGCATGAGGTCCCTCCCCTTCCCGGCGCTCGCCCTGGTGTTGGCGGGCTGCCTGGTGAACACCGAGCTGTACGAGGACCTGAGCGATGGGCTCGCGGTGGAAGAGGGAGACGTGGACCTCGACGGCGACGGATGGCTGAGCGAGCAGGACTGCGACGACGACGACGCCACGGTGCACCCCGAGGCGGACGAGCTGTGCGACGGGGTGGACCAGGACTGCGACGGGCAGGTGGACGAAGACGCGCTGGACGCCGCCACCTGGTACCAGGACGGCGACCAGGACGGCTGGGGCGGGGGGCAAGGCCTCGCCACCTGCGATCAGCCCAGCGGTTGGGTGGCCAAGGGGGGGGACTGCCACGACGATCAGGCCACGGCCTTCCCCGGGTCCACGGCCCCTGAGTTCCCGGGGGACGGCATCGACCAGGACTGCGACGGCCTGGACGGCTGCTCGGATCTCGACTGCGACGGTCTGCCCGATCTGGTGATCCCCTCCCAGAACAACGACGATGGCTTCGCCAGCTTCTCGCCCATCTGGTTCGGCACGGGGGAGACCCTGGGCGAGAGCCCCCACCAGACCCTGCCCAGCCAAGGCGCCATCGCGACCGTAGCTGAGGACTTCGATCGGGACGGCTGGATGGACCTGGTGCTGGTCGGCTACCACTACGGCGACTCCTACGATCTGGATGCGCTGATCTACTGGGGCAGCCCGGATGGGCTGGACGCGGGTCGGAGCGGGTCCGTGGGCACCTCTGCGGCCCTGGACGCGGCGGTCGCCGACCTGGATCACGACGGCTTCCCCGATCTCATCCTCAGCTCGGGCAACGTCGACCCGGGCGAGGCCACCATCCACTGGGGCTCCGTGGAAGGCTTCCTCCCGGGCGCCGCCACCACCCTGCCCACCTCCGGGACCTTCCGGATATTGGTCAGCGACCTGCAGGGGGACGGCTGGGAGGATCTGGTCTTCATCAGCCACGGCTCGTCCCGCGGCTTCGAGACGCGCTCGTCGGTCTACTGGAATCGCGGCGGCCACTTCCTGGACGACGACTTCTCCTCCCTGCCCAGCACCGGAGCGGTGGACGGCGTGTGCGTGGATCTGGATCTCGACGGCTACCAGGAGATCGTGGTGGCCAACCACGAGTCCGAGGACAGCCTCGAGCTGCTGGTCAGCATCCACCACGGTAGCGCCGAGGGCTATGACGACGCCGCTGTCACCGAGATCAAGGCCTTCGGCGCCATCGCGGTGGCCAGCGCGGACCTGGACCGGGATGGCTGGCCCGATCTGGTGGTGGCGCACAACAGCTCGGACAGCACCAGCCAGGTGGACAGCGCCGTGTACTGGGGATCCGCCGACGGCGTCACCGGCGCCGAGGCAACGGCGCTCCCCACCGGCGCCGCCAAGGACGTCGCCATCGCGGATCTGGACCAGGACGGCTGGCTCGACGTCATCTTCGCCAACTACTACGGCCTGCACGGCACCAGCACCGAGTCCACCGTCTACTGGGGTTCGGTGGATGGCTTCTCGTCTGTGGGCAGCACCGGCCTGCCCACCGTGGGCGCCCAGCACGTGGTGGCCCGGGACATGGACCAGGATGGCTGGCTCGACCTGCTCTTCACCCAGTACACCAGCGGGGCGAGCTACGTGATCCCCTCCTACCTGTACTATGGCAGCCCCGGCGGCTTCACCGCCGAGCACCGCGAGGATCTGCTGGTGGACGGGCCCTGGGGGCGTGCCCTGGTGCTGGGGGCCCCGGCGCCGGACCTGCGGGGAGGCGCGCGATGATCGCCGCGGTCCTGGCTCTGGCTCTGGCGGCCCCCGTTCACGCTGGCTGTGACGATGCCGACGCCTTCGTGGGGCGCGCGGAGCAGGCGGTGCTCGAGGAGAGGCTCGACGAGGCCGGCGCGGCCCTGCGGGACGCCGAGGTGGCATTCTCCTGCGGCCCCCTGGCCCCCCCCGATCTGCTGGTGCGCTTCTGGTTGGCCCAGGGCGCCCGGGAGACCCTGCTGGGCGACGTGCGCGCGGCCGCGATCTCGTTCCGGTCGGCCGCCACGCTGGCCCCGGATCACTGGCCCATCGACTACGGCATCAAGCCCTACATCCAGTACAAGGCGGCCTCGGAGCTCTGGCTGGCCCAGGGCAGCGTCCAGCTCCACCCTGATCCAGGCATGCGGGTGACCGCCCTGGACGGTGCCATCGTGGTCTTCCCCGCGCCGGCCCTCGAGGGGCTGCACCTGGTCCAGGTGGGGCCCAGCGCCCAGGCCATGGAGTTCGCCAGCTTCGTGCGGGTCCAGCCCGACGAGCCCACCATGGTGCTCACGGGGCTGCCCGCTCCCGCCGCAGACGGGTCCACCAGCCACGAGCCTGTGGTCCGCCTGGCGAAGCCTCGCATGAAGGTGCGCGGTCCCGGCCAGCGCGCGGTACGCATCGGCGCCCTGGCGGTAGGGGGCACGGCCGCCGTGTTGGCCGGGGGTGGGGCCTGGCTGGCCCGCGCTCAGGACGACGTGATGCGGGAGCAGACCACCCAGGTCGATCTCGACGCCGTCTATGCACGCCAGCAGGCCTACGCCGCGGCCACCTGGGGCCTGGCGGGGCTGTCGGTCGTGGGGCTGAGCGTTCACTTCGCGCTCTGACGTGCGGCACCGGGCGGCGTGATCTAAGATGCCTGCTACTGCGAGGTCCCCATGCGCGCGCTGATGATGGTTTTTCTCCTGGCCGGCTGCACCGAGTACGACCTCGGGCGGGACAAGGATCCCCCCGTGACCGACGACGACACCGGGCAGGTGGGCGACTCCGGTGCCGAGACCGATGCTCCCGACGACACCGAGCAGCCCCAGGACTCCGACCCTCCCATCGATGAGACGGGCCTTCCTCCCGACGCCGCCACCGATCCCATGTACGCCCACACCGCCAACACCCTGTTCAGCGTCGAGCCCGAGTCGCCGTGGGGGGTGCTGCGCATCGGGGCCTTCGTGGACGCCTCCGGGGGCCCGGTCACCGACATCACCGACGTGGCCATCGACACCGACGGCATCATGTACGCGGTGAGCTTCGACACCTTGTACAGGGTGGACGCCAGCAACGGGCAGGTCAGCACCCTGGGCCCCGCTGGGCCCACCGATCTGAACGCCCTGACCTTCCTGGCCGACGGCACCCTGCTGGCCGGGGGTGGCAGCGACCTGTACCAGGTGGATCCCTCCAGTGGTGCCTTCACCCAGATCTCGAGCATCGGGGACTGGTCCTTCGCCGGTGACATGGTGGGCCTGCCCGACGGCCTGCTCTACTGCGCCATGAGCAACACCGGCACCGGCACCGCGAGCGCGCTGGTGGTCTACGACCTGGCCGGTTCGTCCATCGTGCGCACCGGCAACACCGGCACCGGCTCTCTGTATGGCATGGCCTACGCCGAGGGCTGGCTGTTCGGCTTCAACGCCGACGGCAGCATCTTCACCCTCGACCCCACCAGCGGCCGCGCCACCCGCGTCACCGACACCGACGATGTCTGGTGGGGGGCCACCACCAACCCGGTGGTGTGGTAGCTCCTATTCCCCGTACGCCTGGTGGTAGGCCATCAGGAAGCCCAGCACCCGACGCACGTAGCGGCGGGTCTCGCCGTACGCGATGTCCTCGGCCCAGGCGTCCAGCACGAGCTCGCCCTCGACCTCGCCAAGCCAGCGCTCCACGGCCTCCTGGCCGCCGTTGTAGCCGGCGATGACGAAGGGCAGGGTCTGGCTGTGGCCCAGGCCCTCGAAGTGCTCGTGCAGGCGCCGCAGCTCGGCGCTGCCCAGGCTGGCATTGTAGGCGCCCTGATACAGCAGCGAGGGGTCGTAGGGGCGGTCGGGGTAGCGCTGGGCGTGCAGGCGCTCACCCAGGTCGGGCATCACCTGCATCAGCCCCCGCGCGCCAGCCCAGGAGGTGACGCTGGGGTTCAAGGCGCTCTCGGCGGTCATGATGGCGTAGGGCAGGTAGGGATCGAGGTTCGAGCCCGCCAGCACCTGGTTCACCACATCGGCGTGGGGCCGTGGCAGACAGATCTCACGCTGCTGAGGGTCGTCCAGGGCACCGGAGCAGCGGACCCCCGCCAGCTTCTTGCCCCGCTGGGTCTCGCCCACCTCCACCAGCCTGCGGCCCACGGCCAGCCGGGTGGCGGGGTCTGCACCCTGGGCGGCGGCGGCCACCGGGCCCAGGGCGTCCAGGGCCAGGTCGTACAGGCCCACGCTCAGCAGGGCGTCGGCGATGGCGGCCTCGGGGTGGGCGGCCACGAAGGTCTCGGGCAGGGCGGGCAGGGCAGGGGAGGGCGTCGCGGGCACGGTGGGCAGGGCGCCGATGTGCTCCAGGGCGAACCAGGCCCGCCCATCCGTGGGCCAGCGCTCGGCCAGGCTTTGCAGGGCGGAGGCCTCGCCGGCGCCGCCACCCGCGCGGGCCTGCCAGTACGCGGCGCCCGAGGCCAGGGATGAGCTCGGGTGTTCCTTGACCAGGCGGCTCCACGCCGTGACGGCCTGGTCTGGGCGGTCCTGCTTCCAGTGGCACCAGCCGATGAACCACAGGGCCTCGTCGGCATGCTTCGAGCCAGGGTAGCGGCCCAGGTGGGCCTCGAGCTCGGTGATGGTCTGGTCCAGCAGCCCCTGATCGAGCGCCGAGTAGCCGATCTTGTAGCTGGCCGTGTCGCCCTTGCCGTGGGTGGGGTAGCGCTGGAACAGGGCGGTGTAGAGGTTGACGGCGCCCTGGTAGTCGCCGGCCCGGTAGGTGGCCAAGGCATGCTTGTACAGGGTCTCGGCCCCCACCGCGGCGGGGCTGCCCAGGCGCTGATAGGACGCCACGGCGCAGGTGTAGTCGCGGCCGTCGTAGCAGGCCTCGGCCATCACCCGTGCGTCGGGGAGCGAACCACCCGCCGCCTCGATCTGTCGCAGCAGCTCCAGCGCGGCGCCGGCGTGGTTGGCTGCCATGAGCGCCTGCACCCGCTGCATGGCGTGGGAGCGGCCCTCGGCGCTGCTCAGCTCGGGCACCGCGCTGCCCAGGGCGCCCAGGCGCACGGCGGCGCGGTCGGACCAGGGGCTGGCGGCGTGGCGGATCCATGTAGCCAGGTAGGTGGTGATGGCGGGCTGCACGTCGCCGCGCTGCTCAGCGGCGAAGGCCAGCCAGTACCGGGCCTCGGGCTCCTGCTCGCCCTCGAGCTGGGCGCGCAGGTCGTCCCGGGCTTCGAGGCCCAGGCCCTGGGCCACCAGGGCCTTGTCCCGCAGCAGGCGCAGCTCCGGGCTGAGGGACGACAGGGGGCCGAGCCCTTCGATCGCCGCCTGGGCCGCGGCGGCATCCTCGCCGCTGGGCAAGGCCGTGGGCTCGGGGGTGGCCATCAGGATCTCGGCCTGCACCAGGGCGGGGTAGTGCCCCAGGCTGCCGCGCTCGGCGGCGGCGCTGGCATAGGAGACGGCCTGCTCCTTGGCGCCGGTGCGCGCGCTGCAGCGGGCCCCCAGCAGCAGCTGGGCCGCACCGAGCTCCGCCTGGTCCTGGGCCTCGAGCTGCGCGACCACCCGGCCGCAGTCGCCCACCATGGCGGCGGCCCGCAGGGCGCCGGGGTCGAGCTCGGCGTGGGCGGGGTACAGGGCGAGCAGGAGGGAGAGAACAGCGGGGATCATCAGCGTCTCCAGGGGTGGCCCGGCGAGGGGTCAGAAGCTGGAACCCAGCTGGGCGTACAGCCCTTCCAGGGAGCCGGGCGCGTAGGCGTACTGGCCGTTGACCCCGAAGCCGTAGCCGACGCGGGTGGTCAGCCCCAGGCCCCAGCCCAGCACCAGGTCCAGGCGCAGCTCGGCGCCGACGCCCACCAGGGTGTCGCCCAGGGTGCTGGCCAGGGCAGCCCCGTCGCCAGGGAAGGCGTCGAAGGCGTAGCCGGCGTCGCAGTAGACCGCGCCGTGCAGGGTGCGCAGGAAGATGGGCCAGGTGTTCCAGCCCCGGTCGATGCGCCAGATGGGCGCCCGGTACTCGAGGGAGGCCAGGTAGTACAGGTCGCCGTAGGCCGCGCCCACGGGGAAGCCGCGCACGGTGCGGTACTCCTCGGGCAGCACGTAGACCGAGCCCTCGCCGTAGTTTCCTCCCAGTCGGAACGAGCCGTAGCGCAGGTTGTCCCCGGCGGACAGGCCGATGGCCGCCTTGGAGGCCAGCACGTGGTTGCCCAGCCAGGGCAGGCTGGTGTACTCGCGCCACTCGGCGCTCAGCTGCGCCTGATCGAAGGGCTGGCGGGAGGCGTCGTCGGCGATGGTGTAGGCGCCCAGCGCGGAGCTGGTCAGCTGCCCCACGATGGAGACGTTGCGCCCCTGCTCTGGAGAGATGCTGTGGGCGTAGCTCTGGGACTTGGCGTAGCGCCAGCCGCCGCCCACGGCGGGCAGGAAGCCCCGGGTGGGCAGGGTGCTCAGGTAGGCACCCTCGGGGAGCTCGTAGAGGTTTTCGCGCAGGGTGCCGTTGTAGCGGGCGAAGAGGTACTGCCGCCGGCCCAGGGGGTAGCTGACCTGGGCCCAGGTGCGGGTGCGCTTGTCGTAGTAGTAGACGTCCGAGCGCTCGATGCCGGGGATCACGGCGCCGCCGCCCTCGGGGGCCCCGGGGTCGGTGTAGATGCTGCCGTAGCGGATGGCCGAGACCGAGGCGCCGGCCGACATGACCGTGCGCCAGCGGTTCAGGGAGACCGAGCCGCCGCCGCCAACAAAGGCGTTGTCGGTGCGGAAGGTGAGGTAGCCGCTGTAGCCCCAGTGGCGCAGCACGTCGGAGCCCGAGGTGCCCAGGGAGGCCAGGGCGCCGTACTCGGCCAGGTAGAATCCCGGCGACATGTAGCGAGGGGGCAGCAGGGTGGGCAGCGGGTTGTAGCGGGAGACGGGCCACTCGAGATCTGCGAGGGTGACCGGCGCCTCGGGCTCGGTGCTGGGGGGCTCGTCCTGCTCGGGCGTCGCCACCTGTGGCGCAGGATCGGACTCCATGTCCGTCCGTGGGTCCGCGTCGCCCACATCCGCGAACGCGGGTTCGGTGTACAGGAAGCTTGGGTCGGGGACGCCCAGCGCGACCCTGGCGCTTTCCAGGACCCCCAGGTCCTTCCAGGCGCTGCGGTCCAGCTGCAGCAGGCGGATGTCGGCGCCGTTCCAGTCGAACTCGGCGAAGGCCATCACCTGGCCGTCGGGGTGGATGTCGGGCTGGAAGGCCCCTCCCAGCACGTTGGTGACCTGCCACAGGCGGGCGGTGGCCAGCTCGAGGGCGAAGACGTTGGAGATGCCGGTGTGGTCGGAGACGAAGTAGAGCAGCGATCCGTCGGGGTGCCAGGCGGGATCCCGCTCCACGGCCATGTCTCGTGTGAGCTGGTGCGTGAACTCGCCGCTGGGGCTGACCAGCCACAGATCCCGCTGGCCGTCGCGCCACATGGACAGGGCGATGTGCTGGCCGTCGGGCGAGAAGCGGGGGTTGGACAGCTGTACGTGCCCCTGGTGGTCGGTCAGGGGTGTGACCAACCCCGCGATGGAGAAGCGCGCCAGGTCGTTGACCTGGGCCTGGTTGGTGACCGCCACCAGATCCCGGCCGTCGGGCGAGAACTCGGGATCCCGAGCGCGGGCGCGCTCGGTGACCTGCTCGAGGCGGTCGGTCTCGAGGTGGTAGAGGTAGAGGTCCTCGAAGCTGTAGTAGATGTCGTAGGCGTGGGTGCTGGCGAAGGCGAAGGCCGCGCTGTCGGCCCGCCAGGCGAAGCTGTGGGGGGAGGTCTCGTCGTACAGCTTGCGGGGATCGCGGCCGTCCGCGCTGGCCAGCCAGATGCCCGGGCCGTGCTCGCGGCTGTTGCAGCTGTACAGCAGCTTGGCGCCGTCGGGGCTGAAGCGCGGGCCGTTGCAGGCCGCCTGGCCATCGCTCACCATGGCGCTCTCGGTCAGGCCCTCGGCCTCGAGCTCCGCCTTGACCGCGGCGTAGCGCTGCTCGACCTCGGCGCGCCAGTCGGCGTAGTAGGCGCGGTAGCTGCGGCCGTGGATGCGCTTGGCGGGTAGCCAGTAGGGGATGATCCAGCGCCCGTAGCCGTGGATCCATTCATTCCAGGTGTCGTGGCCCGCTTGTTCCGCGATGTACTGCACGAAGTCCTGGCCGAACAGATAGCGCAGGTTGCCGTAGGGCGGGTCGGACTGGAAGCCGTCCAGGTTGCCCAGGGGAGGGAAGTGACCCTCGAGGGTGGTCATCCGCTTGATCATCGCGGCTTCGCTGGCCCGACCGCGGCCCCCGGCGGTCAGCTCGGTCTCGGTCCAGGTGGCGATGCCTTCGGTGATCCAGCCTGGCGAGACCATGTTCATGCTGACGATGCGCCCGAAGACCAGGCGCAGGACCCGCGGCAGGCCCTCGACGGTGTCCAGGTGCAGGATGTGGGTGAGCTCGTGGGTGAGGATCGAGCGGTTCCAGTCGTCGTAGTAGTTCAGCGTGGACGCCTCGGTGGGCGCGGTCACGTAGATGACGATGGTGTTGACGGGCAGAGGGGTGGCGTAGCCGTTGGCGCTGTCGGTCCAGTCCACCAGCACAAGCTCGATGCGGCGCTTGGGATCGGTGCCCCAGCGCTCCACCAGGCTCTCGTAGATCTCGTCGCACATGGAGCCCATGTCGGCGGCGATGGGCTCGAGGCCTTCGTGGAAGGTGATGGTGAAGTGCTCGGTGCGCATGGAGTGCCAGCGCAGGGCCGGGTCGTAGCTGGCTGCCTGAGCGGCGGGCAGCGGCGAGCTACCAGGCGGCGCCGCCAGGGCGGCGAGGGCGACGGCGGCGGCCAGGAGGGGGCCCCGCATGGCCCGGCGTGGCGCGTTCCTGAAGGGGGGGGCGAGGGCTGGTCTCACGTGCTGATCTCCGAGGGCCCATCATGCCCCATTCGGGGTGGCTTCGCCTGCGGTGGGAGGGTGCGCGGTTTCATTCGCTCCTGCGCACGGGTCCAGAATATGAAAATTGTCCTGGTTGTCAGAGTGGACAGGTGGCGGGGGCTGCCACGTCGAGTATCATTCTCTCACTCTCCGCCAGGCGTGCGTCTATGACCAAGGCTCGAACCACCCCGCCACACTGTTGACTGGCGCAAGCCCGCGGTCGTGGGCTCGTTCCAGAGGCCCGGAGCCACCGCGCTCCGAGGTGGGGATGCCGGGTGCCTGGGCCGCCTCGCGACTTCGCTCGACGAACACCGCGCCGTGTGCGCGACTTCACCAACCCCCATCAAGGGAGAAGACTGTGAACCTTCACACCACCCTACCGCTGCTGTTTGCAGCGGGCCTGCTCACCGCGTGCGGCGAGAAGGCGGACACCGGCGCCTCCGACATGGACACCGGCGCCTCCGACATGGACGGCGACGGGCTGACCTACGAAGAGGAGCTCGAGCTGGGCACCGACCCGTCGATGGCCGACTCCGACGAGGATGGCCTGGATGACGGCGAAGAGGCCGACTACGGCACCGACCCGACGGTGGCCGACAGCGACGGCGACACCTACCTGGACGGCGAAGAAGTCGAAGCGGGCACCAACCCCACCAACGAGTACAGCCACACCTACACCGGCGGCTACAACGTGGGCTACTGCGCCGACGGCCTGCCCACCCCCACCGGCCCCACCGGCTCCTGCAGCTTCAACCACGGCGGCAGCACCTACAACTGGACCTGCTACCAGGTCGGCGACGTGGTCGAGAACTTCAGCCTCATCGACCAGCACGGCGAGTACGTCGATCTGTACTCGTTCTGCGGCCAGCACATCGTGCTCACCAGCGGGGCATTCTGGTGACCCTCTTGCTCTTCTGAGGCCGGTACGGCCCAGTCCACGCAAGACACCTACGCCGATCAGGGTTTCCAGTACATCTCCACCTGGACAGGGGACAACCAGGGCAACGCGCCCGACGAGTCCGACCTGTCCTCCTGGGCCACCGGCAAGGGCATGACCACCGTGCCGGCGCTCGGCTACTCCAGCGATGACATCGCGTCCCTCGACGCCTTGGCCTACTGGTTCGAGCAGGACATGTACATCCCCACCGTCTACCAGATCGACCGCACCATGACGGTCGTGGCGGCCGACTCGGGGAACACCAACCCCAGCGGCTTCCTGTCCAAGTAGTGCTTCCCTGAGCATCCCAGGCCGGGGTCGCTGTGCGGCCCCGGCTTTGTGATTTGGAGTTCACGATGCGAGTCCTGCGCCTCTCTCTGCCCCTCGCGCTCGCGGCCTGCGTGGCCACAGGCTGCTTCGTGGGCGAGCCCAAGTTCGACGACTCCGGCGAGCCCACCGAGGGCGACGCGGACACCGACACCGACGCCGACACCGACGCGGATGGTGACGCCGACGCCGACGCCGACAGCGACGCCGACACTGACCCCAGCGG
>CALDOK010000068.1 GCA_937912125.1 uncultured Pseudomonadota bacterium
CGGAACCCGCTCGATCATCCCCACCCTGGGCGGCAGGGTCCGTGGAATCGAGCGCTCACGGCCCGGAACCCGCTCGATCATCCCCACCCTGGGCGGCAGGGTCCGTGGAATCGAGCGCACGGCCCACGCCCCACGGTGTGCGGGGCCAGGCTGCTCGGCAGGTTGGCTAGGCCGGCTCCTTGCCGAAGCGCCAGGTCATGGCCATGGACAGGAAGGTCAGGCGGCTCGAGAACTTGCCGTTGCCCACGATCTTGCCGTTGCCGACTTCGGAGAGCTCGGGGTGTGCCAGGTCGAGGTCGAGCACCAGCTGCTGCAGCTCGGAGTCCGTGATGTCTCGAGGGATGATGAAGGTCTCGCCGAAGGCGGCGTCCAGGTCCACGCGCCCCAGGTGCAGTCCAGCACCCAGGCCCACGCCGACCTTGCGGCCGTCCACCAGGGTGACGCCCTGGAACTTGTCGGGCACCGCACTGGTCTCGTAGTAGCCGCCAGCGCGGATCGTGAACTTCTCGTGCAGGTCGTAGTCGCCGCCCAGACGAACCGACCAGACGTTCTGGTAGGCGGCGGGAATGACGATGTCGTTGGTGACCACGGCGTCGCCCAGGCCCATGATGTTTTCGGGGTCCATCTCGATGGTCAGGTCCACGTCGGTGATGACGATCTCGTCCCAGACGTGCCAGCCCTCCCAGGCCCCGGCGATCTCGACGTCCCAGCGGTCGCTGGGATGGAAGTCGATGCCCGCGCGGGCGATGGCGGGCATGGTGATCTCGGCGGTGACGTCCTCGTCCACGAAGTTTGTGCCGTCGAGGAAGCCCTCCCAGGTGTGCCCCTCGAAGTCGGCCGCGATGGAGCCGGAGGTGTGGTAGTTGGTGGCGGGCTGGTAGGAGGCACCGATGGTCATCCAGGGCAGGGGGTCGACGATGGTGCCCACCTGGAAGTTGGGGGCGAACCAGTCGGAGATCTCGAAGCCGATGTCGATGTCCTGGGAAGGGTTGTCGCCTTCGGCGGTGGTCAGCGCCAGGGCCATCTGGGCCCGGAGCATGCGCGCCTGGAAGGTGGCGCCCAGGGCCAGCCAGTCGGTGATCTGCACCCCGGCGCCCGCGACCGCGGCGAACTCCCAGAGCAGCTCGTCCGTGAGGCTGTAGCGCTGGGGCCCGTCGTTGGGGTAGAGCGGGTCGGGTGCCTGAGGGGAGATGAAGCCGACGGCGAAGGTGGTGCGGGGCACGCCGAAGCTATGGGACAGCCCCAGGCCGGGTACCACCATGAACGGGCCGCTGTTGTTGATTGGGGCGAAGGGGTCTTCGCCCTCTTCGTCCATGCGGTCGAACTCGACGTACTGATCGACCCCCGAGATGCTCACGAAGGCCTGGGCCTCCCGCAGTCGGGCCAGCGCCGCGGGGTTGTGGTACAGCGCGCTGAGATCGTCCACGCTGGCCACCACGGCGGAGCCGCGGCCGATGGCCCTGGTGCCCGAGTCGGTGAAGTAGAAGCCGGCGGCCTGAGCGGAGGTCGGCAACAGGGCGGCGGCCAGCAGGGGCAGGATTCGACGCATGGGTCCTCCGGATCGGGGGCTCGCGAGCGCTGGTTCTCTAACACCGCGCACAGGGAGCGCGACGGTGGGGCGGTATACTGGCGGGGCTATGTCCCCGGAGAGAGCCATGACCCCCAGCCTCGTCCTGCTCGCCCTGATCTTCCCCACATCGAGCCTGGCCGAAGCGCTGGTGATGCCCACCGAGGGGCCGGGGGCCACCAGGTGGTTGCAGGGGCCCATGATGACGGGAGCGCCGGAACCGCCGCGTGAGGTGCTGCCGAAGAAGGCCACGGTCGACACCACAGACGGCTCTCTCGAGGAGACGGAGCTGTGGCTGCCTGGCGGCGAAGTTGCGGTGCTGCGGCTCGATCTCGAGACAGGTGAGGTCCAGGCCACCATGCCCACCCTGGGCCTGGGTGAAGAGGTGTTGGCCGCGGTCGCTCTGGTTCCCGCTTGGCTGCGGCCGCACCTGGCCTTGACCTTGTCCAAGCTCGAGGAGGGTCGACAGCAGGACATCGCGGCCTTGTTGACCGACTACGAGGACCACGAGGCTCTGGACGAGCTGGCCTTCTCCATCGCGGCCACCTCCCCCGAGGAGCTGTCCTTGTCCGGCCAGTACATGCTGCTGGAGGTGCTCGAGGCCAACGCGCTGGCCATCTACGCCGTCGACCCCTACGTGCCCTTCGCCGATCTTGTGGAGCTGGACGACGGCAGCACCACGGTGGAGTACCACTACGACGATGGCGGCGGCCTGCAGAGCTACCTCGTCGACCCGGACATCTACTATTGGCACGTGGTCAATCCCAAGCTCGACATGGAGCTGCCGCTGTTCATGAACCCGGAGTCGTTCGGGATCGATGACCCACCGGGCGGGGTGCACTGGCGTGAGTGGTTCTTTTTCTCGGCCCTCGATGAGGGGACCTGGGACTACCGCACCCACTGGCTCGAGGAGACCCCCTGGGCCCTGACCGACGACGACCTGGCGGACCTCGCAGCCGTGGGCTGGATGCACGACTTCACGGTGGATCCCATCGTGGTGGTGCAGGACCGCGCGGGCCTGCCCCTGCTGGTGGAGATCGACTGGGGCAAAGGATCGGTGTTGGCCACCACCATGGATCTCGAGGCGGCTCACCAGAGCAGCCACGACTTCGCCGCGAACGTGCTCGAGTACGTGCAGCGCCGGGACGTGCTCGAGGCCGACGAGGCCACCTTGGTGCTGGGCGATGGCGGCGAGGCCGGGTCCGAGTACCTCGTGCACCTCGAGGCCGAGGCTCTGCCCTACGTTGTGTGGGATCTGAACGAGGGAGCCCCGGATCTCGAGGGCTACAGCAAGGTCATCGTGCCCATGGGCCTGGCCCTCGAGGCCTACGAGACCCTGTACGAGGACAAGAGTGCCGAGGTCCTCGAGAGCTTCGTGTCCAACGGCGGCACCCTGCTGATGCAGGCCGATGCGGTGCTGGGCGACAGCTTCGACTACCCCTGCGGGGTGAGCGCGACGATGGGCGATCCGAGCGATCCGAGCTTCCAGGGCCACCCGGTGCTGGGCGAGAGCATCGCCGCAATGGACAGCCTCTGGGATCGCGCGCGCTACGACGGCCTGAGCGGTGAACGGGCTCTGGGTGATGCCCTCTCCGCCGTGGACGCCATCGGCTGGTTCGTCACCCAGAACATGTTCGACAATGTCAGCGAGTACTCGAGCACCCACAGCGACTACAGCGGCGAGCGCTCGGTGTGGCCTCAGCGCATCATGCACAACCACTTCGGCAACTGTGGCGAGTGCCAGGACATGATCACCGCCGCGGCCCGGGCGTGTTTGATCCCCACCATGAACGTGTGGAGCATGGAGGATCACGTCTGGAACGAGTTCTGGTTCGAGGATGGCTGGCACGCCTGGCAGGTGGACTGGAGCGATGGCGCCACCCGCATCGACAACGGCGGGGTGGGAGCGGACAGCACCTACGGTGGCGGTAAAGAGGTGAGCGCCATCATGGGCTTCCACCAGAACGGCTACATCGCCGACGAGCATGTGGAGCTGTACACCGACACCATCGACGTGCTGGTCACCGTGACCGACGCCGCTGGACAGCCCGTGCCTGGCGCGATGGTGTTGGTGGCGGTCGAGAACTACTACTACGACCAGTATCTGGACCAGGCCGCCTGGGTGCACACCGATCAGCAGGGCGAGGTGGAGATCACCCTGGGGGACAACCGAAACTTCTGGTTCATCGCCGCGGCGGATCTGGGGGGAGAAGAGGTCTGGGCGCCGTACAGCATCGCGGACATCCAGTCCGGGTCGTACCCCAACTGGTTCCTCACCAGCGAGGCTGGAGATCCTGGGATCACTGTGGCTGATGCCGTGGCGGGCTCGAGCCACGAGATCGCCATCCAGCTCCCGGGGCGGTTGGGAACGCCGGTAGCCACACAAGCCGACAGCGACGGAGAGAGCTGGGTGTCGGTCTCGTTGGACCTGGCGCTGGACGCCAGCCTGCTCGACGTGCCGGCCGCTCACGCCTTCTTGGGGTGGTACAGCGAGCTGGGCTACGCCTACGGCGGTGGGCTGATCCACCCGCTCCTGAGGACGGGCGAGGTGGATGTCTACCTCGTGGATGGAGCCAACCTCTCCCTGTTCGAGGCTGGCGAGGCCTTCGAGGCCTTGGGCATGGTCGAGGGTGTGGGCATCAGCGAGGTGGGATTTCAGCTGGAGAGTGACGCGGCCGAGCTGTACGTCATCATCTCGAACCGAGCCAGCCCTCGTCATGTGCACCACGGCGTCATCGGCCTGGATCTGATCAGGGAGTACGGCCACACCGAGGGTGAGGCGGGAGGCTGCGGCTGCACCGCCAGGCCCACCCGCCGCACCCCTGCCGCGCTGCTGGGCTTGCTGGCCGTGTTGGGCTTGGCGCTACGCAGGCGTGGCGGACAGGTGGCGTGGCGGGAGGACGTAGAGTCCTCCCCTACGTTCGATCTCGCCGAGCTGTGACGTAGGGGAGCAGTTCACCTGCTCCCGCTGCCCAGGCTCCCGCGATTCTCGTCCCATTCCCGCCAGTCCGGCCACACGCTCGATCCGGGCCGTCGGTAGTCTCCTGCTGCTCGGACCAAGCCCGCCTCCACGGCGTTCTGCCAGACGGAGTTGGCGGCTTCCCGCAGGCCATCTTCCTCGCGTAGCGCGCGGTCGTGAAAGCTGCGCTGCCAGAGCCTTTGGCCTGGGCATAGCTCTCGGAACACGGGGGTGAGGCGACCTTTGAAGCTCTGGACCCAGGTGAGGACATCGTCGGCTTCGACCAGCAGGTGAACATGGTCGGGGAGGATGCACCAGGCGTTGAGGCCTCGGTGTTGCTCGAGCAGCGCCGAGGCAGCCTGGGCCAGCCCCGGATCAGCGAACCATGGCTGTCGCTGGTGGGTGTTGATGGTCACCAGAAACGCGTGGCCGTCGCGATAGTGGTCGCGGGGCAGGCGGATGTTCTTGCGCGTGGGCCGAGAGGTGGAGAACATGGACCCAGCTCCGTGACGAGAGGACGTAGAGTCCTCCCCTACGTCTCGGTGGATAGCCACGAACCAGGTCAAATACTGTCCCATTCGAACGCAGGGGAGCAGTCTACCTGCTCCCTGGCGTCCTTCAGCTGCCACCGGCAGCCTTCCTTCGGGAGCGGCGTGACGGGAGGACGTGAAGTTCCCGTTACGGTCTCGGTTACGTTCAGAAACGGCGGATCCGAGCGTAGGGGAGCAGTTCACCTGCTCCCGCTGGAGCGCGGCCGTGGCTCCCCTGCCTAGTAGCCCGACTGCTGCCCCGCCCCGACCACGCCTTCGTAGTCCTCACCGGTGCTCAGGGTGGTGCGGACGGCGTCGATGGGCCAGCTCTCATCGCAGTTGATGATGCGGTTGAGCATGCACTGCTCGTCGTCACAGTCGAAGCTGTCGGCCTCGTTGTAGACCGGCACCAGCGTGGTGGACTTGGGGTCGTCGTCGTCGGTGACCAGGTAGTTGAACGAGGGGATCTGGCCGCGGTAGCCGTTGCCCGACAGGTAGCCGAGCAGGTCGTCACCGCTCCAGCTGTCGCTCTCGCTCCAGTTCTGGGTGGACGCGGAGACGTTGATCTCGGTGCCGTTGAGCACGTCGCCGTCGTGCTGCAGCTGGAAGGTGACCTCGCGGGTCTGGTCGAGGGTGGAGTCCCACTGGTAGCCCGAGGCGTGGGTGGCGTCGTCGGCGCTGGTGGTCATGGACACCCAGGTGAAGGTCCAGCTGCCGTCTGACTCGTGCACGCCGGGGTAGGCCTCGGTGCCGATGATCAGCGTGGCGGCGTCGAGGCCGGTGCTGGTGATGAGCCCGTAGAAGACCTGGTCGCTCAGGGACTCCTCTGCCGTCTCGCTCCAGTCGGGATCTTCCTCGCTGGAGGGAACCCAGCCGAAGCTGAAGTTGTGAGAGACGGACTCGGTGCAGGCGTCATCGGCCTGGTCGGTGGCCTGCATGGAGAACTGCCACACGCCGTCGATGAGCTCGGGAGCGCAGCCGGTGGAGAACAGGGCCAGGAGCACCGCGGTGGTGGTGGGCTTCATGGCGGACCTCTCGAGGGGTGCGGGCGCCGGTCACGGTCGCCCGGGGACGGCTCAGGTTAACATCGGTGATGTCCAGCGCGCGCAGGGAGGTCTGCAAGACCATGCTCATTCGACTCGACCACATCGCTATCGCCGTGCCAGACCTCGAAGAGGCGATCCAGCGCTTCGCTCGGGATCTAGGCCTCGAGCTCTCGGGGCGTGAGGACGTCGAGGCCGCCAAGACCAGCACGGCCTTCTTCCCGGTGCCGGGCACCAAGCTCGAGCTGGTGCATCCGCTGCGGGGCGAGGGGCCCATCGCCAAGTACCTCGAGAAGAAGGGCGGCGGTCTGCACCACCTCTGCTTCGAGACCGACGACATCACCGGCGACGTGGCCCGGCTGCAGGGCCTCGGCTACCGCTTCCTGAGCGATGGCCCTGTGCCTGGAGCCCACGGCAAGCGCGTGATCTTCATCCACCCCAAGGACACTGGCGGCGTGCTCATCGAGCTGGCCCAGTCCCAGGACTAAGGCCCATCATGCTGCACGCAGCGTTCCTGCTCGCCCTCTCGATGCCCGCGGTCGCCGACACCGGCGACGAGCTGTGCAAGGACTGGGCGGTCACCCCCGACACCATCACCACCAACGCGGGGGCCAGCCACCTGTTCCGGATCGGCGTGCCCCGTGAGTGCCGCGGCGACTTCGAGTGTGTCTGGTCCCTCACCAGCGCAGTGGGCGCCCTCGAGAGCGACCAGGGACTCAACATCTGGTGGGATGCGCCCGACGAGGCGCCGTTCATGTGCGAGCCTCTCGATACCTCGCTGGTGGCCACCTGTGTTCTGTGGGGGACCTATGCCCGCACGGCCAGCGCGGACATCCAGGTGCGCTGCACCGATGAAGAGAAGGACCAGCTCAAGCAGGAGTTGGCGGACAAGTACACGGTCCAGGGTGGCGGCTGCAGTTCCCCCCAGCGGGCCGAGGCCTTGCTGCTGCTCTTCCCCCTCGGCTTGTTGGGCTTGCGCCGCCGCCTGCTGCAGTAGCGGCGGTTCCCCATGCCCACCCCCGTCACCGCCATCGGCGAGCAGACCACCCTGGCGCATCGCAAGCGGCGCGCCGGGCAGCGGCTGCTGCTGAGCCTGGCGGAGCCCGAGCTGAACGCCGATCAGCGTGCCCTGCTGCGCCAGCTGACCCCCGCCGGCTTCGCCCTCGACCCCGGCGGGGCCTCCGAGCCTGCCCAGCTTCGGGAGCTGGCGGCGGAGCTGGCGGCGCGGCTGTCGCCTTCCGTTCCGCCCATCCTCGCGGCCCGCCACGCGGTGGGGCGCCCTTGCCACGGCTGCTCCGAGCAGCCCCCCATGGCCTGGCTGGTCCGCGCCGACGATCCGCAGCTCACGGGCGCTGTGGGGCGGGCCTGGCGCCAGGAGCTGGCGGCCTTGGGCTTCCACCTCCACCTCGCACCGAGCTGTGAGCTCGAGGCGCTGGCTGGCGAGCCGGTCCCCGGGCTGGGGGCCGAGCCGGGCGCCCAGCTGGTGGGGCCCGATGCGCAGCGGGCGGCCCGTACCCTCTCGGCTTTTGTGCGGGACGACGAGCGAGCCGCATGCGCGGCCTGCCCCAGCCTCTGCCAGGGATGGCTCGCAGAAGGGCGCCTGGTCAGCCACGAGAAGGAGCTTCCCGGGCTGCTGGCCGAGGAACTGGCGCCGGTCGATGCTGCTGTGAGGATGGGCGTGCCCGCCCTGCTGGTGGGCTGGGGCCGCTGGCCTGCCTTCGACGAGGATCGACCGGCCTGGTGTGTACCAGCGCTGCTCGAGGGCCAGCTCCGGGGGCGGCTGGGCTTTCGGGGCCTGCTGCTGGCCGAGGACCCCGATCTGGCTGCGGGGGCCGAGGGCCTGCAGCGTCATCGCCTGCTGCGCGCTGGCCTGGAAGCGGGGCTGGATCTGTGGGTGCTGGGCCCGGGTTGCGAGCGGCAGCTGGAGATCTTCGAGGCCCTGGTCAAGCTCCAGGAGCGGCGCCCCGGCCTGGACCTGGCCATCGATGAGTCCCAGAAGCGGCTGCTGCGGGGCCGTGAGCGGCTGATGCTGCACCGTCCGCGCCCTGGGGCCGAGGTGCTGGACAGCCCCGCCCACCGCGAGCTGGTCTTGCTGGCCCGCGCCCGGGGCGGCTGAGGGTCTCTGACCGCTGCCAGCCTCAGCCCCCGTCGCTGTGTTCCAGGAGGAAGCCGCAGCGGGCGGCGTGGAAGTCGAGGAGCACCAGGGTCAGACGGGGGTGGTTGGGCACGGTGGTGGTCTGCAGCACAGGCGCCACCTGGGAGGGCAGCAGCGAGGGCGGCGCCAGCGCGCAGAACTCGGCCTTGGCCCCTCCCTGGTCCAGGGCCTGGTTGAGCCATGCACGGTAGGTGGTCTCGGCGCTGTGCAGGCAGATCTCCTGCTCGGCTTCGGGCACGAACTCGCAGCCGCGGATGTCCAGGAACGGGGCCCGTTCGAAGGCCACCTGGTAGCAGTGCTCCCAGAAGCGCTTGTCGAAGTCGCCCTGCTCAGTGAACGCCTGCTCCCATCGATCGTGGATGGCTTGGACCTGGTCGTGCCGCTGCACCAGGGTTCGCACGCCGCCCGGGAAGATGGTGGCGCGCAGCTCCTGCTGCCACATGTGGTTGGAGCAGTCTCGCGCGAAGCGGCCCGCCCGGCCGCAGAGCTGTGCGGCTCTGGCCAGGTCTTCCTCCTGCTTGGCCTGCTCGGCGGCCACGAAGAAGCACTCGTCACGCCAGGACTCCTCCTGCACCTCGCTGCAGAGATCCTCGGCGCTCAACCCCTCGATCTCCCCGGCCAGCGGTGCCAGAGCGGTCAGGCAGTCCCCCCGCAGGGTGACATCCTGGACGGCCCTGCACTGGTCCAGTCGGAGCAAGGGGGCGCCTGAGGCGATGCCGGCCTGGTACCGCACACGGTCCTGCTGGTCCTGCGCGAGGGAGGGTTCGCCACCGCAGGCGATGAGCAGGGCGGGCAGCGGCCAGTGGGGGGACATGGTGGCGGGCAAGGTGGGCCTCAGGGGGAGAACACGGTAGCCCGTAGCGCCTCCGGCTTCCCCTCGGAGGCCAGCCCGCATATGATCCCGGTGTTCCCACCCGCGCTCGCTCTGGCGGGCATCGGAGATGACATGCGCAAGCTCTACGCTCTGGCGATCCTCGCTCTCTTCCTGGTGATCGGCTGCGGCAAGAAGACCGAGCCCGAGGCCGCGGTGACGGCCCCCGGCGTGTCCGCCGAGCTGGCTCGACTGATCGTGATCCGCAAGCAGGTCACCGGCACGGCGGAGCGGCCCACCTACCGGGGCGTGCTCACCGTCCACAACGGCTACAACGGTGAGATCACCCTGGAGCGAGTGGAGTTCGGTGGTGCCGTGGGGAGCCACCCCGTGCACGATGGCCTCGAGCAGCTCGATCTGGTCGTGCCCGGCAACAGCTCCACGGAGCTTCGCCTCGACACGGGCTTCACCTGGAAGGACGAGGCCCCGATGAACTTCGAGCGCGGAACCCTCACGGGCACCGTCTACTACCGGGGTCCCAAGGGCAAGGTCCACCCGCTGCCCTTCGCGGTGGAAGGCACCTTGATCATCAAGGGCGAGTAGCGGCGGGCATGGGATCTCTCCTGGCAGCGCTGCTGTGGGTCGCGGTGGCGGCGGGCCAGGGCGACGACGCTTCGCTGGTCTGCGCCAGCCAGGCGCCTCCACCGGATCGGCTGCAGGTGGCCTGGATCTCCCCCGTGCGCAAGCGGGTGTGGGGTCGTACCTCCCTGTCGGTGGTGCGGGTGGCCGAGCTGCGGACCTTCGTGCAGGCCCAGGGGGCCGACCAGGCTCGCGCGCTGCAGGCGCTTGGGCTGATCGGGCGGCGAGGCCGGGTGCGCAAGCTCTACAAGGTCACCCTCTTCGACGTCAGCGCGGATCAGCTGTGCCGGCCCGTGGAGCACACCCCTGAGGGCGAGGACAGCGACGGGCTGCCCGCGTGTGCGGGCGGCCGGCAGGTGGGGGCACGCCGCGCCACTGGCTGCGGCACCACCTTGGACACCGCGACCGATGCGCAGGGGCTGGATTTGTACCGAATCCCATGGCGTGAGGCGGCGCGGGCCGGCTTCTGTGTGATGCCGCTGGAGAGGTTCCTCGCGGGTTCATAGTCCTGGGTGGGCGCCTCCGTCTGTGGGCCGGGCTGCCGCGGGTGACGCCAAGGGGCGCCGCGGGCCTGTGGTCCACCTGCCCATCGCCGCGCCATGCAGCAGGCTAAAGGCTTCAGGTTCAGCGTCGCGGGTTTCCCATGCCGACTCCTCTCCCTCCGAGCATCCTCTCTGCCGAACCCGGCGAGGTCGAGCGGCTGCTCGCCCTGGCGGCGGCGGCGCCGGATCTGGTGGGCCGGCTGGGGGTGATCTCCCAGGAGCTGATGGGCCGGCCCTACGTGGTGGGGCCGCTGGTGGGTGGCCCGGATCAGCCCGAGCGGCTGGTCACCCGGCTGGATGCCTTCGACTGCGTCACCTTCTGCGATGCCGCACTGGCTCTGGCCACCGCCCGGGATGCCTCCGACTACGCCGCCCGGCTCATCGCCCTGCGCTACCGCGGCGCCGTGGGGTGGCTCGCGCGCAATCACTACACCAGCCGCTGGCTGGCCCACAATGTGCGCGCTGGCTTGCTGGAGCCTCTCCTGCTCGAGCGCTGGGCGGTGGTGGGCGAGGGCCGCGTGCTCGACATCCTGCCTGGCTATCCGGCCCAGCCGTGGCAGCCCCGCTACCTGCCCTGGTCCGAGCGAGCCGCCCTCGAGGCCTGCGCTCGCACCGGCGACTGGGTGGGCTTCATCTCCCACCGCCCCCGCCTGGACACCTTCCACGTGGGCCTGCTGGTGGCCGACGGCGAGCTCTCTGTCCGCCACGCCAGCCGCAGCCGGGGGCGGGTCATCCAGGAACCCCTGGCCGCCTGCATGGTGGACTGGGATGTGCCAGGCTTGTTCGTCGCTCGCCCGCTCCCCGTTCCCCCCGTCGTTCCCCCCGCCGTTCCCCCCGTAGTCCCCCCCGTCGTTCCCTCCGGAGACAGCCCGTGAAGCCGATCACCGCTCTCATCGCCGCCATCAGCCCACAGGACGCCCTGCCCCTGGCGCGCCGCCTGGCCGCCTCCGGGCTGGTGGAGGAGCTGGCCCTGCAGGTACCCCCCAGCGTGGACGAGCGCCCCCTGCAGCTGGCCGGGCTGCCCTGCACCGTGCTGCCCGCCAGCGAGCCCGGCTCCGCCGGCTTCCTGGCCCCCCTATTGGCCGGCCTGCAGACCCGCTTCCTGCTGCGGGTCGAGGCCCGCGGTCAGCTGGACCCTCACCCCTGGGCCCTGGCGCGCCTGCTCCAGGCCGCCCAGGCCAGCGGCGCCGCCTTGGTCTACGGCGACTACCAGGACGAGCGGGACGGCGCCCTGGTGGCTCACCCCCTGGCCGACTGGCAGCAGGGCAGCCTGCAGGACAGCTTCGACTTTGGCCCATGGACCCTGTGGTCCGTGGCTCGCTTGCAGCAGGGCCTGGCCCAGCAGCCCCTACCCGACACCCTGCGCTGGCACGGCTGGTACCACCTGCGGCTGGCGGCCACCCGCCAGGCCCCGGCCCTGCGGGTCCCCGAGCCCTTGGCGGTCCTGCGTCCCCTGGCGGTGCGCGCCAGCGGGCAGAAGGTCTTCGACTACCTCACCGCCGCCCGGGAAGCTCAGGTCGAGGCCGAGGCTGTCCACACCGAGCACCTGCGCATCCTGGGGGCGCTGCTGTCGGGGCCCTTCGCGCCCTTCGAGTCCCACGCCCCCGGCTTCCCGGTCCTGGCCTCGGTGATCATTCCCGTGCGCAACCGCACGCTCACCGTCGCCGACGCGGTGCGCAGCGCCCTGTCCCAGGTGGCCGACTTCCCCTTCAACGTCATCGTGGTCGACAACCACTCCACCGACGGCACCACCGCGATCCTCGAGGCCCTGGCCGCGGCGGATCCCCGCTTGGTGCACGTGGTGCCCGAGCGCCGCGATCTGGGCATCGGCGGCTGCTGGAACGCGGGCGTCTTCCACCCCCGCTGCGGGCGCTATGTGGTGCAGCTCGACTCCGACGATCTGTACGCAGGGACCGACACCCTGCAGCGCATGGTCCACCTGCTGCGGGACGAGCGCTGCGGCATGGCGGTGGGCAGCTACACCCTGGTGGACATGGACCTCGAGCAGATCCCCCCCGGCCTGATCGATCACCGGGAGTGGACGGACGACAACGGCCCCAACAACGCCCTGCGCATCGGCGGGCTGGGCGCCCCGAGGGCCTACGCCACCGAGCTGGTGCGCAGCAACCCCTTCCCCAACGCCAGCTACGGCGAAGACTACGCCGTGGTGCTGCGCCTCAGCCGGGAGTGGAAGGTGGGGCGCATCTACGACTCGCTGTACCTGTGCCGCCGCTGGGAGGACAACAGCGACGCCGATCTGCCCCCAGAGGTGGCGGCTCGCTACCAGGTCTACAAGGATCGCCTGCGCACCCTGGAGCTGCAGGCGCGCATGGGGGCGAAGGCATGATCGCTGCGCCGGGCAGCGCGGACAGCGGCTGGGCAGGACGCTTCGTTCCTCGGGGTGCCATCGCGCCCGCCGGCAGCTTCCCCACCCTGGGTGCCCAGCTGGGGCCCTTCATGGAGTGGCAGGCGGGCTGCTGGCCGCGGCTGGCGCAGGCCCGCGTTGGGCTGGCCCAGGTGTGCAGCCGCGATCTCTCCCTGGGGGATCGCGTGGTGCGCGCCCAGTTCAACCCGGGCCGGGCGGTCAGCACCACGGCCGAGGTCGATGCCGCCAGCATCCAGCAGCGGCCGTGTTTTTTGTGCCCCACCAACCTGCCCCCCGAAGAGAAGGGCCTGGCCTATGGCCGCCACTGGGTGGTGTTGGCCAACCCCGCGCCCATCCTGCCGGACCACTTTGTGCTGGCCCACCGGGAGCATCGGCCCCAGCGGGTGCGCGACGCCATCTCCACCCTGCTGGCCTTCGCGGGTGACACCCGGGGCCACACGGCCTGCATCTACAACGGTCCGGCGTGTGGTGCCTCGGCCCCTGATCACCTCCACCTCCAGGCTGTCCAGGCCGGGCTGCTGCCCGAAGAGCTGGCCGCCTGGCGGGTGGTGGATGGCGAGCCCGCGGATCTGTTGGTGGATCGGCCGCGGCTACGCGCCTGGTTGGTCCCGGGGCCCGGTCCGGTGCTGCTGGGGTTCTGTGGACAGGCTCGGCCGGTGGAGCGCGCCCTGACCGCGGCCGTAGACGCCCTGGGCATGGTCCAGGGTGAGCCCGACGAGCCCCGCCTGAACCTGCTCGCCAGCGGCCGGGATGGGCAGGTGCTGGCCCTGCTCTTCCCCCGTGACGCTCACCGTCCCGCCTGCTATCGCGCGCCGGAGCCGGAGCGTCGGATCATCAGCCCCGGCGCCATCGACATGGCCGGCTTGCTGGTCACGGTGCGCCAGCGTGACTTTGACGCCCTGAGCCCTTCGTTGGTTCGTGACATCTACCGTGAGACCTCCCTGGCGACCGAGCGCTTGGCGCTGGTCCGCGACCTGCTCGAGAGGAGACTGGCCTATGCCTGAGCCTCGCCTGCGCGTCGGCCTGATCCAAGGCCGCGAGACCCTCCGCTTCCGCCTCGACGGGCTGTTCCACCTGCTGGTGGACGACGCCCCCGAGCCCACCGCTCGCGTGGGGGGCCGCTGGCGCGCCGAGTGTGGTCCGGACGGCATCGCCCTGTGGCGGCACGGGGCCCGGGAGCCTCTGCTCACGGGGAGGCGCTTGCTGCTGCGGCCCCTGGTCGAGGGGGAGTCCTCCTTCCTGCTGCACGAGATGACCGTGGGCGTAGACTTCCACTGGCAGCACGACGAGGACCTGAGCTTCCTGGGCTGCCTGTCCCTCGAGGCCCGAGAGGCCAGCAGCGCTGGGGCCCGGATGGACGCCGTGAACGAGGTTGGGCTCGAGGCCTACCTGCTGTCGGTCATCTCCTCTGAGATGAGCGCCCGCTGCCCCACCGCCCTGCTCGAGGCCCACGCCGTCATCTCCCGCTCCTGGCTGCTGGCACAGCTCGAGGCGCGGGGGAGCGCTGCCGGCAACCCGGCCGAGGGAGCGCTGGCTCCCGAACAGCGCGACGGCGCCTCGTGGGTCACGCGCTGGTACGACCGAGAAGATCACGCCTGGTTCGATGTCTGTGCCGACGATCACTGCCAGCGCTACCAAGGGGTCACCCGGGCCTTCTCCCCCCAGGCCACTGCCGCCGTGCAGGCCACCCGCGGCCAGGTGCTCGTGGACGATGGCGTGGTCTGCGATGCCCGCTTCTCGAAGTGCTGCGGCGGCTTCACCGAGCTGTTCTCGAGCGCGTGGGGGCCCGACGATCCCGCCTACCTGCAGGCCTTCGCCGATCTGCCCCAGGGCGGGGAGCCCGCCTATGCGCTCCCCCTGTGCGACGAGGCCAATGCGGTGGCGTTCATCCAGGGGGCCCCGCCCGCCTTCTGCAACACCCAGGATCGCGGCGTGCTCGAGAAGCTGCTGCCCGAGCTCGACCACGACACCCGGGACTTCTACCGCTGGGAGCAGGTCATCGAGCAGGGTGATCTGCAGGCGCTGCTGCGGGACAAGCTGGGCCTCGAGCTGGGCGCCATCCAGGCCATGACCCCGGTAGAGCGCGGCCCGTCCGGGCGGTTGATTCGGCTGGCCATCGACGGCGAGCAGGGCCGCGTGGTGCTGGGCAAGGAGCTCGAGATCCGCAGGGCGCTCTCGCCCACCCACCTGTACTCGTCAGCCTTCGTGGTGCAGCCCGAGGGCGAAGAGGACAGCGCCCCGGCGCGCTTCCGGTTGCGCGGCGCGGGCTGGGGTCACGGTGTGGGTCTGTGTCAGATCGGCGCCGCCGTGATGGCCGAGCAGGGCTACCACGGCCGCGCCATCCTGGCGCACTACTACCGGGGCGCCGAGCTCGAGCGGCGGTACTGAGGGCTACTTCGACCCGCGCCCGTGCCCCCGCCGGGAGCCGTCCCAGGAGAACACCCGACAGCTCTGAGCGCAGCGGCCGCAGTCGATGCACTTGTCCATGTCGATGGTGGGGGCGCCGTAGCCGTGCTGGACGATGGCGTTGGTGGGGCAGACCCGCAGGGAGGGGCAGGGGTGGTTCTGGGGGCAGCGCTGGGAGTGGACCGTGACCATGGGAGCCTCGCTGGTGCGTGGGGCGTGGACCCCATGAGCCGTCAGGGCGCCGGAGCGTTTCGAGGGCTGGCGCGGCTTGGCTACTCGAGCTGCAGCTCCACCTGGACGGCGCGGTGGTCGGAGCAGCTGAGGTCTTGCTCGCAGTGGCAGTCCACCGTCTCGGCGCTCACGGCGTGGAGATCCGGCGTGGTGTAGACGTAGTCGATGCGCAGGGGCAGCCAGCCGTCCACATGGCGGGTGGTGCCCGGGCCGCGGCCTGCCTGCTGCCAGGCATCGCCGAGCTGCCGGCGGAGGTTGACGTGCACGGCGCTGTCGGGTGTGGAGTTGAAGTCGCCGGCGATGACCGTGGGGTCCTGGAAGCCGGCCACCAGGCGGCGCACGGCGGCGACCTGCTCGGCCTGGGTGGCCACCGCCTCCTCCATCTGGGTGAGCAGCGCGGCGAGGGGACCAAGCTCGCCCCGGGCGCCGGCTCGCAGGGCTCGATCCACCTCGCGCATGGTCACGCCGTAGGGCAGGACGTGCAGGGCCAGCACATTGAAGGTGCGCTGCCCATCGCTGATCTCGGTGAAGACGTAGCGCCAGCCCGGGGGCAGGGGCAGGTCCCGGGCGCGGGTGATCTGCCAGGCGCCGTGGCTGGGCACACAGACCGCCAGGCCCCCTGTGCCCTTGCCGCCGCGTCCGTAGTAGTCGATCTGCTCGCAGCCCATGCCCAGCTCTTCTGCCAGGCCTTCGAGGCGTCGTCCGCTGATCTCGAGGAGCACCAGAGCGTCGGGTCGGGAATCACGGATGGTGGCCAGCACCCCTTCGCGGGCGTCATCGAGGGCGCAGCGGGGCTCGTCCGGATCGGCGAAGGCCCCCAGCCGGCCGACGTTCCAGGTCAACACGCGCAGGGGCTCGGCGCCACCGTCCGCGCGGCTGGGCAGGTGACAGACCGGCGCGCAGGCGTCGCCGCGGATCCCGGCCTCGAGGCCCAGGTGCAGCAGGCCCAGCAGCCACATCCAGCGGGAGCGGCGGGCCAGCAGCAGGGCCAGCAGCAGCCCCCAGCAGGCCAGTCCGTGCAGCCAGGGCAGCAGCAGCACCACGATCACCAGGGGCGCCGCGGGGGTGGTGTCCACCCGGCCCATGATGGTCACGCCCCACAGCACGCCCAGCCCCCACAGCAACAGCAGCCAGCCCAGGCAGCCCAGGCGGGAGCGCGGCGGTGGAGCTGGCCCGTCAGGGGTGAGCTCGGGCGGCTCGAGGGTGAGCTCGTGCTCGTGCTCGTGCTCGGTGTGCGGCGGTGCGGGCGACGGCTCGCTCATGGGGCTCTTCGTGGGCCTCGGCCCTGCGTGTGGAGGAGACCGGGGAGGTGGACCTCTATTCCACTGGAGCGACCCTGGGTCTGTCCAGCATGAGCACAATGCCCAGACCCGGCGCGTCGAAGGTGATGGCTCGCTCCAGGGTGAAGGCTTCGCCGTCCTTGGGTTCGATGGTGAACCGGTGGTTGCCTTCGGAGAGCTCGAGCTTCAGGGGCAGCACCCCCCTCGGCTCACCGTCCACACTCACCCTGGCGCCCGCCAGCTCCTGAGAGTGGAGCGTGACCCGTCCGGTGACCGGTGGAGAGGTGGGGTCCGGTGCGACGGGCTGGGGGAGCGCCGCGGCACCCTGGAGCTCGACGAGCAGAAACTCGCCCCTGGCGCCCTGGATCATCAGGCTGCGCTCGACGCTCGCCAAGGGGATGTCCACCGGGGCCATCCCCAGGCTGCGATCGTCCACGACCACCTGCAGACGAGAGGCGTGGTCGGTGCCGGATAGGCGCAGGCTGGGCAGCTCGCCCGCATCGGATGCAGAGGGCTCGAGCTGGACGGTCAGGTCCATGGACCCCTCCAAAAAAACCTCCGCCACCAGCATCAGGTTCGTTCCCTCCGCGGACTTCAACAGGAAGCGGTGTGTGCCGGCGCGCAGATCCAGTGTCGCGGGTGGCGCCGCCACCTTCCAGTCATCGACGAACAGGCTCGTGCCCTCGTCCGTGGTGCCCTCGAACCTCACCTTGGCGGTGTCCTCGGCCAGTGCAGGGGAAGCCAGGAGCAGGCCCAGGGCCGCTGTGCTCGCGGTGCGGAACAGGCGCGCTCGTGCCATGCCTAACCCTCCTCGACGGTGCGAAGGGGAACGATACCACTTGCGGTGGCCGAAGTCGGGCCTCCTTCGACCCCGGCGTCAGCCCCGCACCCGGCTCGCTGCCTGCTGGAGGGCGGCGCGCACCTCGTCGTCCACTTCGCTGGGATCGCCGATGCGGAAGCGGCGGGTGAAGCGTGGGTTGTTCGTCTTGTAGCGCGCCAGGCGTTCGGTCTCGGGGCTGTCCTCGGGCAGGGCCAGCTCGAGGTCGACCAGGGCGTTGGTCCGGGGGTGGACGATGGCGAACTGCGCCCGGTTGCGCACGCTGCTGTAGGTCTTGCAGACCTCGAGGGCGGCGTCGTCGCCGGTGGCCAGGCCCGCGGCCACCAGGGCGTCGTAGATGGGCCGCAGGTGGGCCTTCTTGCCGCTGTACAGCTCGGCCACCAGATCGGCTGGGCGCTCGTACTGGTCGACCCTGCCGGGATCGGTCACCCCCCAGGCGATCCACTGGGCCTGGTTGTGGTTCAGGCCGTGCTCGGCCTTGAGCCAGGCGGTCAGGGCCTGGTGTCTCGGGATGCCGGCACCCCGGGCCAGCTCCACCCACTGCTCGAAGGTCTGGCCGGTGTCGTCGGGGAGCCTGGCGATCATGCGCTGCAGCATCTGCAAAGGGGTCTTGGCCATGGGGCCTCCTTTCTTGGTTGTCCTTGCAGCTACTCACCTGGTCGTGGGTGGCCAGCGCCGATGATACGATTAGGCGGCGCTCCGTGAGCTCTCCGACAACGCTGTGCCGTCGGCGGTCGGATCCGGAGGAACCATGCGCCCGCACCTGCTGCTCCCCCTGCTGCTCTTGGCCGTCGCCTGTGGCGACAAGGACGACACAGGGTCCGCCGTGGATCAGGACGGCGACGGCTTCACCCGCTCCGAGGACTGCGACGACGGCGACGCCAACGTCCACCCCGGCGCCTCCGAGCGGGCCTACAACGGCGTAGATGACGACTGCGACGGCTCCACCCCCGACGACGATCTGGACGCCGACGGGTATGGCGTGGATGACGACTGCGATGACGAGGACCCCGACGCCTTCCCCGGCGGGCTCGAGGTCTGCGACGGCGTCGATAACGACTGCAACGGTGCGGTGGACGATCAGGCCCTGGACACCCTGGTCTGGTACGCCGACTACGACAGTGACGGCTACGGCGATCCCGACGCCCAGGTCCTGGCCTGCCAAGCCCCCCCCGCCCACGTGGCCGACGACTCGGACTGCGACGACACCGACGCCGAGATCCATCCCGGTGCGGAGGAGCCCTACGATCTCGTGGACAACGACTGCGACGGCCTGGTGGACGAGGAGGGCGGTGCCCCCCTGTTCGAGTGGTTCCACGACGGCGATGGCGACGGCTACGGCGACGCCTACGACATGATCGAGGCTGAGGAGCAACCCTACGGCTACGTGCCCAACGACAACGACTGCGACGACCTGGACCCGGAGATCTTTCCCGGCGCCGAGGAGCGATGCAACACTCTGGACGACGACTGCGATGTGCAGATCGACGAAGATGAGGCCTGCGTCGAGCTGGACATCGGCTCTGCCGAGGACGGGTGGATCGGCGACGCCTACGGCGACATGGCCGGCTGGGCCCTCGACGGGGGCCAGGACCTGACCGGTGACGGCAGCGACGACTTCATCATCGGTGCTCCGGGCTCCTCCTCTGGTGGTCAGTTCTACTTCATGCCCGGTGAGTACCTGGGGTACTACTCGGGCCTGGAGCTCGACGTGGCCTCGTCCTCGGGGGCGATCACCTGGGCTACCGCCATGGCCGGCGCAGAGCTGGGTGACGACGTGGCCCTGTTCCCCGATGTGGACGGCGACGGCGAGGTGGACTTCGGCGCGGGCGCCCCCGAGGCCGACGGCACCGGCCTGGTGGTGCTGTGGTTCTCGAGCATCGAGGACTACAGCTACGTCTCCATCTCCGGCGGTCGCTCCGAGATGGGTGGTGTGGCCTCGGCCGGCGACGTGGATCATGACGGGCTGTCCGACATCCTGGTCGGCGGCCCGGGGGTCACCTCGGACGTGGGCGACGAGGGCTTCGCCGAGCTGTTCCTGGGGCATCCCAGGGATCAGATGGTCGCGGGTGAGTACTGGATGGGGCTCAACGCCGACGATCAGCTCGGCTCTGAGCTCGACTCCGCGGGTGACGTCGACGGCGACGGCTACGACGAGCTGCTCCTCGCCGCCCAGGGCTACCCCGCCGACGGCCGCGTGGGCGCGGTGTGGATGGTCATGGGCCGCGGTGTCTGGCCTGGGAGCGAAGGCAGCCTGGAAGACGCTGAGCACATCTTCGTGGGTGAAGACAGCGGCGACTACGCCGGCCACGCCCTGGCGGGAGGGCAGGACTTCAACGCGGACGGCTACGAGGACTTCGTGATCTCCTCGCCCTACCACGACAGCGGCGCCGGATCCGAGGGCGTGGTCTACGTTTGGTCCGGCGGCTCATTGTGGGGAGGTCCCAGCACGTCGTCCTCCCTGGCGTCCTCACCGGTCACCTTCGTGGGCGAGGCCGCGTCCAGCCGTGCGGGCTGGGCCGTCGAGCTTGTCCCCGACTTCGACGGCGACGGCGCCGCGGATCTGGCGGTGGGCGCTCCCTATGTCAGCAGTGGTAGCGCCCTGTGCGGCAAGGTCTACATGCTCAGCGGCGGCCCCAGGGCCTGGGTTGGCGTCAACGCCTTGGCCGATGCCTCCATCTCCTGGCTGGGCGAAGCCCCTGGAGACCACCTGGGCTCGGCCATCGCGGCCGGCGACGCGGACGCCGACGGCCTGTCCGATCTGCTGCTGGGTGCCCCCGACGCCGACGACAGCGGCAGCTCGTCCGGGAGCGTGTACCTGGTCCTGGGCTGGTAGCGGGGCCAGCGTCGGCTCCATCGGCTCCATCGGCTCCATCGGCTCCATCGGCTCCGTCGGCACAGCCTGGCGAGGGGCGGTGGGGTTAGGGCTTCGCCATGATTCCTCTCTTGAAGCGTCTGGGCTATCGGCCCTACCAGGTGGTCTGGGAGCTCACCCTGGCCTGCGATCTCAACTGTCGCCACTGCGGGTCCCGGGCCGGCAAGGCGCGCCCCGACGAGCTCAGCACGCCCGAGGCCCTGGCCCTGTGCGATGAGCTGGTGGCCTTGGGCACCCGCCGGGTCACCCTGGCGGGGGGCGAGCCCACCCTGCGGCAGGACTGGCCCTTGATCGCCAACGCGCTGACCAGCAAGGGCGTGCGGGTCAACATCTTGAGCAACGGCCGCAGCTGGGACGCGGACAAGGCCCGCATGGTCAAGCTGTACGGGCTCGAGTCCGTGGCCTTCAGTGTGGATGGCTGCGAGGCCACCCACGACTACGTTCGCCGCATCGATGGTCAGTGGCGGCACCTGCTTGCCAGCATCGACCTCACCCGCGCCGCGGGCGTGCAGGTCTCGGTGGTCACCATGCTCAACCGCCGCAACATGGATGAGCTCGAGCAGCTCCGCGCCGTCCTGGCCGAGCACGACGTGGCCTCGTGGCAGCTTCAGCTGGGCAACCCCACCGGCAACATGGCCGACCACCCGGATCTGGTCATCCGGCCCTCCGACGTGCTCGATCTGATCCCCCGCATCGCGGCCCTCAAGCAGCTGCCCGGGCGCCCCAAGGTCTACCCAGCCGACAACATCGGCTACTTCGGCGAGCACGAGGCCGTGCTGCGGGATCGCAGCAAGGTTGTGCCCTTCTGGGTGGGCTGTCGCGCGGGCTGCCACGTGCTGGGCATCGAGAGCAACGGCAACATCAAGGGCTGCCTGTCCCTGCCCTCGGCCATGAACGACGAGGACCGCTTCGTCGAGGGCAACATCCGTGAGCGCTCCCTCACGGAGATCTGGAAGGACCCCGACGCCTTCGCCTACAACCGCAAGTTCAGCGTCGAGCAGCTCGAGGGCTACTGCCGCGAGTGCGCGTACGCCGAGATCTGCCGCGGCGGCTGCGGCTGGACCAGCTTCGCCCACGTGGGCGAGATGGGTGGCAACCCGTATTGCTACTACCGGCAGCTGAATGAGCGGGAGGCCGGGGCCTGAACCTACTCCGTGGACACCCCGTACAGCTCGTCGCTCACGCAGGCGGGGTCGTCGCTGCAGTCGGGGTCGTCGCAGTCGATCAGGCCGTCGTCGTCGTCGTCCTGCTCGTTGGTGCAGTCCATCTCGGCCGGCGGCGCGCCGTACTCGTCCACAGCCTCGCAGGCGGGGTCGTCGTCGCAGTCGGGGTCGTCGCAGTCGGTGAGGCCATCGTCGTCGTTGTCCACGACGTCGTCGCAGATCCCCTCGAAGTTACCGGAGTCGAAGGTGGCGGCGTACAGGGGCACCGCCTGATCCTTCTCGAAGCAGGCGGTCATGGCGCCCGACGCCACCAGCGCCGCGCCCGCCCAGCGCACCGCCTTGACGGTGCTGTTGCCGGCATCGAGCTCATCGCACAGGGACTGCAGATAGGCCTTGAGGGTGGCGGGATCCATGTTTCCTCCGATCTTGGTGTGCAGGGTAGCATGGCCCGTGCCCACCTGGGTCGTCGGGCTGCGCTCCCCCGCGCGGAGGGGCCTGGAGGCTGGGCCTGGCTCAGAGAGTGTGGGCGCTCGAGCCCGTACCCGGCTAGGGCGGTCCTGGGATGGACGCTCAGCGCATGGGCGGCCGGCCAGGAGGTTCAGCCAGGAGGTCTCACCACGATGCGCATCCCCGAGCGGCTGGCTCCGCTGGTTGACCAGGGCATCATCGACGAGGTGCTGCGACCCCTCATGAGCGGCAAGGAGGCCCAGGTCTACCTGGTGCTCGCTGGGGGCGAGGTCCGGGTGGCCAAGGTCTACAAGGAGCTGGACCAGCGCAGCTTCCGGAATCGCTCGGAGTACACGGACGGCCGCCGCGTGCGCAACAGCCGGGAGGCGCGGGCCATCGCCAAGCGCAGCAGCTTCGGCCGCAGCCTGGACGAGCAGGCCTGGCACAACGCCGAGGTGGACGCGCTGTTCCGCATCCACGCGGCGGGCGTGCGGGTTCCGGAGCCCTTCGAGTTCGTCGACGGCGTGCTGGTGATGGAGCTGGTGCAGGACGAACACGGCGAGCCCGCCCCTCGCCTGGCCGATCTGTCCCTGAGCCGAGACGAGGCCCGGGGCATCTTCGACCACCTCCTTCGCGAGGTGGTGCGTATGCTCTGCGGCGGCGTCGTACACGCGGACCTGTCGGACTTCAACGTGCTGCTGGCCCACGACGGCCCGGTGCTCATCGACTTCCCCCAGTGCGTCGATCCCGCCCACAACAACAACGCTCGGCGCCTGTTGATCCGCGACGTGGACAACCTCTGCCGCATCCTGGGGCGCTTCGCTCCCGAGCTGCGGCGCATGCGCTACGGCCAGGAGATGTGGGACCTGTACGAGGAGGGCGAGCTGCGTCCCGACTCCCCGCTCACAGGCAAGCGCCGCCGCCAGGCCAAGGCCGACACCGACTCGCTGCTGGCCGAGATCGAGGACCTGGAGCGGGAGGCCCGCGAGCGCCGCGAGGCCCTGGGCTTGCCACCCGCCGCCCCCCCCAGGGCGCCGGTTCACATCCTCCAGGTTGCGCCCGGGCCCGAGCCCGAGCCCGAAGCCCAGAGTGCTCCTGCACCCTCCAAGCGCAAGCGTTCCCGGCGTCGGCGCCGGGGCGGTGGCGGTGGCGGTGGTGGCGGCGGTGGCGGTAGTGGGGCTCCGTCTGGTCCCCGAAAGCGCAGGCGCTGACGCGCGGACCCTCCCCTCTGTGGGCGGGCCACCATGCCTCTGGGGCTGGGTGGCGATAGGGATTTCCATGGTTCGGGGCGCACCAGGCGCCCTCGCAGGTGGAGGCCTCCAATGTTCGAGCTGCTGTTGCTGTGCTGCTGGCTGGCATTCGCCCCTGCCGTGGCCCAGGAGCAGGTCGACCCCGCCGTGCTCCGCGCACGCTTGCAGCAAGAGATCCTGCCGTCTCTCGGGGCCCGGACGCAGGCCGCCAGGGCGCGCAGCGAGGCCTCCGAGGCCTGGTACGCTGGGGAGGGTTCCTGGGCCGAGGCCTTCCCGGCTCTGGTCGGAGCTCCCATCGGAGACCCGAGCTTTCTGAGGGCCCATGCCTGGCAGCTGCAGCTTCGCGCCGAGGGGCGCGCTTCCCAGCAGGCTGTTGCGACGCCCTCGGGCCTCGAGGCCGCCGATGCCGAGCTGCTGTCCCCGTGGCGGAGAGCCCTGGGCGAAGCCTGCGATGCCGAGGAGCGCGCCGATCTGCTCGAGCAGCGCTTCGTGGCGGGGCTGCGCGCCGCCCTCGAGCGCGCTCCGGGGCTGCAGGACAGCGCGGTGCAGGCTCAGCTCGATGGCTGGGCCCGGGTCCGCGCCGAGACGCCCCAGGATCAGCCCAGCCCGGATCAGCTGGCGCTGGCCGCCGCGGCAGGTCTGGCCGCCGGGGAGCTCGAGCGCCTTCGGCAGCAGGCCTGGCGCGCGGCCACGGTGCCGGGAGATCTGTCTCTGATCCTCGCCGTTCAGGCCCAGGCGGAGCCCGCCCCGGAGCTCCTGCCCGCAGATCCTGCGGTGGCCTTGTCCCTGGCCGCGCGGGTGGACCGCCTGCAGCGCGTGGCCCCACTGTTGCCCCGGGACCTGGCCGCCCAGATCGAGGTCCTGGGCCGCTCCACCGCCGAGCTCGAGCTCCGCACCGAGAAGCTGCGGCTCGAGGCTGCCCTGGCCGACCAGGCCGCGGCCGAGCCCATCGAAGATCTGCCCGTGGCCCAACTCGAGCTTCAGGTCCAGCAGCTACACCAGACCTTGGAGCAGGCCCGCGAGGAGCTCGGGGCCGAGCTGGTGGCCGCCGGCCAGGACGGCCTGCAGCACGAGGTGGCTCAGCTGCGGGTGTGGCTGGACGAGAAGCGGCTGGTCGCCCGCCAGACCGCCCTCGACCGGGCCAAGCGCTTGGCGACCACCGGGCTCGAGCACAGCCAGAGCGGGGCCAAGGTGGCCGCGGCAAGGGCCGAGGCGGACCTGGCCCGCCAGCGGGCCGACGAAGACACCACCCGCGCCTCGCAGGCTGAGGCCGAGCTGCGCGAACGGGTGGTGCAGCTGCGCCAGGAGATCGCCGATCTGATGGAGGCCGAGGCCGCGCGTCGGGAGGCCTCGGTGGCCGCCGTCGAGGCCCTGGGCGAAGATCTGGAGGCCCAGGCTAGCGCGCTGTCTGCTGCCCAGGACATGCCGCCCCTGGACTCCAAGCGGCAGCCGGGCATCGACGCGTCCTACCTGGCGCTGCGCGCTGTGGTGGACGGCATGCGCGCCGAGCTGCGAGTTCGCGTCGTCGAGGTGGACCGGCTGCGTGGCGCCCGCCGCGAGCGGCTGGCCAGGCTCCATGCAGAGCAGCCCACCCTCGAGGAGAGCCTGAGCACCAGCGCCCTGGTGGCGCTGCTGTCCGACGCGCAGGTGGCCCAGGGCGATCTGGAGGCCGTGCTCCTGGACCGCGAGCAGGCCGCCGCGGACGAACTGGACGCGCTGCTGGCGCTGCTGCACCGGGCCCGCGCCGAGCGCCGTGATGCCCGGGCCGACGCCTCGGCCTTCGCTCGGCGTGAGGTGTCCCGGGCGTTCCTGCCGGAGCTGGTCGCTGAGCTGGGCGAGCTGCCCGTGCGCGCCGGCAGCACGGCCCGTCACGCGGGTCCCTGGCTGCGCTCACTGCCCAGCAGGCTGCTCGACCTGGGCGCGATCTGGGTGCTCCTGGCTGGCTCGGTGGAGCTGCTGCTGCTGGCCTTGCTGTGGGTGTGGCTGAGTCGCGCTGCGCCCACTTGGGTGCACAAGCAGGCCCTGCTGGCCCGCGAGGCCAGCCAGGACCGCGACGCACGAGGCTTGCCCCGCTGGCTCGCCCAACAGGCCCGGCGCTGGCTGGAGCCGGGTGACCTGGGCCGCCTGGGCCCCTCGTGGGGTGCCCTGTCCCAGGCGCTGGTGGGCGTCTTGGCCAGCTGGCAGCTGGCCCGCTTGCTCGCCGACGCTCCGGCCCTGATCGCTCTGGCGGCCTGGTCTTTCGCCGCGGTGGTGTTGTGGCGCGCCCTGCCTCCGCTGGTGTCTGCGCTGTTCGCCGTCCCCGACGAAGAACGTCCGGCCCTGCGCGTCGTGAAGCCAGCGGTCCGTGAGCTCACGCTCTGGAGCGCGCGCCTGGCCCTGGGGTGGTGGCTGGTGCTGGTGTTGTCGCGCCTCGTTGCCCTGCGCGTGCTGGACGCGGATCGCATCCTCGAGCTGCTGGGCGTGCTGGGCACGTTCGCCTTCTGGGGCCTCGTGGTGGTGCTGGTCTACCGCTGGAGCCCCATGCTGGTCGCGGCCCTCGGGGAGCGGCCCGACAGCCGCTTGATGCGCTGGGCCGCCGGAGGGTCCTCTTCGTGGCTGCTGCGCACCCTGCAGGGGGCCACGGCCCTGGGGCTGTTGTTGCTCCAGCTCGTCGTGCGCTACGGCAGCCGTGTGTTCAGCGGTGGGCCTGGCATGTCCTGGCTCGCGGCTCTGGTGGCGAGGAGGCAGCTGCGCGACGCCAGCGAGCGGCAGGGGGAGCCCCTCCCGGCCCCTGTGGCCGAGCGGATGCGGACCCTGCGCCCGCCTCTGCCTGGGCTCGACGATCTGAAGGCGCAGATCCTGGCCGAGCTCGAGGGCTGGCGCGAGCAGCGTCGGCGGGGTCTGCAGGTCCTGACCAGCGACAGGGGCATGGGCAAGACCACCCTGCTCGGTCGGATCGCCCACGATCTGGTGGGAGAGTACGAGCTGGTCAGCCTGTCCCTGGACCAGGCGGTCGAGGGGCCCGAGGGCGCCCGCGCCTGGCTGGCCGCCAAGGTGCTCGGCCGCTCTGGCGTCGTCGTGCCCAGCCGCGCCGAGCTGATCGACGAGATCTCGCTGCTGCCCGGTCCGAGGGTCTTCCTGGTGGACGGCATGGAGCGCCTGTTCCTGCGCGAGGTGGGCGGCTTCCAGGCCCTGCGCGAGATGCTGCAGGTGCTGCATGCCACCTCGGACGAGCACTTCTGGGTCTGCTGCTTCCACGGGCCCACCTGGACCTACCTGCGCGGGGTGCCCGGGGTCTTCGACCCCGCCTACTTCGAGCGCGTCCATGTCCTGCCCCCCCGCGGGCCCGACGCCCTCGCGCGCTGGCTCACCACCACCGCGCAGCAGGCCGAGTACGAGCTCTCGTTCGACGATCTGGCGGGCATCGGGCCCAACACCGTCGAGGCGGATCGCCTGCGCATCCGGGCCGAGGCGGCCTACTGGCGCCTGCTGGCCGACAGCAGCGCGGGCAATCCCGAGGTGGCGCGGGACCTGTGGATCGCCGGCATGACGGTGGACGGCGATCGGCTGCGCATGGGCCTGTTCGACGCGCCGGCGGCTGCTCAGCTGCAGGACCTGAGCGACAACGAGCTGTTCGTGCTCACCGCCGTGGTGGTCCATGACCGGCTGAGCGTCGATCACCTGGCCCGGGCGCTGAACCTGCCCCGCAGCGGGGTGCGCACCGCCTGCCAGCGCCTGGTGGGGCGGGGCGTGCTGTCCAGCGATGGCTATGAGGTCAGCTCACTCTACGTCCTGCAGCTCCCCTGGCTGCCGGCCGTCCAGCGCCACCTGCGCAACAAGAACTTCCTGGCGGCACGGTAAGGAGGCAGCATGGACGGCGCCGAGACCACCAACCTCCTCCGCTTCGTGGTGCTGGACCGCATCCCCTACGCCCTGATCGTCGTGGTCATCACTGTTTTCGGCGTGCGCGTCCTGGTGCGCTTCCTGGACGTCATGGGTGAGCGCTTCACGGGCTACCGGCTGTTGCTCAAGCAAGCCTCGGCCATCACCCGCTTCGCGGTGATCATCATGGCCACCGCGGTGGTGGCCTCGAGCATCTTCCACTTCACCGATGAGCTGCTGCTGGCCGTGGGCGGCTCCGTGGCAGTGGCCGTGGGCTTCGCCTTCAAGGACCTGCTGGCCTCGCTGATGGCCGGCATCATCCTGCTCTTCGACCGGCCCTTCCAGGTGGGGGATCGGGTGGAGTTCGCCGGTCAGTACGGCGAGGTCAAGGAGATCGGGCTGCGCACGGTGCGCCTGGTCACCCTGGACGACAACCTGGTCTCCATCCCCAACCACCGCTTCCTCAACGACGCGGTGGCCTGCGCCAACGCTGGGGCCCTGGACCAGATGTGCGTGCTGGACTTCTGGATCGGCTGCAGCGAGGACTTCGGGCTGGCCAAGCGCTTGGTCTACGAGGCGGCGGCCACCAGCCGCTACGTCTACCTGGCCAAGCCCATCCTGGTGAACGTGCGGGAGGTCCCCGTGGGCGCTGGCACCGAGCGCTTCGCGGTCAAGATCACCGTCAAGGCCTATGTGCTCGACGGGCGCTACGAGACCGCGTTTGGGACCGACATCACCGAGCGGGCCAAGCGCGCCTTCAGCCGCGCGAGCATCCGCACTGCCGGTGAGCTGGTCGCATCGGTGCCTGCCACCGCCTGAACTTCTCGCTGAGTTCTGCCGATAGGCGAGCCATGCGCACACGCCTGCTCGCACTCTGTCCAGAAAGAGTCAGGGACTATTCCGGTAATGTAAGGAATTGTCACCATCACGATATTTTTCAGAACCTGGATAATTATCGTATCGAATCGTGCATACTTCATGGCAGCCCAGTGTTGGGCCCTGCCTGGTGAAGAAACGTCATGCGGTACACCCTGCCCCTCGCCCTCTCGAGTCTCCTGCTCCTCGCGGCCTGTGAGGAGCTCGACGGCAATGGCATGCGTCCCGGCGGATCCGCCGATGAGCTCGTCCAGAACCTGACCATCGAGCTCAGCGAGGCGCACCCCACCGTGGCCACGGTGAGCTGGACCAGCAGCGAGCCCACCGTGGGCTGGGTCGAGTTCGGCCTGGACGGCAACCTCGAGCTCCAGACCGAGCACGACGCTGCGCCCAGCACCGAACACAGCTTCATGCTGGTGGGCATGCTGCCCACCACCGCCTACGATCTCGCCATCATCAACCAGAGCGATGATCAGACCGTCAGCAGCGCCGACGACACCCTCACCACGGGCAGCGTCGACACCTTCGGCACCAGCCCCACCATCACCGGGGTGGACGCAGCCCGCACGGCGGGCGGCTACACCCTGTTCCCGGTCTGGGGCGACCCCGAGGTCAACCACATCGCCATCGTGGACGCCGCAGGGCGCCATGTGTGGTCCCATGGGCTCGGCGACAGCACCTACACTCGGGCCCGCATGTCCGCCGACGGCCGCTCGGTGCTCTACAACCAGGCCGCCTTCCAGCCCGACGAGATGGGCGCGGTGGTCCGGGTCTCCCTGGACGGCTCCGAGCGCGAGGTGTCGGAGGCCCGGGGCGCCTTCATGGACTTCGTCGAGGTCGAGCCCGGGCGCTACGCCTCCCTGAGCACCAACATCATCGACATGGGCCAGGGTCGGATGGTCTTGGACGAGACCATCGTGGAGTTCGGCGTCGGGGTCGATCCGGTGGTGGTCTGGAGCGCGGTGCAGTCTCTGGACATCGACCTGAACGATGTCTACCCCGCGGAGCTGTTCGGCTCCGACTTCGAGGTGCCCCTGCACCTCAACAGCCTCAGCTACGACGCCGCTGAGGGCGCCTACTACACCACCTCCCTGTACCGGGAGGCCGTCTACAAGATCCACCGCGCCACCGGCGAGCTGGACTGGGTCCTGGCCAGGCGCGACGGCGACTTCGAGGGACTAGGTGGCGGCGATCCGCTGGGCTTCACCCCCCACAGCGCCATGCCCACCCCCCAGGGCGTGCTCATCTTCGATCGCGGCAGCGATTCTTCTTCCTGGTGCTCAGCGGCGGCCGAGTACTCGCTCGACCATGGCGCCATGACCGCCAGCCGGGACTGGCAGTACCACACCGACGACTGTCAGCAGAGCATGATGCTCGGCAACGCCCAGCCCCTGTGGAACGGCAACCGGATGCTGGTGCTGGCCATGAACGGACAGATCGACGAGCTGTCCCCCGAAGGCCAGCTCGTCTGGCGCCTGAACGTGAACTTCGGCTCCGCCGTGATGTTCAGCGAGCGCTTCGAGAGCTTCTACCCGTAGCGGGGTTCAGCTGCGGGGCGTCAGCACGGTGACGAAGCGGGGTACCGCCAGGTCGCAGCGGGTGCAGTACAGGGCCAGCATCCAGACGCTGTCGCTGTCGATGCCGGTGAACGCACTGTCGCCCAGCATGGAGCCGAGCTCCAGCTCGGTGCCTTCGACCTCGAGGCTCCAGGTCTCTGCGGCCAGGCTGGGCCAGGCCAGCAGGTCGGTCGCAGCCTGGGCGGTGTCCTGATCGAAGCGGTACAGCACCGCGCGATCCAGCCGGTCGGACTCGAACTCGACACCCTGAGCGGTGTGGGTCAGCCCGGCCCAGTCCAGGGCGACCGTGGGACCGGCGTCCAGCTGCACGGGGGTGAGCGCGGTGAGGTCCAGGGTGACGGCGAGGGACGAGGCGCTGTCGCCCATCACGTAGAGGTGCTGCTGGGTGGTGGCGCTGGGCTGCAGGAACGCCAGGGCTCGGATCCCCTGGTCTGTGTCGCCCCGCAGCTCCAGGAGCCAGACCCCCAGGCCCTCGAGGAAGTCCCGAGAGGGGATGAGCCAGTGGCCCATGGTGACGAACTCCTCGAGATCGCAGCGATCGGACTCCGGCGTGCAGCTGACGATGAAGCTGACATCGCTCTGGCTTAGGGTCTCGGTGGCCAGGCCCTCGAGGATGGTGGCCTGGTCGAGGGACCGGAAGGAGAAGATCCGGGCCTCGGTGATGTCGGTGGTTGGCTGCAGGGGGCGACCAAGGAGGTCCTGCGTGAGGCCGCCCCAGTCGAGGGTGGCGTTGAGGCCTTCGGCCAGCAGGGCGGTCTCGGCCTGCAGCGTGGCGCTGAAGCTGCCGCCGTTGGCGTCGACCAGGGCGACGGGCTGGGCCGGGCTGTCGGTGTGTTGCGCCCCGGTGTCATCGGGCGGGCATCCCATCAGGAGGGGCAGGAGCAGGGCTGGAAGCATGGTTCTGTGGGACTCTGGGGTGGCTGGGCGGGCCCGTGGGGCCGAGCTGGAGGTTCGTCGAGAGTCTACATCACGCTGCGCGGGTCCACATCCACGGTGATGCGCACGCCGCGTTGCTGGCGACCGCCTGCCAGCAGCATGTGGGCGTGGGCGTCGAGCCAGCGCCTGAAGGGCCCTGTCTGCCAGCCGCGCAGCAGCAGCTGATAGCGCCACCGTCCCACCAGCTTGGCCAGCGGTGAGGGGGCCGGCCCCAGCACGTCTACCACGCGCCCTGGGGGCAGCGCTCTCCGCAGCTGTCGGCCGAGATCGGCGGCGAGGCTCATGGCCGCGGCCCGGTCGCTGCTCTCGACGCGCACCAGCACCAGGCGGGCGAAGGGAGGGTAGCCCAGCACCGTGCGCAGCCGGGCCTCTTGGGCCAGGAAGGCCTGGGGGTCGTCCAGGGTGCGGAAGACGAAGTGATCGGGGTGGTGGGTCTGCAGCACCACCCGCCCGGGCTGGTCGCCCCGCCCGGCCCGGCCGGCCAGCTGGGTGACCAGGGCCCAGGTGCGCTCGGTGGATCGGAAGTCGGGCAGGTTGAGCACCATGTCGATGTTGACCGCGGCGGCCAGCTGCACGTCGGGGAAGTCGTGGCCCTTGGCCACCACCTGGGTGCCCACCAGCAGGCGGCTCTTGCCGGTGCGGAAGCCCTCGAGGATGCGGTGGTGGGCCCCCCGTGACGCGGTGGTGTCGGCGTCCATGCGGGCGACGGGCACCCAGGGGAACAGGCGCTCCAGGGTCTCCTCGAGCAGCTCGGCGCCTTCGCCCAGCACCTCGACCTGGCCGTTGCAGGTGGGGCTGGGGCAGTCTGGGCGGAAGGGCCGCTGCAGGCCGCAGTAGTGGCAGGTGAGCTTGCCGTGGCGCTTGTGCAGCACCAGGGAGATGTCGCAGCTGGGGCAGGTGTAGCGGCCGCCGCAGTCGGGGCACTGCACGATGGTGGCATAGCCCCGGCGGTTGTGCAGCAGGATGGCCTTGCCCCCGCCGGCCAGGGTCTGCTCCAGGGCCTTGACCAGGTGGTCGGACAGCAGGGGGCGCTTGCCGTCGGAGCCCCGGGGCTGCTGGTTGAGGTCGACCAGCTCGAGCTCGGGCGTGGGCCGGGGCGAGATGCGGGAGTTGAGCTGCAGCAGGCGGTAGCGCCCGTCGATGGCGTTCTGCAGGGTCTCGGCCGAGGGCGTGGCCGAGCCAAGCACCACCGGGCAGCCGGCCTTGGCGGCGCGCACGACGGCGAGGTCGCGGGCGTGGTAGCGCACGCCGTCGTCCTGCTTGTAGGAGTCGTCGTGTTCTTCGTCGACCACCACCAGGCCGAGATCCTGGAATGGGGCGAAGAGGGCGGAGCGGGCCCCCACCGCCACGCGGGCATGCCCGCTACGGATGCGGCGCCAGCTGCGTAGGCGCTCGACGCCGGTGAGGCCGGAGTGCAGGACGGCCACGCTGTCGCCGAAGCGGGCCCGAAAGCGCCCCACCAGTTGGGGGGTGAGGCCGATCTCGGGGACCAGCACCAGCACCTGATGGCCGGCCTCGAGGGCCCGAGCGGCGGCTTGGAGGTAGACCTCGGTCTTGCCCGAGCCGGTGACGCCGTGGAGCAGGGTGGTGCCGGCCCCGTCGGCTTGCAGAGCGTCGAGCACTGCCTGCTGGGCCGAGGTGGGGGGCAGGGGCTCGGGGGCGGCACCACCGAGATCCCCTGTCTGGACGGGATCCAGGCGCTCGGCGGCGCGGAGCTCGAGCACGCCGCGGGCCTCGAGCTTCGTGACGGCGCCGCGGGCGCTGTCGCCCTCGAGCCTGAGCAGATCGGGGAGGTCCATGGAGCCCCCGGCCTCGGCCAGGCGGACCACGACGCTGCGCATGCGCGGGCCGGGTCTGACGCTGTGAGCCTCTAGCTCGGTGGGCTCGATGAGCAGGTGGACCTGCTTGATCTTGTCGCGGCTGGCGCCCTGCTCGCGGTTGGCGCTGACCACCAGGCCGTCGCGCTTGAGCGCGGTGATGGCGGCCTTGACCTGACGGGGCTCGAGCTCCTGCTGCAGGCGCAGGGCGGTAGAGCGCGGGGTGCGCCCCGGGTGCTGGATGACCTCGCGCAGCACGGTGGCCCGGGGCTCTGGCACCTGTTCGGCGGCCAGGGCCTCGGCGGCGCCGTCGCCCGGGAGCAACACCCGGCGGGTCTGGGCGCGGGCACCAGATGGCAGGGCAGTGGCCAGCATCTCGCCCAGGGGGGAGAGGTAGTAGCGGGCCGCCCAGCGCAGGAAGCGCAGCTGCTCGTCGCCGAACACGGGCAGGGGATCCAGCAGGCGCTGCACGGGCTTGACGGAGCGGGTGGGGATGTCGCAGGACTCGAGCAGCTCCACCACCCAGCCGTTGACCACCCGCGATCCCAGGGGCACCAGCACGGCGTGGCCCTGGAGCAGGCCGTCGGGGGCCGCGGGGCCCTCGAGCGCGTCGAGATCCACGGCGTAGGTGAGCGGCTCCGGCAGCGGAGCGGCCACAGCGACCTTGACGTAGGAACGGGCCATCGAGCACACGGGGGAGCGCGCCATGCGCTCCCGCTTCCATGGGCGGCGTAACGGGCGGGGATGCACGAGGCCCCCGCCTGGTCACCTCCCGGCGGACGCTTCTTGTCCTGCGGGGATCAGTTCAGCGCGTTGCGCAGGATCTCGCGCACCTGGGGGGCGAGCTCGGGGCGCTCGAGCGCCAGGCCCACCGTGGCCTCCAACCAGCCCAGCACGTTGCCCGTGTCGTAGCGCCGACCCTCGAAGAGGTAGCCCCAGGCCTGGCCGCGGCTGGCGAGTACGGCCAGCGCGTCGGTGAGCTGGATTTCGCCGCCGGCACCCTTGGGGGTCCGCTCGAGGATGTCGAAGATCTCGCCGGGCAGCACGTAGCGGCCCACGATGCTGAGGTTGCTGGGGGCATCGGCGGGGTCGGGCTTCTCCACCATGCCCGTGACCTCCATCAGGCGGCCGCGCAGGGTGCCGTCGCAGATGCCGTAGCGCTTGGTCTCCTCGCGCGGGACCTCGATGAGGGCGACCACGCACTGGCCGTGCTGGTCCCAGACGTCGAGCAGCTGGCGCAGGCCCGGCTTGGCGGGGTTGTGGATGATGTCGTCGCCCAGCAGCACGGCGAAGGGGTTGTCACCCACCGCGGGTCGCGCCGTGAGCACCGCATGACCCAGGCCCAGGGCGTCGTGCTGGCGAACAGCCACGACCTTGGCCAGGCGGGCGGCGCGGCGAACCTCGGCCAGCAGGTGGGTCTGGTTGCGCTCCTCGAGGTACTGCTCGAGGTAGGGGTCCTTGGAGAAGTGCTCGAGGAGCGCGCCCTTGCCCTTGGAGATCACGAAGACCATGTCCTCGATGCCCGACGCCACCGCCTCGGCGATGATGTAGTCGAGGCAGGGACGATCCACCAGGGGCAGCAGCTCCTTGGGGACGGCCTTGGTGGCGGGGAGGAAGCGGGTGCCCAGCCCCGCGAGGGGAAGGACCGCACGGGTCACACGCTGCGTCGCCATCGGCATCCTCGGAGTCGGAAGGTCGCCCAGACCCGTATTGACGGAGCCGTGCCGGTGCAAGCTGCAGCTCCGCCACGGGCCCGAGTGTTGCGGACCCTCCGGATCGGAATCGACCGGGAGCGGGCGGCGAGGACGGAACTAGAACTCGCGGGAACGCCGCTCGAGCTGCTCGGCTTCGGTCTTGCAGTCGATGCAGTGGGTGGCCACCGGGCGCGCCAGCAGGCGTCGCTCGCTGATCTCTTCGCCACAGACCACGCACACGCCGTACTCGCCTTCGTCGAGGCGCTGCAGGGCTTGGCGGATCTTGTGGATGAGCGTCCGCTCGCGATCGCGAATCCGGAGCTGGAAGTCGCGATTGGACTCCATCGACGCCAAGTCGATGTCGTCGGCCAGACGCTCTTTGTCATCGGTGAGGTCACCGATGGTGGCGCCGGCGTCTTCCAGCAAGGCCTGAAGGCGATCCATCAGCAGCTTGCGGAAGAACTCTTGCTTCTTCTTGTCCATGCCATCTCCGAGGGGTAAGCCGGCTGTCGAGAGCAGGATGGAATAGTGGCAACGAATTGCCGGTTCGGAAAGCGCCCCATAGTAGTGGATTCCATGAAGCATAGCAAGGGCAGCGGACACCGGAACCTACGGTGTCAGCGGGTTTTCCCGCAGCATATCTTCTCCCCTGGTAGCCTCGGACGGCTGGGGGGGGCGGCGCTGCTGGCTATCCTGGCGCTCCACGGGTCGCCAGGACTCGCTCAGGACTCGGCCCTGGACCCCTTCACGCCGGCCGACGCCACCAGCCTGGGGCTGGCCGGCACAGGGCGTGCCTCCCCCACGAATCTCGACAATGTCTGGTACGGATCTTCGGTGCTGGCCCTGGACTCCCAGTACGACATCCACGGCTCGGGCTTCCTGACCCCTGGGGGCTGGCGTGGCTTCGAGGTGGCGGCGGTGGACTCCCGCACCAGCCGCTTGGCCCTGGGGCTCGCCTACACCTACATGCAGCACGCCGACATGCCGATGCTCGACAGCGAGCTGCCGGGCTGGGAGCTCGTGGGGCAGAGCCACGACAACCCCACGGCGGCCCAGCACGTCTCCGCGGGCGCGGCCATGAGCGTCGACAGTGATCGCCGTCTCTGCCTGGGCCTGCACGGCGGCTACTTCTGGCGCCGCGCCGGGCGCGCGGGTGACGGCAGCGGCTTCCGCCTGGGGGGCAGCATCTCCGGTCGCCCCCACGAGACCTTGGCCCTCAGCCTGGGCACCACCTGGCCGCTGCTGGTGGATGGTGCCCGTGGCTACGAAGACCAGGCCCGGGTCGACGCGGGGCTGCGCTGGGAGCCCGTCCAGGGGCTGGGCCTGCTGGCCGACGCCATGCTGCCCATCGACGAGCTGGACGGCGTGGACTTCGGGCTGGGCGCCGAGTACGTCGTCGCCGAGCTGGTCCCCCTGCGGGTGGGCTGGTCCCGCAACGCGGGCGATGTGCGGCATGCCCTCGGCGCCGGTGTGGGCGTCGCGTCCGAGTACCTCAACCTCCAGTACGGCATCTGGGTGGATCTGGGGCCCACGGACGATGCCCTGGCCCCGCCCACCCACGGCCTCACCCTGGCCCTGGTGATGTAGGCCCCCTTTCAGCCAGTCCGGTCCGATGGCGCGCGTGCTAAGATCCTGGGGCACTGCCCCTGGAGGGTCCATGCGCCTTGTGCTCTTGCTTCCCGTCGTCGCCACTGTGGCCTGCGAGCCCAAAGACGGTCCGCCGCGCGACAGCGCTGCGGACAGCTCGTCTCCGGTGGACACCGCGCCGCCCTTCGACACGGGGCTGTACGATCAGCTCCACGGGGTTCAGCCTGCGGAGTTCCTGGAGGCGCCCGAGTTTCAGGCCACGGCCCACACCGGCGAGCTTCGGGGTCGGGAACACCTGCTGGGTCACCCCACCGTGTTGTGGTTCTACCCCCTGGCCGGTACATCGGGTTGAACCACCCAGGGTTGCGGGTTCCGCGACCGACAGGCCGAGTTCGACGCGCTGGGAGTCACCATCGTCGGTGTGAGCTTCGATGAGGTCAGCGACAACCTGGCCTTCGCCGAGGCCGAAGGCTTCGGCTACGAGCTGTGGTCCGATCTGGATCGCACCCTCGCCGTGCACTACGGCGCCGCCAGCAGCTCCACCCAGGCCATCGCCAGCCGCATCACGGTGCTGCTGGACGACGACGGCGTCTGGCGCTTGGTCTACGATCCGGCCAGCATCTCCACGAACGCGCAGGAAGTGCTCGATGACTGCGCGATCCTCTTCGGGGGGTGAGCGCGATCTTCCGCGATGCGACGCGCACCGTAAACCGGGCTTGGGATAGGGGTGTCCAAGGAGCGAGCGCCAAGCTGGAGGATGCTCGAGCGTGACCGCCCTCTCGACCACCGCAGCCCCGGAGTTGGCCTTGGCCACCAGCCGCGATCATCGCTTCGCCGAGCTGGTGGACAAACACCGGGACCAAGCCGTCCGCATCGCGTGGAGGCTGACGGGCGAGGACCGCGCCACAGCGGAGGAGGTCGCCCAGGACGCCTTCCTGCGCGCCTACACCGGCCTGCATCGCTTCCGCGACGAGGCCGAGCTGAGCACCTGGTTCTTCCGCATCCTGGTGCGCCAGGCTTCCAATCGTCGCCGCTGGCGTGGGCTGCGACGGCGCTGGGGTGATCTGTGGGGCTCCAGTGGCCCCGGCGAGGTGGAGGAGCTCGAGCGCGTCGCCGACGTCTCCTGTGACTCGGCCGACCCCGCCCTGCGCGACCGCATCGCCTGCGCCATGGACCTGCTCTCGCCTGGGCAGCGGGCCATCTTCACCCTCGTGTACCTCGAGGGCTTCACCGTCACCGAAGCCGCCACTCTCTCCGCCATCGCGCCCGGTACGGCCAAGAGCCACCTGCACCGGGCCTTGAAGACGCTGCGTGCCGAGCTCGAGCCCCAGCGCCAGGAGCTTGGACCATGACCACCCACGACTCCGACAGCCGCGCGCTGGTCCAGCGCATCCAGGAAGCCTGGACGCCCCCGCCCACGGACCCCAGGCGCTTCGACGCCCAGCTGCGGTCCCGGCTTCGCGCCCAGGGCCGCCAGCGCACCGCGCTGGTGGTGGCTGCAGCGGCCGCGGTGCTGCTGGTGGCGGCCTCTCACCTGCTCGGCGGGGGAGCGGAGCCAGCCCCCACCCTGGCCCTGCCTCAGGCCGTCGAGGAGACTCCAGCGGTGGCCTCCGCCGGTGCGGCCGCCCAGGGTGTCTTCTGGTCCGAGGCCCTCGACCACGATCAGCGTGGCTTCTCCCTGCCTGGCGCCTACGGCGCTCTGGACACCCTGTTCCTGCAACCCACCGACCAGGAGCTGTGATCATGCGTATGGTCCCACGCGTGCTCGTCTGTCTCGCCCTGCTGCACCTCTCCGCCAGCGCCTGGGCCGCTCCACCGCCCGGGGCGGGTGGCGGTGAAGGGCCGCCGCAGCCCCACGATCTCGTGCGGGATCACGCCGCCGCCCTGGGCATCGAGGCCGTCACTGTGGAGGAGATCCAGCGCATCGCCGAGCGCGCCCGCGGAGAGCGGGAGGATCTGCAGGCGGCGGTCCAGCAGGCCCGCGCCGACCTCTCCGCGCTGCTGCAGGCCGAGCGGCCGGAGCGCCAGGCGGTCATGGATCAGGTCGACGCCCTTGGTGCTGCCGAGACGGCGATGCTGCGTCACCACCTGGGCACCCTGCTGGACATGCACGACCTGCTCACACCCGAGCAGGTGAAGGCCCTCGAGGCCATGGCGCCCGGCGGCATGCCGGGGGGACCGCCGAGTGGAGGGCCACCGGGTGGAGGACCGCCGGGTGGAGGGCCGCCTCCCCATGGCGCGCCTCCGCCTGGCAGGCCAGGAGGGCCTGCGCCGCAGCGCTGACCTTCAGCGGCCTTCGGTGTTGGGGCCGGGCACCACATTGCCGAGATCGTAGCGGGCCCAGGTGCGGGCCTGCTCCCAGCTGAGGGGCTGCTTGGTGGAGCGGCTGACGTAGAGCTTGGCGGTCTCGGTGAGGCCCTGGACGGTGCGGAACATGAAGCTGGTGTCGATCCAGCAGGCCCGCATGCAGCCCTCGCAGCTGGCCACCTCGTGCTTGCGCAGGTGCTCGTACTGGGCCGAGTGGAAGTACTCCTCGAAGTCGGGGTCGAGGATGTGCTTGTGCTGGTGCAGGGTGCGGTGGCAGATGGTGTACTGCCCGCTGGGAGCGATGCTGAAGTACAGCCGCCCGGCGTCGCAGCTCTGGGCCGGGAAGCGCCCTGTCTTGAGGTAGTGGCGACTGGCCTGGAGGTAGGGCGTGGAGTTGAGGATGGGGTAGCCCTGGGCCTTGAGCTTGACCAGAGAGTCGTAGGCTCGGTCCACCCGTTCTCCGACCTCGAGGGCGCTGCCCGCGTCGCGGGGGATCTTCATCTCGGGGCGGAAGCGGATGAAGCGGTCTTCCCACTGCTTACTCGAGCCCCGTGGCTCATCGAGCAGCTCGACGGGCAGGAAGCTGATGGCGAAGCCCAGGGCCTTGGCGAACCAGACCATCTCCTGCAGCTCGTCGAGGTTGATGTGGCTGACCACGCAGTTGATGGCGGGCATGCCCCGCTTGCCCTTCAGCAGATCGGCCATGGTGGTCAGGGTGCGCACCACCTGTTCCCAGGCGCCTTCGCGCTCGCAGATGTAGTCGAAGCGGGAGGGGTAGAGGGAGTCCAGGGATACGGCGAAGCTGCGCAGGCCCCGATCGACCAGGCGCTCGATGCGCTCGGGGGGAACGTCCACGCCGTTGGTGAGGACCCGCACCTCGAGGCCGTGATCCAGCAGGATGCCCACCAGCTCTTCGAGATCGTCCCGCACGAAGGGCTCGCCGCCGCCCAGGGCCAGCTGGATGACCCCCATGCGCTTGAGCCGCTTGGCCAGGATCTCGACCTGGGGCAGGGTGAGCTCTTCGTCCTTCTTGCCGTAGCGCCAGATGCCGCACATCTTGCAGGTGAGGTTGCAGCGGTGGGTGATGCCCCAGTGGCCGTAGACCGGCACCCGGCGGCTCAGGGCTGCGCGTGCGACACGTCCGACGGGGGGTAGGCGGGGGGACATGGGGGCAGTCTATCTCCGCAGCTTGGGCAGGCGGAAGCCCGAACCCACGGGGCCCAGCCGCTTGAGCGCGCTGACCCACTCGAGCACCGTGGGGGCGTCGAGGTGGTACAGGTAGTTGTACTCGGTGAACGCGGTGGCCGTGCAGGCCCGGCAGCGGTTGGACTGCAGGTTGGCGAAGGCGCGATCGAAGCCCACGTCACGGAGGTTCAGCGCGGGGAAGTCGCCGATGAGCAGCGAGCAGGGGTAGACCGTGCCGTCGGTGTCGACGTTGCAGTACAGCTGGCCGGCCATGCAGGTCATGTCCAGGTGGGCGGTCTCGCTGGTGGGCTTCCCGAAGTCCTCCCAGCTCAGCATGTAGTCCAGGTACTTGCGCGAGCAGCCCACGGGGCGTCCGGCGTCCTTGGCGTCGCGCAGCTTGCGCAGGGCGCGGTGGTAGGCGCCGTCTTCGGGCATCAAGGCGTCACCCTTGCCCTCGGCCAGCTCGGCGGTGTGGTGCAGCACCTGGAAGGTGGGCGTGAAGCCGAGCTCTTCGCCCAGGTCGAGCATGTACTCGATGTCGTCCAGGTTGTGGCGGGTCAGCACCGTGATGGTCCAGAAGTCGAGCTTGCGCTCGGAGGCGCAGCGCACACCTGCCATGGCCTTGGCCCAGGAGCCGGGCTCGCGGTTGGCGTCGTGGTGCTCCTGGCGTCCGTCCAAGGAGATCATCAGGTGGCTGAGGTTCGCGAGCCGATCGGCCCACTGGGGGAAGAGGTAGCCGTTGGTGTCCAGGGTGGTCCACAGGCCGTGGGCGGCGCAGCGGTCGACGATGGCGGCAATGTCCGCTCGGACCAGGGGCTCGCCGCCCCACAGGCCCACTCGCAGGCAGCCCCGCTCGGCCAGCAGGTCCACCAGGTCGATGATCTCGGTGGTGGTGAGCTCGGTCTGCTTGCGCTGGGGGATGTTGCAGTAGCTGCAGCGGGCGTTGCAGCGGTTGGTCACGCTCAGCATCACGTTGAGCGGCGCGCGCCAGCCGGTGGCCTTGTGGCGCAAGGCGCCAAGGCCCATGCCCACCATGGTGGCGGTCTTCATGGCGCTACGCTCCGACCTCTAGGCAGGACGCCCGGACGGCCTCGACCATGTGCTTCAGGTCGCGGCGGGTGAGCCGCGGATGCACCGGCAGGTGCAGCAGGTTGGCGAAGGCTTCGCGGGTGTGGGGGCAGTCGAAGCGCTCGAGCTCGGGGAACAGCGGCGAGCGGGTGATGTCCGACATGTAGCCCACGGTGGTGTCCACACCGCGGCCCCGCAGGGCGTCGGCCAGGGCCGTGCGCTGGGGGTGGTGCACGACGAAGCTCATGTAGATGGCCTCGGCGCCGTCGGGGTAGGTGGGCACCCCGAGCCCGGGCACGTGGGCCAGGTGCTCGTCCAGGAAGCGACCGTTGGCTGCACGGGCGGAGTTGAGGCGCTCGATCTTGGAGAGCTGCCGCAGCCCCACCTCGGCCTGCACGGCCCGGGGGGCCTGGTAGCGGCTGGCGTCGGGGGCTCGCTCGTAGCGGACCTCGGCCTCGCCGAAGCGTTCGTGGATGGGGTCCTGGCCCAGCTTGTTGCCCAGCACCACCGCCGGATGGACGGCGAAGGGGTAGACCCACTTGTGGGTGGCCACCATCATGGCCGTGCCCACCATCGCTTCCTTGAGGGCCTTGCCGATGGGGCGGGGCTGGGCCGTGGCCATCTCGCGGCGCAGGGTGGCGGCCAGCTCGTCGTCGTCGGTGCTCACCATGGCTCCACTCAGGGTGGTCATGTTCTTGGTCAGCCCGAAGGTGTAGTAGGCGGCGTCGCCGAAGCTGCCGACCATCTCGCCGGCCATGCGGGCCCCGGTGGCCTGGGCCGTGTCCTCGATCACCTTGATGCCGTGCTTGCGCGCGATCTCGAGGATGCGGGGCATGTCGCAGGGAGTGCCGAACAGGTGGGTGGGCACCACGGCCTTGGTCTTTGGCGTGATGGCGGCCTCGAAGGCCGCGGGATCGAGCACGTGGCTGTGCAGGCCGATGTCGGCGGGGACGACCGTGAAGCCAGCGGCCAGGGCGATGCTGGGGATGGCCCAGTAGGTCAGGCCCGGGACGATGATCTCGTCACCGGGCTCGAGGCCCAGGCCCCGGAGCAGCAGCAAGAAGCCGTAGCGAGCGCTGGGCACCATCACCGCGTGCTTGACGCCGATCATGGTGGCGAACTCGTGCTCGAAGCGGCGGATGGCGGCGTGTTCGTCGCCTCGCCGGGTCAAAGAGTGGGCCACCGTGAGGAGCTCGGCGGGGGAAAAACTTGGGCTGAAGCGGGGAATACGAGGAGAAAGCACGATGACTCCACGGGGCGCTGCGCAGGCATTCTCAGGAAGGCACTACCATAGCCGGGCTCGCTGGCCAGGGGGAGTCACCAGGCGGTGCCCGGTGTCGGGGCGCACGGACTGGTGGGTGGGGCCGCAGGGACTCGCGCGCTGGCGAAGCAACCCGGCCGCGACCTGTGGTCGCCCTCCACTTGCTTCGCCTCTGGGGTCTCGTGGGGCGGGGGTGTCGAAGATCGTCGAAGCGACTGTCGGATCCCTTCGACACTTCGACGATCCAGTAGGTGCCTGCTCTGCCTGAGATGCGCGTCATACTGTGTAGAAAGCAGGTCTTCACGCTTGCTCCGCGTGGCGCCGCGGTGGCACGCCGCACTTCGAGCCCCTGCGAAGCCAGGACCACCTGGCCAACGCCTTCGGCCATCTGCTGCGCCAGGACAGACACCACGGCTTCACCAACGATCTCTTCCACGACGCCAGCTGCCTGCCCGACCTGCCGGGGCTGCGGGTCCTCGACGTGCGCCTGAGGGCCAGGATGGTGGAGCACCTCCCCCGCCTGGGAGACGAGCACTCAGTGCCCTGCCTGGACATTCCAGCGCTCCCCCCGGGGTGTGAACCGCGCCACCTGCTGGAGGCCGCGCCCGCGGCGTTGGCGCTCCCCGACCTCTGCGGTCGGTCGGAGCCCGGGGTGGCGGCGAAGGCGGCCTTCGTCCAGCTCGCCTGCGCATCCGCCGAGACCAGCGAGCTGGCGGGCTCGCTCGGCTGTACTCCGCGCGCGGTTCAGCTGCTGCGGCACCGGCCCGTACCTGCCCCCCTGCTCCGTGCGGTGGCCCTCGGTGCGGGGCTGCGCGAGGTGCATGCCCAGGGTGTGCCTAGGCCTCTGCTCCCGTAGCGGCCGGTCAGCCGGGCCTGCCCCTGGCCGCGCGCTCGACCCGGCGCTCTGCGATCCCGGGCTCACCGCGGTATCCTCTGCGGGCCTGCTCCTGTCGAGGTCCCACCATGCGTCCGATCCTCCGCCTTCCCCTGGCCCTGGCTCTGACCTTGCCCGCGCCTGCACTGGCGCAGACCGTCGTCTTTCAGGGGCGGATCACCGGGGGCGTGGCGGTGGACGCCAACGGCGCCTCGACGCCCTACGACGGCAGCTCCACCTGGACCTCGGCCGAGGATGACTACCACATCGTCATCCCCAGCACGGCCACGGTCACCGAGGTCTACGCCATCGTCATGGGGCAGTGGTACGGCTTCAACGGCGATCCCGCGGCCACCGTAGCCATCAACGGGGTGAGCCTGAGCTCGGCCACGCTGGTGGACAGCGCCACCTACCTCAACACCTATGATCTCGATCCCGCCACCTTCGGCATCACCGCCGCGGGCGACTACAGCTATGCCGAGCAGGGCGCGGCCGACGGGGGCTTCCACACGGCCTACGGCGTCAGCGGGACCACCCTGGTGGTGCTGTACGAGGACAGCACCCTGGCTACGCCGCGCCACATCAGCGTGCTGACCGACGACCTGTACAGCTCGGACACCACCACCATCAGCGGGCTGCCCACCGACAGCGCGGCCACCACTGCCGTGCTCTCCGTGGGCATGTTCTGGGAGTGCTCCACGGAGCAGAACGCCGTGGTGCAGGCTGACGGCGTCACCCTGAGCTCCTATGCGGGTGGGCGGGACGACGGCGACACCCACTCCGACTCCTGCGGCGACCAGGACTGGAACAGCCTGATCACCCAGGGTTCCTTCGGCTACGACGACAGCGATCTGGCCGTGGGTGCCGACGGGGATGAGGTCTACGTGGAGCCTGGGGGAAGCTCCAGTGACTCGCGCCTGTCCGACGAGCTCTGGCAGATCGCCTACGATGACAGCGGCGACGTGCTGGTGAGCTACGGCGAGTCCACCGGGGACTCTCGGCTGGTCACCATGGTGCTGGCCATCGACCTGTTGGATAGCGACGGCGACGGCATCGCCGAGGGCGACGACAACTGCCCCGACGATGCCAACCCCAGCCAGGCCGATGCCGATGGGGACGGTGATGGCGATGCCTGTGATAGCTGCACCGACCTGGACGGCGACGGCTACGGCGACAGCAGCTACGCGGCCTCGACCTGCACCGCGGACTGCGACGACGGCGACGCCACCACCCACCCCGGCGCCGCGGACGCCTGGTACG
>CALDOK010000069.1 GCA_937912125.1 uncultured Pseudomonadota bacterium
GCTCCTGCTCCTGCTCCTGCTCCCGCTCTCGCTGCTGAGCCTGCGGTTGAGCCCTCGGCCACGGTCGCTGCAGCGCAACCAGGCCCGGCCGAGCCCGTCGAAGGGCTGCGGCAGGTCCAGCCAGCGCCTCGCTCCGCGGCACCGCGCGCCGCGGTACCGCCGCCCATCCTGACGCCGGCCGAAGCGCCAGCGCCCCAGCCCGTAGTCCGAGCAGTGCCGGCGCCTGCATCCGCTCCCATGGAGCCGCCCACCCAGGCTCCGCCCGCCGTAGAAGAGCCCGCCTCGGCGCCGGCTTCCGGCGGCCTGCCTCTGCCCAAGGTCGGCCCCGATGACGACACCCAGGCGCGCTACCAGGCCGTCCTGGCCGTGCTCGAGCAGGCCGATCTGGGCTGGACGCCGGTGGTGGAGCACTCTGCAGCCATGTCTTGGTCCGGCGAAGAGCTCCGGGTGGCCTTCGCCACGCAGTTCCAGCTCGACCAGGGTCGCCCTCGAGTCACCGGGGCCGTGATCCGGCCGCTGCTTCAGGCCGCCTTCCCGGGGGTGACCCGGGTCGAGGTGGTGTTGCGCGAGCAGCCTCAGGGCCGCCCCGAGACCCGCCACGAGGCGCGCAAGACCGCCCGAGTGCTCTACCTGCAGCAGCTTCGCACCGCGGTCGACACCGACCCGGTCATCCTTCGCTTACGCAGCGAGCTCGAGCTCGAGCTCGACGACTTCATCCCCACGGATCCCAAGGAGAGCAGACCATGAGCGACGGCTCCGACAACCCCTTTGGTGGAGGCTTCGACATGAGCAACCTCCAGTCAATGCTGGGCAACGTCACCCAGCGTATGCAGCAGATGCAGGCCGAGGCTGCAGAGATCACGGTGCAGGGCCAGGCGGGCGCGGGCTTGGTCACCGCCAAGGCCAACGGCCGGCAGGAGCTGCTCGAGGTGCGCATCAGCGCCGAGGCCATGGAAGACCGGGAGCTGCTCGAAGACCTGGTCACCGCCGCGGTCAACGACGCCCTGATCCGGGCCAAGGAGGCCATGGGGCAGAAGGTCTCGGAGCTGGCGGGCGGCCTGCCGTTGCCTCCTGGGCTCTTCTGACAATGGAACCTCTGCAGCGCTGTGTGGCGCAGCTGGCCCGCTTTCCAGGCATCGGCGAGCGCACGGCTACCCGCTTGGCCTACTGGCTTCTGCGGTCGCCGCCCGCGGTCGCCGAGGAGATCGCTGCGGCCCTCGTGGAGCTGCGGCGGGGCATCGAGGAGTGCGATCAGTGCTGTGATCTGGTCACCAGCTCTCCCTGTTCGCGGTGCCGCGACACCAACCGTGAGGCGGGCTTGATCTGCGTGGTGGAGCAGCCGCAGGACATCCCGGCCATCGAGCGGGGAGGGGTCTTTCGCGGGCAGTACCACGTGCTCCACGGCTCCATCAGCCCCCTCGACGGGGTGGGGCCCGAGCAGCTGCGCATCGGCCCCTTGTTGTCGCGCATCGAGAAGGGGGAGATCCAGGAGATCATCCTGGCCACCGATCCCGACGTCGAGGGTGACACCACCGCTCTGTACCTGGCCCGGTTGCTGCAACCTCTGGGAGTGCGCGTCACGCGCCTGGCCCACGGCATCCCCGTTGGCACCGAGATCGAGTACGCCGACAAGCTCAGCCTGGCTCGCGCGCTTCAGAACCGGCGCGAGATGTGAACGCCATGCCCGCCCGCGCCTTCATCCTCGCCGCCGGCTTCGGGACCAGGCTCCGGCCTCTGACCCACCACCGCCCCAAGCCCCTGGTGCCGGTCTGCGGCGTCACAGTGCTCGAGCAGGCCCTGCGCCTGTGCGCCCAGCACGGTATCCACAGCGCGGTGGTCAACGCCCACCACCTCTCGGGGCAGATCGAGGCGTTCTGCGACGCCTACCGGGGCATGGACATCCATGTCCAGGTAGAGCTCCCGGAGATCCTGGGCACCGGTGGTGGGCTGCAGCGGGCCCGGCCTCGATTGGACGAGACCTTCGCGGTGGTCAACGGTGACGTGCTGTGCGACGGCGACCTGGGGGCCCTGCTGGCGGCCTGTGAGCGCCCCGGGGTCGAGGCGTCCATGCTGCTCCGGCGCTCGGACGATGCGCAGGTGCACGGCATCGTGGCCCTGGACGACCAGGGGCGGGTGGCCCGGCTGACCTCCTTGGCCCACATCCCGGGCGTGGAGCCCGTGGCCGAGGACACCCACTTCACGGGCATCCATGCCCTGCGTCGTTCCGCCTTGGCCCCCCTGTCCGAGGGCTTCGCCTGCATCGTGCGCAGTGCCTATGTCGCGCTGATTCCCCAGGGTCGGGTGGTGGGGCTGATGCACCCGGGCACCTGGCTCGACGTGGGCAACCCCGAGGTGTACCTCGAGGCCAATCGGGCCGTGATGGACGGCGCCATCGATCTGCCCCTCGATCCGTGGACCCGCGCGGCCCACGGCGTCCGCGTCGTGGCGGGCCAGCCCGTCGCTGTGGGGGACGCCACCCGCTGTGAGATCGGCGCGGGCGCTGTGTTGCAGGCCCCCTGCTGGATCGGTCATGGCGCCGTGGTGGAGCGGGGCGCTCGGCTCGGCCCCTACACCGTGGTGGGCGCTGGCGCGCGCGTTGGGAACGGCGCTCGGCTGCGCGACACGGTGGTGTGGGATGGTCGCGCTGTGGCGGCAGGCGCCAGCCTCGATCACTGCGTGGTCCACGACGGCGGCACGCTGCAGCTGGACGGCTCGGCGCGACCCTGAGGTCCCACCTGGCCTGCCCGTGCCATGGCATGAGCTGGTCACTCGGGGTGTCGACGCTGGGAAACCGGGGCTTGGCCCGTTGGCACGGAGCTTGCGCATGAAGCGGGGCATGAACACCCTCCTGTTGGTCATCGCTCTCTTCCTGGTCCTGCCCGTTCGCTCTGCACCCGTCTGCGGCCTGGAGTCTGGCTGTGTCCGCGACCTGAACCTCGCCATGTCCACGGCCGCCACGGCTTCGGTGGGCTCGGGCGGCCGCGCGGATCTACGCCCGGACGCCTTCGAGGATCAGGGCTTGCTCCCCGAGGTGCTCGAGCTCGCCCTGAGGGCCTTCGAGACGGCCTGGAAGAACGGGGAGACCCGCAAGAAGATCATCACGGTGATCGACTACTCCCTGCCCTCGAGCGAGAAGCGGCTGTGGGTCATCGATCTGGACACCAACAAGCTGCTCTTTCACGAGTATGTGGCCCACGGCAGCGGCAGCGGGGGGGACTCGGCCACGCGCTTCTCCAACCGCGACGGCAGCCACCAGTCCAACGTCGGCCTGATGAAGACGGCGGAGACCTACAGCGGCAAGCATGGCTACTCCCTCAAGCTCGACGGACTCGAGGACGGGTGGAACGACAACGCCCGCGATCGGTCCATCGTGATCCATGCCGCCGACTACGTGAGCGAAGGCTTCATCCGGAGCCACGGCCGCCTCGGGCGCTCCTGGGGTTGTCCAGCCCTGCGCCCCGAGATCAGCCGGAGCGTCATCGACACCATCAAGGGCGGCAGCCTGGTGTTCGGGTACTACCCGGACGGCGAGTGGCTCGGCGGCTCGAGCTACCTGAACTGATGGTCTGAGCCGGTCGAGCCGAGGCGGCGGACGTCAGGGGCTGCGATCCCGCAGCGCCGACCCGAAAGAGCTTGATCTTTGGGACCCAGCCGGCAATATGGGCGGCAGAAACAGGAGAGCTCATGCTCCACTCGCTGGTCCTCGTCGCCGCACTCCTGGTCGCTCCCCTCCGCGCCCAGGATCCCTGCAACCTGCCCGAGTGCACCATCGTCGACGACGTCGGCTTGGTGGTCCAGGCTGTCGAGGTCGCGGGCAAGGGGCCCGCGCAGCCCTTCTTCTCGCCCTACGATGACGTCGAAGAAGAGGTCCTGCGGCTGCTGGACAGCGCCCGCGAAGAGGTGACGATCGCCCACTACAACATCCGGCGTGAGGCCATCCTCGAGAAGCTGATCGAGCTTCACCAGCGGGGCGTCAAGGTGCGCGTGGCGGTGGACAAGACCAACGCTGGTCGCGAGTGGAACATCGGCGACGACATGCTCGAGCAAGCGGGCATCGAGGTCGTGCGCACCAAGCCTTCGGGCTCCCGCTCCCTGATGCACCTCAAGGTCTGCGTCATCGACCAGGAAACGGTCATGACGGGGTCCTACAACTGGAACGCCACCGCCGCGCTGGCCAACGACGAGAACATGCTGGTGGTGCGCGACAAGCAGCTCGCCTCCGCCTACCGCGACGAAGTCCTCGAGGTGCTGGGCGACGGCGACTCCCCGTTCCACGGTGGCAAGGTCAACGAGTTCTTCGAGCTGCACTTCGCGCCCGACGAGCGCCTGGACTCGGTGCTGGCCAGCCAGATCAACAAGGCCCAGGAGAGCATCGAGATCGCGATGTTCGGGCTCACCGAGCGCAAGGTGCAGGATGCGGTCATCAAGGCGCTCGCGCGCGGTGTGAAGGTCAGCATCGTCACCGAGCAGAAGAACGCCAACAAGACGCCGCTGGACGAGAAGGTCGAGCAGGCCGGGGCCCACGTGGTGCGCGCGGCCAACCGGGTGGGGCCGTTCTCGGCCATGCATCACAAGTACGCTGTGGTCGATGGCAAGCGCCTGATCACCGGGGCCTGCAACTGGACCAAGAACGGCACCCGGTACTCGGACGAAGACATCCTGGTGGTGGAGTCCGAAGCGCTGGCCCTGCAGTACCAGGACAACTTCAAAGACCTCCAGCATGTCTACGGCGGCATCGACAGCCCCTCCGACCGCGAGGCGTCGCCGGTGATGTTCCACGCCGAGCACGACGCCACCGGCTGGGGCGATCGGGTCTTCGTGGTGGGCAACGATCCCGCGCTGGGTGGCTGGGACCCCAGCCGTGGCGTCGAGCTGAAGACCTCTGACGATCTCTTCCCCGCCTGGGCCGGCCACCTGCGCCTGCCTGCCGGGGCCGACGTCGAGTACAAGTTCGTCACCGTCAAGGCCGACGGGTCGGTCTCCTGGGAAGAGGGCCCCAACCGCAGCCTGCATGTGCCCGACTCCGGCCGCGCGATGGTCATGGCCGGCGAGTACGGCGACACCTCGTCCAACTGGACCCCCGCGGGCCACCAGGACGCGGCGGTGGTGATCCCCAGCTACCTCCAGCGCAACAGCGATGGCTCATACGCCTCCCCCGGCGGGCTGCTCTACCCCACTGAGCTTGGCTACGGGAACCGGGCCGCCCACGTCCTCGACCACCTCGAAGAGAGCGCCGAGAAGTCCAGCCAGGGGGTCTACACCATCACCAAGGACGAGGTCTTCCCGCTGATCGATCAGGCCTATGGCCAGATCTCCGAAGATCCCTCCCGCTACTTCGCCGAGGACCAGGGAAAGCGACAGGTCTACGACGTGCCCATGGGCCAGGTCATCGGCTACGTCGGCGGTCAGGAAGGCAGCCAGGCCCCGGCCAGCACCCTGCGCGTGGTGCTGCAGGAAGGCAACCAGGTGGTCACGGCCTTCCCGGTCAACCCGTAGCTTCTCCAGGTATGCCAGGCTGGAGCGACGCCTCGCTGGGCCTCCCCGCGCCGCCCTTGGGCTCCATCGCTGCGCTGACATCGGCGTACGAGAGGGACGAGGTCGATCCCCTCGTCGTCTTGCAGCGGCTGTGCTCCCGGCTCGAGCGCCAGGACTTCGGAGCCGCGGGCGCCAGCCCCTTCTCGGACCTCTGCTTGGTGCGCGCCGAGGCCCGGGCGCGAGCCTCTGCCTGCCGGTGGCGAGCCGGGAGGCCCCTGGGAGCGCTGGACGGCGTGCCCCTGCCCCTCAAGGACCAGCACGACGTGGCGGGCCTACCCACCCGCGCCGGCGTCCACAGCCGGACCCAGCCCGCCTCGCGAGATGGTGCGCTGGTGGAGCGTCTGGAGGCCGCGGGAGCGGTGGTCCCGGGAAAGACCCACTGCACCGAGTGGGGCCTCTGCCCGGTGGGACGCTCGGCCCATGCTGCGCTGCCAGGTCACCCCCTGGACCCATCGCGGGGGGCGGGCGGCTCCTCCACCGGCGCAGGTGTGGCGGTGTCGCTGGGCCTGGCGCCGGCGGCGCTGGGATCCGATGCTGGAGGTTCGGTGCGCATCCCCGCGGCTCTGCTGGGCCTGTTCGCGGCCAAGCCCGGGCGCGAGCCCAGGCGCTTCGCGGGGGACCTGTTCGGCCGCGGTAGCCTCACCGTCAACGGGGTCATCGCGGCGTGTACAGCGGATCTGGCACTGCTCCTCGAGCTCCTGGGGCAGCCCTCCCCTGCGTCCTGGCTGGGCCGGGGAGTCACGGGCTGCAGGATCGGCCTGCCAGTGCAGGCCTGGGACATGGCGCAGCCCGGGGTGCGCCGCTGCGGTCGCGGGCTGCTCGCGGCCCTCGAGGCGGATGGCGCCGAGCTGTGTGACGTCAGCTCACCGCTGCTGCAGAGCTCCAGGGAGCTGGGGGTGGCGGTGGTGCTGGCTGAGAGCGCCCTGGCCCTCGAGGCCGCGGCCCGGCAGGGGCAGCTGGGGGCCCAGGCGGCCCAGTCCCTGGATGAGCTGCGGCGCGGCCCCTGGTGTCCGCCCGGGCGCATCCCCCAGGCCCGCCAGGCCCTCACAGACCAGCTCGAGCAGCTTTTTTGTGGGGTGGATCTGCTGGCCTTCCCCACCACGCTGACGCCCGCCTTGCCCCGCGACCTTCCCCAGGGAGGTCAGGCGCTGCTGGACGAGGCGGACGATCACAGCATGTGTGCCACGACCTTCGCCGCCAACCTCTGCGGGCTCCCAGCAGGATCGATGCCGGCGGGGATGGTTGAGGGCCTGCCCGTGGGGCTCCAACTGCTGGGGCCGGCCGACGGTCTGGCTGGGGTGCTGGCCGTGCTGGCCCACGCTGAGCGCGCCGGCCTGGCGCAGGTGGTGCGCCCTCCAGCGTTCAGGGCGCTCGAGCGCGGCTAGGCCGCGCCGTTGACCGCTGCGACGACGTCGGCGCGGGGAAGCTGCTGGCTGGGGTGGTCTTCGACCAGCAGGTCCAGCAGGTTCTCGATGAAGCTGGGACGCAGCAGGTAGTAGAGCCGGCGCGGGCCATCGGCGTGGGAGGCGACCAGGCCGGCCTCGCGCAGCACGGCGAGGTGCTGGCTGAGGTTGGGCTGGACGACGTCGACGACGGCGTTGATGTCAGCGACGCTCTTTGGCCCGCCACGAAGCACGTCGAGGACGCAGAGTCGCACGGGGTGGGACACAGTCCGCAGCAGGCCTGCGCTGTCTTCCCAAATACGGTGGCCTTTCTGGCGTCGCAGCATTTTTGCTCCAGGTAGTCTCGGTCGAAGTCTTTATGACCCCGAATGTGGAGCGTGGCTCGTGTTGAACCAGGGCGTTGCAGCGTAGCTCACAAAACTGTTGCCATCTGGCGAATGCAAGCGCAAGCGAACTTCGCCCGGCGTTCAGCGTTGCCGCTGGCGTGCAGTCGCTTCACCGACGGTGGCCAGGCCCTCAGGCGTGACCAGCTCGATGCTCTCCAGGTCTTCCACCTGCATTCCCCACTCGCTCAAGGCAGCCTGGATGTAGGCCAGGGGTTCCTGCGCTTCGCTGGGCAGGGGTGCAGCAGGCGCTGCCGCCGCCCGACCGCCCTGGGCCTTGCCGAACACCTGGGCGAGGCGAGCGTTGGCGCTGCGAAGCTGCCGGATACCCGAGATGGCGATCTCTTCCTGGAAGCGGAGCGCCAGGGGGCTGGCCTGGGCGAGCAGCCGCTCGAAGGTGCTGCGGTCGAGCTCGAAGGCGATGACCGTACCCCGGGCCCGCAGACTGGCTGAGCGCAGGGAGTGATCCACCAGGGCCGCTTGACCCACCAGGGAGGCCTGTCCGAGGGTCGCCAGGCGGCGCCGCTTGCCGCGCATGGTTCGCACCACGTCGACCTCGCCGGCCACGATGAAGAAGCACGAGCTCCCGCGGTCACCCTCGTGGCAGAGCAGGGCGCGATCGTCCCAGACCCGCGCAGGCGCGACCGATGAGAGGCGAATCAGATCCCGCTCGTCGAGACCTCGGGCCGGGTCGATGTCCACCAGGTGGAGCTGGCCCAGGTGCCGCCGTGGGGGAGGGCCGGGATCGAGCCGCGGCAGGGCCGCGGCAGCCTGGGGCTGGGGGTCGGTCGCCAGGCGACGCAGCTCGGCCTCGATGCGCGCGTTGGTGGCCCGCAGGCGCTCGGTGAGCTGGGCGATGACCGAACCCAGGACCGCGGCCACCAGGCCGGGGGCCTCCCGGCGCAGGTAGGCCAGCAGGTGGCGGTCGAGCTCGTAGACCAGGCTGGGCTGGAGGGCCACCACGGTGGCGGAGCGGGGGGCGGGGTCCACGCAGGCCATCTCACCGACCACGTCGCCAGGCTCCACGACCTGGATCTGCTCGTCGTCGCCACGCTGGTTTCGCATCCGCACCGCGAGGCGGCCGTGGGTGACCAGGGCCATGGAGTCGCCCTGTGCGCCCTGTGCGAACAGAGCATCACCTTCATCTACACGCCGGTGGCGCATGGTGGCCTGGAGCAGGTGCAGCTCTTCGGGCCCCACGCCCTGGAAGAAGCTCGAGCGCTCCAGGGCTTGGCGAAGTGGGTCTTTGCGCACGGCTCACCCCTCGGCCGACGGACGCCGGCCTGATGTGCCCGTAGGAGCTTGTTCTACAGGGCCCAGGGGGGGGCTGGCAAGTGGATCAGTCCAGCAGCGACTGCACCCGGCGCAGCAGGACTGCGGGCTGGATGGGCTTGTCCAGGAGCTGCTTGACCGGCAGAGCCGAGGTGTCGAAGACCTGGGACGATGCGCCGGCGATGGAGGAGAGCATCAGGATGGGCACGCCAGGATGGCTTTCCTGCAGCAGCTTCGCGGCTTGGAAGCCCGAGTCCACCTCTTCCATCATGATGTCCAGGACCACCAGGTCTGGCTGCTCCGTCTTGGCCAGGGCCAGGCCCTCGGTCGCGGAGGAGGCGGTGAACACCTGATAGCCACCGGACTCGAGGACGGTGCGGCACACCAGGCAGATGGTGGGATCGTCATCGACGACCAGGATCTTCTTGCGCTCGGACATAGGAACTCCGTGGATGGTTCTAGAGCTGCTCGAGCTCGAAAGGCCAGGCGTCGAGGCCGCCGTCCAGGACGCGGACATCCTGGTAGCCCTTGTGCCGAAGCACCAGGGCGGCTTCGTAGGCGCGCAGGCCGATCTTGCCGATGGTAACGATGGGGCGATCTTTGGGGATCTCATGGATGCGGCCACGCAGGGCACCGAGGGGGATGTGCAGGCTGTCGGCCAGGCGCACGCGGCCGTACTCGGAGTGCAGGCGTACATCCAGCAGCACTGGTGGCTGCGGGGTGGCCAGCAGATCCCAGAGCTGGTGGGGCGTGATGCCCTCGAACAGCCCATCGAGCTTGTTCTGCAGCACGTTGGCGGCGGTGACGACGTTGTCGAGGGCGAGGGAGTAGGGGGGGGCGTAGGCCAGGTCGAGCTCGGAGAGCTGGCCCAGGTGCAGCCCGGCGAACAGAGCCGTGGCGACGATGTCGATGCGCTTGGCGACCTCGCCCGGGCCGATGCCTTGCAGGCCCAGGACCTTGCGCGTGGAGCGGTCGGCCACCAGCTTGAGCAGGATGTGCTGGGAGGTGGGCAGGTAGTGGGCGCGATCGGGCCCGACGATGAGCGCGGTGACGGGGTCGTAGCCAGCATCCACCGCCTCCGCCTCGCTGAGGCCGGTGGAGGCGACGGTCCAGTCGAAGACCTTGAGCACCCTGGTGCCCACGACGCCGGGGGAGCTCTGCGGGTGGCCGCAGATGTTTCCGGCAGCCACGCGGCCTTCGCGGGTGGCGGTCGAGCCGGTGGGCAGCCAGGTGGGCTGGCCGGTGATCAGGTTGCGGTTCTCAGCGCAGTCGCCCACCGCGAAGATGAGGGGATCGGAGCTGCGCTGCTCGGGGTCCACCCGGACGGCTCCCGTGGTGCCCAGCTCGATCCCGGCCCTCTGGGCCAGGGTCACCCGCGGCTGCACACCCGTGGCCAGGATGACGAAGTCGCAGGGTAGCGAGCGGCCGTCGGCCAGCCGCACGGCTCTGACCCTGTCGGCTCCCTCGAGCCCGATCACCGCACAGCCTGTGTGTACCCGCACGCCGCGGCGCGCCATGTGTTTCTCGACATGGGCGGCCAGCTCGGGGTCGACGATTCCCAGGATGGAGGGCTGGGCCTCGACCAGGCTGATGCGGGAGCCCTGTAGGGCCACGGCCTCAGTGATCTGGCAGCCCAGCACTCCTCCGCCCACGATGACGACCTCTTTGGCCTGTGGATCCCGCAGGCGCCCGCGGATGGCCTCGGCGTCCTCGACCCCGTGCAGGGTGTAGATCCCTGGCAGGTCGGTGCCTGGGATGTCGGGGATCGCGGCCCGTGCACCCGTGGCCAGGACCAGCTGGTCGTAGCTCAGGGCGGTCTCCTGGCCGTCCGAGAGCCGCCGGATGCGCACCTGACGGGCCTCGCGGTCGATGCTGGTGGCCTCGGTCTGATCCAGGGTGCGGACGTTCTTGAGGGCGTGGAAGAAGGAGGAGTCCCTGACGTCACCGAGGGGGGATGAGAGCAGGGCCCGCTGCTCCTGCACCGTGCCCGAGATGTAGTAGGGCAAGCCGCAGCCGGCGTAGGAGAGGAACTGGCCCTTCTCGATCACCGTGACCTCGGCGTCGGGATCCAGGCGCGCGATGCGTGCCGCGGCCTTGGCCCCGGCGGACACGCCACCGACCACCACCACACGCTGGGAGATGTGCCGCGCGCGGCGCACGGCGCTGCCCCCGCGGCTGTCCTCGGCCCGGGGAGGAGAGCAGGGCAGCACCAGCAGCGCCTTGACGCCACCCGAGGTGGCGGGCTCGAGGCGCAGGCGGCCGCGCATGAGCCGGATGGCCCGATCGGCGAAGGCGAGCCCCAGCCCGGTGCCCTCACGGCTCGAGCGGCGCGCGTTGGGGGCGCGGAAGAACTCGGTGAACAGGTCCCGCCAGGCCGCAGGCGGAATCCCGATCCCCGTGTCGACGACCTCGCAGGCGATCTGAGGGCACTGGACGTCGCGGCCTGAGGCAGGGGGTTGGGGTAGCTCGTAGGGCTGGGAGGGCACGAACACGCGGATGCACACACGGCCGGCGTTGGGCGTGTACTTCACGGCGTTCTCGAGCAGGACGAAGAGGACCTCCTGCACCACGCTGGGCTCGGCGAGTACCCAGCCCATGTCGGGCTCTTCCAGCGTGATCGCCTCGCTCAGCTCGATCCGCTTCTCGTCCGCTGCGTCCCGCACGCGCTCCACGGCGGTGCGCAGGGCATCGACCACGTTCACGGGCACCAGGTCGTCGGCGCTGAGCACGTCCAGGCCCCGCAGCCGCAGCAGATCGGAGACCAGATTGCTGCCTCGGGAGGCGCTGCGGTTGGCGTTGTCCAGCAGCGCGCGCTGGTTGGCGGGGATGGGGCCGACGAAGCCACCCATGAGCAGGTTGAGGCTGGTCTGGATGGAGTGCAGGGGGGACTTGAGCTGGTGGGCGGCGATGACCGCCAGCTTGAGCAGCTCGTCCCGCACCTCACGGGCGCCGGTGGCGGGCGCACGGGTCGCCGCGCCCTCCTCCAGGGTGGAGGTCAGGGTGTCTGCGCTGAGGACGATGGCAGGTTCTTCGGTAGACATGGTGCTGCGATTATGGTCGCTCGGCGCCAGCGAGGGCAAGGGGGGCGTCTCCCCTGAGCTGCTGGTCGAGGAACGCGAGCGCTGCGTGGAGGTTGTCCTGGGCCTGGGGAGTCAGATCCTCGATGAAGGGTTCGAAGCGATAGCCGCGGATGGCCAGCAGCCATGCTGGCACCCGTCGCTCGAAGCAGCGCTCGCTGAGGCCGAGCAGGGCAGCTGCGCTGACGCTGTGGCTGGAGAAGCTCGCCTGCTGCACCGGCTGCACCGGCTGGAACTCGAAGGGGTGGTCGCCCTGAGTGCTGGCGTCCACGAACACCACCAGATCGTGCTGGGAGATCACGACCGCGTCTTCCATCTGGAGCTGGTAGTCGCAGGAGATGGTCACGCCCGCCGGGGCGCGCTCCTCGAGGGCTGCCGCCAGGGCGGGCCCCAGCCCATCGTCTTGACGGGCCGGGTTGCCCCAGGCCAGCACGAGGATGCGCACGGCGGCCCCCCGGACCTAGGTGGCCTTCCGGTCGAGCAGGGCTCCGGAGGCGTCGTACAGGCAGATCTCCAGCGGCATGCGGCCCACGGCGTGGGTGGCGCAAGACAGGCAGGGGTCGTAGGCGCGGATGGCGATCTCCACCCGGTTCAGCAGGCCCTCGGTGATCTCCCGGCCGCTGAGCTCGTCCACCGCCACCTTGGTCACCGAGCGGTTCATGGGCTCGTTGTTGTGGGTGGTGGAGACGATCAGGTTGGCCATGGCGACGGTGTCGTCGTCGGCCACCTTGTAGTGATGGATCAGGGTGCCGCGGGGCGCCTCGATGATGCCCATGCCTTCGCCGCGCCGGGTGCCGGTGGCGACGCGCTCGCCCGCGAGCAGGTCGGGGTCCTGGAGCAGCTCGCGCATCTTCTCGGCCGCGTGCAGCAGCTCGATCATGCGGGCCCAGTGGTAGGCCATGCAGACCTGCACCGGCTTGCCACCGCCCAGCTCCATGAACTCGGCCCGCGCGGCCTCGGCCAGGGGGGTGTCGATGTACGAGCAGGTGTTCATGCGGGCCAGGGGGCCCACGCGGTACCAGCCCTTCTCGGGGCCCAGGGCCTTGATGAAGGGGAACTTCATGTAGGACCAGGGCTTGACCTCTTCGGCGATGACCTCGTGGTACTGCTCCGGCTTGATGCCATCGAAGATGATGTCGCCGTCGACATCCACGCAGCGCAGGTTGCCGTCGTACAGGTCGAAGCAGCCATCCTCGCGCACGATGCTCATGCTGGCCATGGGCACGGTCCCGAAGCCCGCCAGCTCCGCGAGGTGGTCCCGGGTGTAGCCCTTGCAGAGATCGAGGGTCTGGATGGACCAGTCCACCATCTGCTCGATGCCCGCGAGGAAGTGTGCCTTGCGCTCGGGGTCCAGGTGGCGGTTGATGCCGCCGGGGATGGCGCCCGTGCCGTGGATCTTCTTGCCCGACGTGGCCTCGATGACCTCCTGGCCGTACTTGCGCATCAGCACGCCGCGGACCGCCAGCTCCTGGAAGCGGGGGTCGGTGGCCACGCCGATGACGTTGCGGATGGCGGGATCAGCGTCGAAGCCGAAGAGCAGGTCGGGGGAGACCAGGTGGAAGAAGTGCAGGGCGTGAGACTGGAAGGTCTGGCCGTAGTGCATCAGCCGGCGCATCTTTTCGCCGGTGGGGGTGAGCTCGTCTACGCCCACCACCATGTCCAGCGCCTTGGCCGCGGCCAGGTGATGGCTGACGGGGCAGATGCCGCAGAGGCGCTGCACCAGCACGGGCATCTCCCAGTAGGGGCGGCCCTGCACGTAGCGCTCGAAGCCGCGGAACTCGACGATGTGGAGGCGGGCCTGGGTGACCTGATCGTGCTCGTCGAGCATGATGGTGACCTTGCCGTGGCCTTCGACCCGGGTGACCGGCTCGATGACGATGCGGCGTTGTCCTGGCTGTGTGGTCGTCATGGTGGACCTCGCTCAGTCGTAGCGGAGCAGCCCGTAGGGCAGCTCGATGGGCTTGTCGGTCAGGAGCGCCACGAGGGCGGCCCAGATGGCGTCGGCCGGCGGCGGACAGCCGGGGAGGAAGTAGTCGATCTTCACGATGTCCTGCGCTGGATAGACTCGGTCCAGGAGCAGCGGGAGCTCGGGGTCGTTGGGCAGCTGGCCGCTGGGGTTGTACACGGTGGGGCCGTCACGGTAGGCCTCGTCCATGCACTCCTGCAGGGGCACGGTGTTGCGCATGGCGGGGATGCCGCCCATGGTGGCGCAGTCACCCACGGCCACCAGGATGTCGCAGTTCTCGCGGAAATACCGCAGGACCTCGACGTTCTCCTGGTTGCAGCAGCCGCCCTCGATGAGGCCGACGGCGCAGCGCGCGGTGAACTTCTTGATGTCGTTGACGGGGGACTTGTCGAAGTCCACCAGCTCAACCAGCTGCAGGATGCGCTCGTCGATGTCGAGCACGGACATGTGGCAGCCGAAGCAGGAGCTGAGGGCCGCGGTCGCGATCTTGGGCTTGCTCATGGTGATCCCCTCACTCTGCCGGGGTGGTGCGGCGCTGTTCGACGTCACTACCGATGGGCTCGTTGTCGTAGAGGCGCTCACCGACGGGCACGGCGTACCCTTCGCGCTTGCGCAGGATGGCGCCGACGGGGCAGGCCTTCACGGCGGCGTCCAGGCCCTCGAGCACCGTGGCGCCCAGGCCTTCGGAGGCGTCCACCGCCAGGGCGGTGTGGGCACCGCGCTGCACGAAGCCGAACACGCCCTTGGCGTCGGTCTCGCTGGAGGTGCGCACGCAGCGACCGCAGCGGATGCAGCGGTTGTGGTCGATGAGCACCTCGGGGTGGGTGGCGTCCACCGCCCGCTCCGGGAAGCTGTAGGGGTAGCGCGGGTGGGTGATGCCGAAGCGGTAGGCCACGGCCTGCAGCTCGCAGTTGCCGGACTTCTCGCAGAACATGCAGTAGTGGTTGCCTTCGACCAGCAACATCTCGACCAGCTGCTTGCGCATGGCGAACAGCTCGGCCGAGTCGTTGACGACCTCGATGCCGGGGCTGGCGGGCTGGGTGCAGGCGGCCTGGTGGCGGCCGTTGACCACGACGGTGCACAGCCGGCAAGCGCCACCGGGGCTGATGTCCTTCAGCCAGCAGAGGCGGGGGATCCAGACGCCGGCCTTGTCGGCCGCTTCCATGATGGTCATGCCCTGCTCGGCCTGGATCTCGGCGCCGTCGAGGGTGAAGCTGAAGCCTTGGCTCATGACTGGGCCTCCTCGTTGTGGAAGACGGGCTCACGGCCCTGAACGCGGACGGCATCCTGCAGCGCCGCTTCGAGGTCGAAGCTGGGCTCGCGGCCGCGGTCGCGCCCGGGGCGCAGGCGGCCTTCGAGCATCGTGGCGAAGCCGTCCAGCAGGGACAGCACGGGGTTGGGTGAGCTCTGGCCGAGGCCGCAGCGGCTGGTGGCTTTGATCGTGGTGGCGAGCTCGCGCAGCCAGGGGAGGTCCTCGGGCAGGCCGTTGCCCGCGAGGATCCGCTCGAGACGGTCGGCCAGCAGCTTGTTGCCGGCCCGGCAGGGCACGCACCAGCCGCAGCTCTCTTCGACGAAGAACGCCATGTGCCAGGCGGTGATCTGCAGCAGGTCACGGCCGGGACCGAACACCATCATGGAGCCGCCGGTGGACAGCTCCTCGAAGGAGAGGTGCTTGCCGTAGTCGGCCGGGGGCACCAGCCGACCCGAGGGGCCGCCGACCTGCACCGCGATGGCGTCCTTGCCGCCCACCACCTCGAGGAACTCGTGCAGGGTGAGGCCGAAGGGCAGCTCCCAGACACCGGGACGCTCGCAGTCGCCGGAGACGCTCAGCAGCTTGGTGCCGCGGCTCTGGCCGGTGCCTAGGCGCGCCACAGAGGTGAAGCCGCGGTCCATCAGGTCGGTGGCGACGCAGAAGGTCTCGACGTTGTTGACCACCGTGGGCAGGCCCAGGTAGCCCTTCTGGACGGGGAAGGGCGGGCGGTGCCGGGGGCAACCCCGGGCGCCTTCGCTGGACTCGATGAGCGCAGACTCTTCGCCGCACACGTAGGCGCCCGCGCCCAGCTGGACGCGGACGTCGAAGTCGAAGCCCTTGGCCCCGCCGATGTCGGCGCCGAGCAGGCCCGCTTCACGGCGCGCGTCGAGCTCGGCCTGCACCAGGGGTAGCAGCCAGCGGTACTCGCCGCGCAGGTAGATGAGGCCTTCTTGGGCGCCTACGGCCCAGGCGGCGATGGTCATGCCTTCGATGACGTCACCCGGGCGCTCCATCAGGATCGTGCGGTCCTTGAAGGTGCCGGGCTCGCCTTCGTCGGCGTTGCAGATGATGACCTTGCGCTCGCCGGGGGACTGGCGGGCGAACTGCCACTTGAGGCCGGTGGGGAAGCCCGCGCCGCCACGGCCGCAGAGGCTGGCGGCCTTGACCTGGGCGATGACCTCGCCGGGCTCGAGGGAGATGGCGGCCAGCAGGCCGGCGCCGCGCTCGCGCTGGGTGAGGACCACAGGACCTGCGGCGCGAACATTGGGCGGGACCAGGGTGCTGATCTGCTCGAACAGGCTGGCGCCTGCGGCTGCGCGGGGCGCCAGATCGGCGGGGGTGGCGCCTGCCAGCAGGCGGGCGGCGATGGAGCGAGCGCGCTCGGGGTCCAGCCTGATGATGGGGACGTCGTCCACCAGCGCGGCCGGGCCGTGGTCGCACAGGCCGATGCAGGATGTCCAGGCGATGGAGACGCGACCGCAGGGGGTGGTCTGTCCCATCTCGATGCCCAGGGCTTGCTCGAAGGCCGCAGCCACGTCTTCGGCGCCTGCCAGCCGGCAGGACGCGCAGTCGCTCAGGTGGATGCGGACCGCCCCGGTCGGGCGCTCGGAGAGGAAGTGGTAGAAGCTGACCACTCCGCGCACATGGACCCCCGTGAGGCCCAGCTGTGCGGCGATCTCCTGAATGGCGGGCTCACCGACATGGCCGTGGGCGGCTTGTACGCCGCGGACCACGTCCATCAGGCGGGTGCTCTGGCCGCCGACGGCCTCCACCTGCGCCGCGATGCTCTGTCTCAGGTCCTCGCTCATGGCGTCTCCGTCTGGAGGGTTGTTTGCTCGTGGACGAGTCCACGCTCGACGGGCCATTCTAGTGTCGCGGCCCGTCGGGGCCACTGAATCGCTATTCATTTCTCCGAACATACGGGCCCGGTCATAGTTCGGCCCGGGAGGGGCTGATGCTCGTCAGGTTCCAGCCGCCCGGCCTATCATGTACAGTCGCCCATATATGGCGTAGATCGAAGCTTCGTGGCGAGTGGCCGTCGCTCCGTGCCGGTTTCGCCGATCAGCCCTCTTCGTCTGGGGCATACCAGGCGAAGCGGCGCTGGCTCTCGGCGGTGGCCGCTTCGTCGGCCGTCATGGGCTCGTGCAGTGTCGCCAGGCGGGCGTAGATGCGCTGGGCCACCGGCTGCACTGCGGCCTGGACGGGCGGCGTCATGGTGGTGCTCATGGTGTACAGCTCGACGGCCTCGATGGCGATGAGCTCGATCTCCTTGGGCATGGCCAGGCCCAGGCGATGGCCCATCTCGAGGGCCACGGGCAGGGAGATCTCGTGGGCGTTGATCAGGCGGCGGCTTCCGGAGAGATCGTCGAGGCTGAGCTCTCGCACGCGGCCGGGCACGGGGTCGTCCGCGAGCACCGCATCGACGATGATGGCGCGGTCGTAGCCGGGCAGCATCTCCACCAGCTCGAAGCCGGCGCGCTGGCTCTTGAGCACCTGCACGTCGCGCAGGGGGTGGGCCCTGAGCAAGGCGCGCAGGGCGTCGGCCACGTGCAGACCCACGGCGTCATCGCTCATCACGGGGTTGCCCAGGGCCAAGACGAGAGACCCCTGGCCAGGACCAGCCCGACCAGGGGTGAAGGGGATCACGGGGCCCTCGCCGCTACTTGGCGGCGGCGGTGCTGGTGGCGCCGACCCGGTCGCGGGCGGCCGCCTCCTTGACCTTGTTCAGGTACATGGCCATGGGGCGGTAGGCCAGGTGGGACCACTTGCCGAAGGGCACCTCCACCAGCAGCATGGGCACCGCGATGGCCAAGTGCAGCATGTACATGCAGTAGGTGAGCATGGGCAGGTCGGCCAGGCGGAAGGCATGCAGCAGGATGCCCGTGACGGAGGTCCCGAGGAGCAGCGCCAGGAACAACCAGTCGCTGGGGTGGCTGTACTTGTGGATCTGGTCCTTCTTGGCCATGCGGTCGGTGATCATGGTGATGGTGACGCCCAGCAGTACCAGGGTGGCGTAGTACCCGGGGATGCTGGTCCAGTGCCACGCGGTGTCCTCGATCTGGAACCAGGTGAGGAAGACGACTACCAGCAGCAGCATGGTGCCGTAGCCGGTGACCAGCAGCACGTGGCGCAGCCAGTGGAAGCGGGCGCGCTCGCCGTCGCAGGCGGCCCAGCGCTTCTGGGTGGCGGCGTGGATGACCAGCTCGTGCAGCTGCCCGAGGTAGTGCCCAGGGCCAGCACCGGAGCTCTTCATGGTCTTGGACCACATGCGCAGGACGTTGGTGGCCAGGAAGAAGGACAGCACCGCGGCCATGATGAGGTCGCCGTAGTGGACCGCATGCTTGGGGGCGAAGAACTGCAGCATCACGTGCTCACGGGCCTCGGGATGCTCCGCCAGGAGCGGGAAGCCGAAGCCGGGCACGAAGAACAATGCCATGACCAGCGCCGCCAGCACCACCAGGATGGCGTACTCGGCGATGTGGTTGGTGTAGAGCAGCTTCGAGATGCCGGTCCAGTCGTAGCGGGCGGTGAGCCAGCGCCGCATGGACATCATCAGCTCGCCGGGCTCGGCCTCGCGGGGGCAGGTGTCCGAGCAGTCACCGCAGTAGTAGCAGAGCCAGGGGTCGAGGGACTCCTCGATGCGGCCCTCGAGGCCAAGCTGCATGGAGCGGATGTCGCGCCGGGGGAAGATGGTCTCGCGCTCGGACAGGCCGCAGGCCGCGGTGCAGTTGCCGCAGTTGAAGCACTTGTTGGCGTCGAGGCCGCCGTACTGGACGAGCTCATCCCGGAGCCTGGTGTTGATGCGGTACGCCATGGCTAGCCCTCCAGGCCGTAGAGGTAGTAGTCGCCCTTCTGGCCCCGCTGGGCCACGGCGCCGTAGCGCTTCATGGCCATGATGTGCCAGAGGGCCTTGTCCGCCTCGAGGCCACACTCCTGCGCGATCTCGGGGACGGTCTTGGGCCCGGCCTCGAGGGTCGCCGCGAGCTGCTTGCGCAGGGCGAGGAGCTCCTTCTGGTAGGCCTTGAGCTCGTCGGACATGCCGCCGCAGCGCTCCCGGAGCACCATGATGGGCTTCTTGGGCTTGTTGTCACTCATGGGTCAGCTCCTGATGCCTACTTGGCGGTGACTTCGTCGGTGGCATCGCACCAGTTGTTCTTCTGGAGCCAGTTGGCTGCCGCCATGGCGGCGTCACCGGCCTCGACGATGGCGTCGGGGATGTCCTTGGGACCGGCCGCCACACCACCGGCGAAGACGCCGGGGATGGTGGTGGCGCAGGGCTGGAGCTTGGCCTGGGGAGCGGCGAAGAAGCCGTCGTCGGCCTCGTCCACGTCCACCACGCCGGCCGCATGCCAGCCGGGCACCAGGCCCTGGGAGAGCACCACCATGTCGAAGCGCTCCTCGACGACGCGGCCCTCTTCGAGCCTCTCCACCCGGAGGATCACATCCTTGTTCTCCGCCTGGCTGATCTTGGCGACCTTACCCTTGACGACCTTGACCCCTTCGGCCAGGGCGCGGCGGTAGAACTGCTCGTAGCCCTTACCGAAGGCCCGGATGTCCATGTGGAACAGGGTGACGTCCAGATCGTGGACGTAGTGGCGCATCAGCACCGCCTGCTTGAGGGCGTACATGCAGCACACCCGCGAGCAGTAGGTGATGCCGATGGACTTGTCACGGCTGCCTGCGCACTGGATGTAGGCGATCTTGCGGGGGATCTTGCCGTCGCTGGGGCGGATGACGGTCCCGTAGGGGCCGTCCGAGCTCTGGATGCGCTCCATGGCCAGCGGGTTGACCACGTTGGCGAACTCGTCGCCGTGGTACTCCTTCTTGGCGTCCATTGGGGTGATGTTCAGGCCCGTGGTGAGGACGACCGAGCCCACCTCGACGCGCGCCTGCTGGGCTTCCTGCAGGTAGTCCACGCAGTCCTTGGGACAGACCCGCGCGCACTTACCGCAGAAGGTACAGTTTGCGGTGTCGAGCACCGGCACCTGCGGGATGGCGTTGGCGTGTTCGATGTAGATGGCCTTGCGCGCGCCCAGCCCGTAGTCGAACTCGTGGGGGACCTCGATGGGGCAGGCCAGCTCGCACCCGCCGCAGCCGACGCAGGCGTCGCTGTCCACATAGCGGGGCTTCCGGAGCAGCATGGCGCTGAAGCCAGGGCCCTTCCTGTCGATCTTGGTCAGCTCGGTCCAGGTCTCGACCTGGACATTGGGGTGGCTGCGGGTCTCGGCCATGCGGGGGGTGCAGATGCAGGATGAACAATCGAGCGTGGGGAAGACCTTGTTCAGGCCGACCATCACGCCGCCGATGGAGGGCTGCCGCTCGACCAGCAGCACCTTGTGGCCCTGCTCGCCGAGGTCGAGGGCGGCCTGCATCCCAGCGATGCCACCACCGACGACCAGGACGTCGTACCGTTCCTTGATTGTGGACATGGAGTTGTTCCTCTCGTCTTAGGTGGCGCCTAGCGGCGGCTGCCCTGGGTGAGCAGGTTGCCCTCGCGGTCACGGACGCGGACGGTGAGGGGCATCTGGCCCGGGAGCGCGTGGGTGGCGCAGCCGAAGCAGGGGTCGTAGGCCCTGAACGCCATCTCGATCATGTTGAGGATGGGCTCGGTGACCTCCACCCCCGGCTTGATCAGGCCCTGCGCGGCCTTCTTGATGCTCATGCAGATGGGGGCGTGGTTGTTGGTGGTGCCGACGATGAGGTTGGCCTTGGTGATGATGCCGTTCTCGTCGGTCTTGTAGTGGTGGGTCAGGGTGCCGCGGGGCGCCTCGACGATGCCGACGCCCTCTGTTGGCAGCTTGGTGGGCAGCGAGCGGTAGGCCTCGGGGTCCACGATGGCCGGGTCGTTGACCAGCTCCCAGGCCCGCTCGGCGGCATTGAGCAGCTCGATGACGCGAGCCCAGTGGATGGCCAGGGTGTGGTGCACCGGGGTCTTGCCCGAGGCGTCGCCTGTGAGCGTCTCGAAGTACTTCTCGTAGGCCTCCTGGGCCAGGGGGCTGTTCATGCCGTCGCTGACGTTGAGCCTGGACTGGGGGGTGGCGCGGTAGACGCCGGACTCCGGGCCGTCCACGAAGCCCCTCCAGCCGATCTTCTTGAGGTAGGGGAACTTGAGGTAGGACCAGGGCTCCACCCGCTCGGCCACGTGCTCCATGTACTCGTTGGGGGAGTACTCGGTGCACTGCTCTCCGTTGGGGTCGCAGTAGCGGACCTTGCCGTCGTAGAAGTTGACTTTGCCCTGCGCGTCCACCAGTCCCATGGACCAGGTCTTGTGCAGGTAGGGGCCGTTCAGGATGATGTCGACGTACTTCTCGTTGGCCAGGACCACGTCGTGGAACAGCTGCAGGGTGAACTGCGCGAACTCTTTCATATAGGAGATGATCTCCTTGAGCCGCGCCTGCTCCTCGAGGCTGATGGGCTTGGACATGCCACCGGGGATGCAGTTGATGGGGTTGACCGGCTTGCCCCCGAAGATGGCTGCCGCCTCGTGCCCCCACTGGCGGCACTGGATGACCTTGCCGCCGATCTCTAGGCCCACCTTGCCGATCACGCCGATGAGGTTGCGCGTGGCCGGATCGTGGTCGGGGCCCATGACGAAGTCGGGGGCGCCCAGGGCGTAGAAGTGGGTGGTGTGGTCGGTGACGTAGAAGATGTTGTACTGCAGCTCGCGCAGCTTGTGGGCCGTTTTGGTGAGCTCGATGCCGTACACCGCGTCGCAGGCCTTGGCCGCGGCGAAGTGGTGAGCTTCGGGGCAGACGCCGCAGATGCGCGGGGTGATGCGGGGCATCTCTTCGACCGGGCGGCCTTCCGCGAACTTCTCGAAGCCGCGCAGCTCGGGCACCTGGAAGAAACACTCGGCCACGTTGCCTTCCTGGTCCAGGAAGATGTCGATCTTTCCGTGGCCTTCGAGGCGGGTGACCGGGTCGATGCTGATGCGCCGGAAGCCTTCGGCGGTCTTCACATGCTTGGTGGTCATGGCGAGTCTCCCTGCGCCCTACTTGCGCGCCTTGAGATGGCTGGAGCCGAGGCTGAAGCGGTAGAAGGTCCCCGTGGGGTCGGCGATCTGGGCGACCAGCTTTCTGGCGACTTCCTCGTCCTCGGTGTCGATGAGGGAGCCGATGGCGCTGATCATGGCCGTGCCCATGTCCACCACCTTGCCGGCGGGGCCGTAGCAGCCGCGGCAGGGCAGGCCGGCCTTGGTGCACAGGCCGCCGCAGCCGGAGCGGGTGGCGGGGCCCAGGCAGACCACGCCCTGCTCGAGCAGGCAGTGGTCCGGATCGGGGATGATCTCGTGGGGGCGGTGGAACGCGGTGATGCGGGTGTTGCGCTTCTCGCGGTGGCACTCGTCACAGATGGACTTGTCGTCGCAGCCCACCCGCAGCGCGGCGTTGCGTAGGGGCACGGCGCCGCTGGCCACCAGACCGATGACCTTCCAGACCTGGTCGGCCTGGGGCGGACAGCCCGGGATCTCGTAGTCCACCTGCACCACGTCCTTGAGACGGATGACCTGATCGTAGAAGACCGGGATCTCCAGCTGGCCGAACTCGGTCTCGACGATGTGCTGGGGCTCGACGCCGTCGGGATTGTCGATGGACGGATTGTTGTGGTAGGAGGCGTCGAAGATGCCCTTGGTGTCCTTGAGGTTGGCCAGGGCGGGGATGCCGCCGTCGCCAGCGCAGGAGCCGTAGGCCACCAGGCACTTGGCCTTCTTGCGCAGCAGCCTGGCCAGCTCCTCCTGCTCGGAGGTGCGGATGCTGCCGTTGTAGAAGCAGACGTCGATGTGGCCGTCGGGGTAGTCGGCCACGTGTTGGTACTTGAAGTCGGCGGCGCATGGCCAGAAGACCACGTCTGCCACCTGGATGAGGTCGATGAGGCGGGGGCCGATCTCCAGCAGCGAGATGTCACACCCGCCGCAGCTGGCGGCCCAGTACATACCGACCTTGAGCTTGGGCGTTGCTTCGCTCATGGCTACTCTCCCCAGGGCTTGCGGTCTTGCCCGTGGCCGACGCCACGGTCGTGGAGCATTCCGGGCCAGTTCAGCGGACCGAGAGCCCGCACGTTCTCGACGGTCTGCGCGACCAGCTTGGAGAACTTCTCGGCCTCGGAGGCGCTGACCCACTCGTGTACGAAGCGCTCCTTCTCGATGCCCAGGTCCTCGAGCACCCGCTGGAGCAGGGGCATGCGAACCATGGTCTTGAAGTTGCCGCTGATGTAGTGGCAGCAGCCCGGGTGGCAGCCGCAGACCATCACACCATCGGCTCCCCGCGAGAACGCGGCGGTGACGAGCTGCGGGTCGATGCGACCGGAGCAGTTCAGCCGGATGATGTCGGCGTTGGCCGGATACTTGAGGCGGGCGATCCCCGCGTTGTCGGCGCCCGTGTAGGAACACCAGTAGCAGAGGAAGGCGATGATGCGGGGCTCCCAGGCGGGGCTGGCCGCGGTCTCACGCGAGGCTTGCGGTTGGGCCATGGTGCGCTCCTGTGGGCTAGGCGGTGAGGTCGGCCAGCTTGCCGTCGAGCAGCATCTGCACCTCGGCCATGACCTGGTCGTCGGTGAAGCCGTACTGCTGGATGGCGGCGCTGGGGCAGGCGGCATGGCAAGTGCCGCAGCCGGTGCAGAGGGCCTCATCCACGCGGGCGACGCCGTCGGCCTCGATGCGGTGGATGGCGTCGTAGGGGCAGACCGTGAGGCAGGTCTGGCAGTCCGAGCACAGTGACTCGTTCACCTGGGCGATGAAGGGGTCCATCAGGACGGCGCCTTGGCTGATCATCGCGGCTGCCTTGGACGCTGCGGCAGACGCTGCGGCGCTGGCCTCTGTGATGTCCATGGGGGCCTGGCAGGCTCCCGCGACCATGATGCCGCTCACAGCGATCTCGACCGGGCGAAGCTTGGGGTGGACCTCGGAGAGGAAGTTGTCCGCTCCGATGGTGCACTTGAACAGCTCGCGAAGGTCGCCGTGGTCCCGCGGTACGACGCCGGTAGAGAGCACCACCATGTCGGCGGGGTACTCCACCTCGACACCGTCGGTGAGCAGATCCCTGGACCGGACCAGCAGCCCGTCGGCGCCTGCGCTCACCACCGTGGGCGGCTCATCACCCGGGTGGCGCAGGAAGAGCATCCCTGCCGCCGAGGCGCGGTCGTAGTAGTCCTCGTGGCCGCGACCGTAGGTGCGGATGTGTTGGTGGAAGCTGGCGGTCTGCAGCTCGGGGTCGCGCTGCTGCAGCTCCAGCGCCGCGTGCATCGTGGCCGTACAGCAGGTGCGCGCGCAGTAGTCGTTGACCTTGCCGTGCTCACCCTGGGCGTGCACGCCCTCGCGCTCACAGGCGCCGACACAGTGGATGAACGCCAGCCGCTTGACGGGCTTGCCGTTCACCTCGACGCGGCCGCCGGTGGGACCCTCGGGGTTCATCATGCGGTTGAGCTGCTGGAGTGTGACCACGCCGGGCTGGCCCCAGCCGTACTCGCCAGCCTTGGGCTCGTAGGGGTGGTAGCCGGTGGCGAGCACTACAACGCCGGCCTGGACCTCGATCTCCTGAGCTGGCGGGTTCAGGTCGATGCCCTGGCCGCTCACCGCCTTCACGCAGTCGCCGCACTTTGTGCAGTCGTCCCAGACGATGCAGGCCTCCCGCGGCCACATGGCGTCGCGGTAGGGGGCGTAGATGGCTTTGCGCTTGTTCAGCCCGTAGTTGAAGGCGTAGTCGGCCTCGACCGGGCAGGCCGCCACGGCGTCGGCGATGTTGTCGACCCCAGGGGCTACCCCGCGGGGGCGCACGCGGAGCTTCAGCCGGAAGTCGCCCACCACGCCGCTGGCTTCCACCAGGGTGGCGCCGGTATGGATCGTGATCTCAGGGTGGTTCACGACATCCTGGATCAGCGGCCCGAGCAGGTCCCAGGCCCTCTCTCCGGTGGGGTAGAGGGTGTCGAGCTGCGCCATGCGGCCGCCGAGGAACATGCGCTTCTCGGCCAGCACCACCCGCATCCCGCGGGCGGCGAGGTCCCGAGCGGCGATCAAGCCGGCCACGCCACCACCGATGACCATCGCCTTCTGGTGGATGTCGATGCTGCGCATCTCGAGGGGCTCGAGGTAGCGCACTCGGCCCACCGCCGCGGTGACCAGGCGGGTGGCCTTGTCGGTGGCTGCGACCTTGTCTTCGACGACCCAGGAGACGTGCTCGCGGATGTTGATGTGCTCCACCAGGAACTGGTTGAGCCCAGCCCGCTGCGCCGCCCGCCTGAAGGTGGGCAGGTGGAGCGTGGGAGAGCATGCCGCCACGATCAGGCGGTTCAGGCCCAGGTCCTTGATCTTGTCTTCGATCAGACCTTGGCCGGGATCGGAGCACATGAACATGTGCGTGGTGGAGATGACGACGTCGGGCAGCTTGCCCACGCGCTCGGCGACGCTCTTGACGTCGACCACGTCGGAGATGTTTCCGCCGCAGTGGCAGATGAACACACCGATCTTGACTTCGTTGGCCTCGCTCATCAGGGTGACTCCTTGGAAGCGAAGTTTTCAGGCTTCGGAGCGCGGTCTATGAACCGATATTTGGCGCTGCAAGGGGGCTTCGAGGGCCCATACGGATGGGCCGGGTGCCTGCGGGGCGGCGCGCCATGTGTTGCGAAAAACGGCGTTCATCCAGCAGAAATAGTCGCCGTTGCGGGGGGTCGCGCGGGGCTCGGCTCCGCCGCGTCAGCGTCGACCGGACCTCCGTGACACATGCGGCGGGGCCGCCATCAGAAAAAACAGGAACAAAGGTCCAAAAGGCGGATGTATCGAGTGCCTCGAGGCTCTCGTGGGGCCGTCGCTCTGGCGGGTGGAATGCGAAATAGCAACAAAAGTAATAGACATTTCGGTGTTTATGGTATCTGCGCTGTGCCTACCGTTTTCACGCAGGGCGCCCGGCGAGGCGCCACCGAGGGGTGCCGACGGGCGCTCTGGTCCGATTTCGAGGGTGTCCGAATTTTCGACACCATGAATTTGCTGATCCTGATCAGGAGGAAGTTCTGCCTTTCCCGGCTGACGCTGGGCTCTGCGGAAGCCGCGGCTGCCTAGGCGGTGTCGCCCTGGGCCCCGTGATACCCCCAGCTATGTCACGTGCTGGTCCCAGTTCCGAGCGTGTTCGCCGATGGTGGCTGGCGCTCCAGCTGCCCCTGGCTGCAGCGCTGATGCTCATCCCACCCCTGCGGGGCGGGGTCGAGGGCTTGGTGCTGGGCTTGCTGCCCTACCCGCACGGCCTGATCAAGGCCTTGCTCCAGGCCTGGCATGTGCTGATGCTGCGGGCCGACACGCTCCCATGGTGCTGGGGAGCTGCCTGCCTGCTGGGGCTGGGGCTGGTGTCGCTGCCCAGGCGCTGGTGCTGGGCCGGCGGGCTCGGCCTGGCGGTCGTGAGCCTGGCCCTGCCCGGGGCGTCGTGGACGGCCAAGGGCTCCCTGGCGCTGCTGCTGGTGGCGAACTTTCCGCCGCGACAGCTCTGGGAGCGTCGCCCCGGTCTGCTCCGGGGCTCGAGCTGGGTTCCCGGTGTGGCCTTGCTGCTGCCTTCCGCTGTCGTGGCCGATCTGTGTGGCGGCGCCCGCTGGGCCCGCCTGCTGGCGCCTGTGGTGCTGCTGCCCCTGTGGTTCGTGGGGGACGGGTTGCTGGCGCGGGAGCACTACCTGCCGGGGCTGATCCACTGGCCGGATGCGCGGGTGGACGCTCGCGTGCAGGTCCTCGAGCGCGCCACGGTCATGCGTGGCGAGTACCACGACATCGAGCTGCTGGGGGACCACGCCGTGGTGGTGGCCGAGGACAGCTGCCGCCTGCTGGGTGTGCCCCTGGACGGGGGCCGTGCCGTGGTGCACCCCCTGGCGCCTCGCTGGCCTCCCTTCCAGGCGGGGGCGCTGGACTCCTGGGTGGACAAGGTCGGGGTCACCTGGATCCTCACGGCGCCCAACGAGCTCAGCGGCCTGCGCCTGGGCGACGACGGCTGGCAGGTCGTGGCCAAGAGGGGCTTTCCGGGGCCCTGCAACTTCGCCTATCTGGTGCCTGCAGCGGAGATCGGGCGGCTGTTCATGGTCTTCGTGAACGCCCACGACAGCGAGCCAGGGGGGCTCGTTCCCTTCCGCCTTCCTGCGCTGCGGCCCCTCGAGCGGGTCAAGTTCGTGCGCGCCGATGGCGACTGGTTCCCGGCGCCCCGGGACGCGGCCTGGCTCCCCCCCCTGGGTCGGCTGGTGCTCACCCCGAACTTCGGGGAGCGACTGTACCTGGCGGATCCCGTCAGCGGCCTGGTGGAGCCCTGGCTCGAGATCTACTCGGCCAACGCCAAGCCGTTGTGGGTGCCGGGGATCGAGCGCCTGCTCTTGGCGCGGCCCGATGCCGCCAGCGTGGCGGTCATCGATCCCGAGGCGGGCACGGTGGAGCGCAACATCCCGACCCAGCGGGGCGTGCGGGCCCTGGCGGTGGACCCCGAGCGCGGCCTGCTGGTCACCGGCTCGGTGCTCAGCGGCAGGGTCGAGGTGCAGCGGCTCGCGGACGGCGAGGTGCTGGACAGCTTCGGTACCCTCATGCCCATGATCCGCGAGATCGCGCTGGATACGGAGCGCGGGGAGGCTATCGTGGCCACATGGACCGTGCTCTACCGCCTGCCCTACGCCGACCCGCGCTGATCCTGCTGCTGCTGCTCACGGTGGCCTGTCCCTCGGCGGACTCCGCCGACAGCGCACCGCTTGACTCCGGCCCCGAGCGACACAGCGGCGAGACCGGGCGGCGCGACAGCCGGGTCGACAGCGGAGAGACAGGGCTATCGCACACGGGCGACAGCCGCGGCGACAGCGCCGAGAGCGGTGTGGGAGACACGGACACAGGAGCCTGCGAGGAGCTGCTCTGGTACCGTGACGGGGACGGGGACGGCTGGGGCTACGAGCACCACAGCGCCAGTGCCTGTGAGCCGCCCACGGGCTTCGCGCCCCAGGCGGGCGACTGCGACGACGGTGACGCGGCGGTCTACCCCGGCGCCTTCGACTGGCGCGATGGCGTGGACGGTGACTGCGATGGTGTGGTGGATATCATCGGGCTCGACGACGTGCAGGCGCGCCTGCTGGGCGAGCTGGACGGCGATCAGGTGGGTGTCAGCGTGGCGCTGGTGGGCGACATCGACGGCGACGGCCTCCAGGATCTCGCGGCCGGGGGCCACGCCTGGCCTGCTGGCGCCGAGCGGGGGGTCGCGTACCTGGTCTCGGGTCCTGTGACCGGAGACGCCAGCCTGGCCACCGCCACCGCGAGCATCACTGGAGAGTGGGCCGGAGACAGAGCCGGTCATCCCGTGACCGGGGCGGGCGATGTGGACGGCGATGGCTTCGACGACCTGCTGGTGGCCGCCAGCCAGGACGCCAGCGTGGCCGCCGGCGCCGGCGCGGCCTTCCTGCTGCTGGGGCCCGTCAGCGGCACCGTGCGCGTGGTGGACGCCGCGCATGTCTGGCTGGGGGAGGACCCGGGCGACCACGCCGCGGGCGGCCTGTCAGGTGGCGCGGATCTGACCGGGGACGGCGCGCTGGACGTGGTGATCGGGGCCTTCGACCACGCCTCGGCTGCCGGCGCGGTCTACCTGGTGACCCCCGCGAGTGGTGGTGTCGGCTCCTTGGGAGATGCCCTCGTGATCCTCGAGGGCGAGGCGCCGGGCGATGGCGCCGGTCGCGAGGCTGCGGCGGTGGGGGACACCGATGGCGATGGGCTGGACGATCTGCTGATCGGCGCTCGGGGGCACGACGGGGCGGCCCCCGAGGCTGGTTCCGCCTACCTGTTCTTCGGCCCGGTGCTCGCCAGTGGTGATCTGGGTCTGGCCGATGGGCTGCTGCTGGGAGAGTCAGGGGGCGATCAGGCCGGCTTCAGCGTCGCGCCCGCTGGGGACGTGGACGGTGATGGGCGTGCTGATCTGGTGCTGGGCGCGCCAACCAGCGATGCCCGCGCTCGCGACGGCGGCGCCGCCTACCTGGTGCTCGGCTCTGTGGGGGCGCCTGCCGGCACCCTCGCTGACGCGGCGGCTCGCATCGAAGGAGATCGGGTGGGCGGCCTGCTGGGCTACGACGTGCACGGCGTCGGGGACTTCGACGGCGACGGGCTGGATGATCTGGCGATCGCTGCGCCCCTGTCGGATCTCGGCAGCAGCGGCGCCGGGGCCGTCCACCTGCTGCTCGGAGGCCTGGCGGGCAGCGTCTGCGCCTGCAGCTCCGACGCCGTGTGGGTGGGCTCGTCCGCCGACGCCCACGCCGGCAGCGCCATGGATGGTGGCCGCGACCTGGACGGCGATGGCTTGGACGACATGATCATCGGTGTGCCCGGCGCCAGCGCTGGCGGCGTGACCCCCGGCGCGGCCTACCTGGTGCTCGGCCAGCTGCGCTGATCAGCGCCAGGTGCTCACGGCGGTCAGGACCCGGGCAGCGTCGGCCATGTGGTGCAGGTTGCGCAGGCGCAGCCCGCGACGCGCCACAAAGCTCGGCCGGAGGTAGAAGCGGCGGTAGGCGCGGGTGTGGAAGGCCCACACGGTCTCGGGGTCCACCGTGGGCAGGCGCACGGTGCTGCTGTTGCGATCGAACTGCGCCCAGTCCCGGGTGAGCAGGTGGCCCTCGGCCTGGGCCCAGCGGTAGAACGCGGTGCCCGGGTAGGCCGTGGCGACGGAGAAGAGGGCCACATCCAGGTCGAGCTCCAGGGCCAGGTCCAGGGTGCGCTGCATGGTGGCGGGGGTCTCGCCCTGGTTGCCGAACATGAAGGTGCCCCGCGGCTCGATGCCCGCCTGGCGGGCCAGGCGCACGGCGCGGCGCACCTGGTCGGGGCCGATGCGCTTGTCGATGGTGCTGAGCACGGCGGGGTCGCCAGACTCGACGCCGAAGCAGATCTGGTGGCAGCCCGCCTTGGCCATCCGATCCAGGCTGGGGGCGTCCACCCGATCCACCCGGCCGTAGCAGGTCCAGCTCACATCGGGCAGCTCCCGCACGAGGCGCCCGCAGAACTCGTCGAGCCAGGAGCGCTGCAGGGTGAAGGTGTCGTCGTAGAACTGGATCTGCCGCACTCCATAGTCGCGCCGCAGCAGGTGGATCTCCTGGACCACGCGGCCGGGAGACTGGCGGCGCACCCGGCGGCCGAAGATGTTGAAGCAGTAGGTGCAGCGGTTGGGGCAGCCTCGGCCTGTCATCAGGCTCATGGCCGGGAGCTGGCGGTAGGTTCCCAGGCCGGGCCGGTAGCGGCCCATGGGCAGGCGCTGCCAGGCGGGGGAGGGGAGCTGGTCGAGGTCTTCGAGCAAGGGACGGTCCGGGTTGTGCACCACCTGGCCGCCGCGGCGCCAGGACAGGCCCTGGATCTCGGCGAAGGGCACGCCTTCGACCAGCTCCGTGAGGGTCTGCTCTCCTTCTCCGCGCACTGCACAGTCCAGCTCGGAGTGAGCCAGCAGATCGTCGGGCAGCACGGTGGCGTGGGCCCCGCCCACGACGATGGGGGTGTCGGGGAAGAGCAGGCGGCAGCTGCGGGCCAGGGACAGGGCCTGGGGCACCACCGGCGTCATGGCGGTGATCCCGATCCAGTCCGGGCGGCCCATGCGGGTCAGGGCGGGCTCGGGGCGGGCCAGGGAGAGGCCCTCGGCGTGGCCGTCGATGATCTGGACCTGGTGTCCCCGGCGCTCGAGCCAGGCGGCCATGGTGGGCAGGCCCAGGCCGGGCATGTGGCTGCCCACCCGGTCCCACCAGTGGATGTTGTCGCCCAGGTAGGGCGGGTCGATGAGCAGGACGCGGCGGGAGGTGGTCATCAAGGCAGCAGGCGTCGGGCGCGGTGGGCTTGGGCGCGCCAACCGGCTGGGCGCGTCAGGGATCGGAGCACGGCGCGGCCGCGCCAGGGCTCCGCATAGAACCGGGCCCAGCCATAGTACTGCAGGCCGCGAAGGGCCCACCCGGGGAGCTCGTGGCGAAAGGGCTGGCGGCTGTAGTAGTCGTAGTCCCGGTGACTCGAAGAGAGGGAGACGCCCTGGTCCAACAGGCGCTGGTGCAGCGCGGTGCCGGGCAGGGGCACGCACAGGGAGAAGCTGGCATCGTGAGCGGGCGAGACCGCGGCCACCCGGATGGTCTCGAGCATCTCCTGCAGCCGCTCCCCCGGGGCGCCCAGCATCAGGAAGACGAAGCCGTGGGCCCCTGCGTCGGCGGCAAACCCCAGCGCGTCTCTCACCTGCTCCACCGTGGCGCCCTTGGCGTAGACGCCCTCACGGATACGGTCGGAGGCGGCCTCGAGCCCTACGCCCAGGCGACGCAGCCCAGCCTCCGCCATGGTGCGGACCAGATCGGCGTCCAGCACGTCGGCGCGGGAGGTGCAGCCCCAGGGCAGGCCCAGGCCCGAGGCGCGGTAGGCCTCGCAGAAGGCCCGGGTCCAGGCTGGCCGGGCGGTGAAGGTGTCGTCGGTGAACCAGAAGCCCTGCACACGGTAGCGCCGCTGCAGGGCCTCGAGCTCGCAGACCAGGTGGGCTGGCGAGCGCTGCCGCAGGCGTCGTCCGAACAGCCGCTCGAGGGTGGGCTGGCAGAAGCTGCAGCGGTGGGGGCAGCCCCGGGAGGCGCACACATTGGCGCCGGTCAGGCCGGGGCGCAGGTGGTCCAGCTTGCCCCAGGCGGCGCTGTAGCGGCGCATGTCCAGCAGGTCCCAGGCGGGCAGCGGGAGCCGGTCCAGATCGGCCATGGGGGAGCGGGGCGGGCCGGAACACGGGCGCCCTTGGCCGTCGCGCCAGGCCACCCCCGCGGGGGGAACGCCCTGGTCGTGGGCCAGCCAGCGGGCCAGGAGATCCACCAGGCTGAGCTCCCCCTCGCCGAGCACCACGGCGTCGATGCAAGGATGCTCGGCCAGCAGGGCGTGGGCATCCAGGGTGGGGTGGGGGCCGCCCAGCACCACCCTGGCGCCGGAGCGCGCGGCCAGCGCGGCGACGTCCAGGGCGTCGGGCATCATCAGGGTGGAGGCGCCGATGCCCACGAAGTCCGGGCGGAAGCGCTCGAGGAAGCGGTGGACCGGGGCCAGGCCGGGCTGGAAGCTGGCGTCGTGGATGGCCACCTGCACCGGGAGCTCTCGCCGCACCCATGCCGCCAGGCTGGCCAAGCCCACCGGAAGATCGCCGCTCGGGTAGCGAAAGCGGGGGTTGATCAGCGCCAGCTTGGGGCGGCTCACGCTCGCTCCCCGCCCTCTGGCTGTGCAGCCAGGCGGTCGCCCAGCACCAGCAGATCGATGCCCGCCTGGCGCCACGAGGCCACCGCGCTCCGGGGGCCCTCCACGATGGGCTCCTCGTGGAGGTTGAAGCTGGTGTTGATGAGCGCGGGGATCTCGCGGCCCCGCTGGGCGGTGAGGTGGCGGTAGGCTCGCAGCACCGCGTACAGGAAGGGGTGGCTGTGGGCCTGCACGAGCTGCGGGCGCACCGAGCCGTCGGTGTGTACCGCCGCTGGGCAGCGCTCCACCAGCTCGGCGCTGGCGGCCACGTTGACGGTCATGAAGGCCGCGGCCTGGCGCACCGGCTCCAGGTCAAGCAGCCAGCGGGAGGCGTCGTGGTCGAGCAGGATGGGCGCGAAGGGCATGAAGGTGGAGCGGTCCAGGCAGCGGTTGAGGCGATCGGAGCTGGCGCGCTCCACGGCGGGAGCCAGGATGGTGCGGTGCCCCAGGGCCCGGGGGCCGAACTCCATCCGTCCCTGGTAGACCGCCACGATGCGGCCTCGAGCCAGGGCCTGGGCGATCCGCTCCGCCAGATCGGCGGGGCGGTCCACGCGGATCCCGTGGGTCTCGAGATCGTGGGCCGCGGCGTCCATGGCGGCATCGTCAGGCTCGGGGCCCAGGAAGACATGATCGAGCCGTGGGGGCATTGCTGCGCCCAGCTGCAGGGCCCGGGTCAGGGCGGCGCCCACCGCCAGCCCTCCATCGCCCATGTTGGGGAAGATGTGCAGCGCTCCCACGCCGGGCAGCGCGGCCAGGCTGGCGTTCAGCTTGACGTTGCCGAACAGGCCTCCTGCCAGGGCCAGGTGGCTCAGCCCTGTGCGCCTGACCCAGTGGTCCACGACGGCGCAGACGTCCTGCTCCACTCCCCGCTGCAGCCAGGCGCACACGTCTTCCCGTCGGCACCGCTCGAGGGGGGCGAGCCAGGCCTGCTGCCCGGCACCCAGCCGCTGGGTGAAGCTGCGGTGGTGGGGTGGGCCCTGGAAGGGGAAGGGTAGGGCCACCGCGTCGGGGTCTCCGTGGGCCGCGAGCCCCATCAGCTTGCCTTCGTGGCGGAAGGGCTCGAAGCCCAGCAGGCCGGTGATGGTGGCGTAGAGCAGGCCATAGCTGTGGGGAAAGGGCATGGCGCCCAGGCGCTCCAGGCGCCCGCCTAGGCCGCGGTACACCGCCAGGCACAGGCCGTCGCCGAGCCCATCAGCGGTGACCACCAGGGCCTGATCCCAGCCGCTGGTGAGCAGGGCGCTGGCGGCGTGGGCCTGGTGGTGGTCGATGATGTGGATGCCCCCCGGCGGCCGCATGCCCGCCTGGCGCGCCAGGACCGGGGCCAACATGGCGGCGACGACGCGCCCGCTTCGAGAGTCCGATCGCAGCCGAGGGAAGGGGCTGTCGAACTGCAGCCAGGCATCCAGGCGCTGGCGTATGCCGGAGCCTTCGCTGTAGAAGCGACCGCTCTCGAGGTGCCACGCGCTCTGGAGGGGGCGCACCAGGCGCAGCCCCGGGTTGGGGTTGGCCACACCGCCGAAGCACAGGCTGTGGACGTCGCGGGGCCGCAACCCGGCGTGATCCAGGCAGGCTTGGATGGCTCGGGCGGGCCAACCCCCGGCACCCTTCCTGCGCGAGAAGCGCTCCTCGGAACAGGCGGCGCTGATCTCGCCGTCCACCACCAGCGCCGCGCTGGCATCATGGGTGCCGTCGAAGATGCCGAGGATGGGTGGGGGCGTGCGGGTCAGGGTGAGCCCAGGGGCGCAGGGAATACGACGGGGCGGACGCTGAAACATAGCCCGTCGGGGCCCTGGCCCGGGCGCCGCGACCGAGGCTTCAGTTGCCTTCGTAGAAGCTGGACACAGGCCGCACCCGCACCATGGCGGCGCCCATCAAGCCCTCGAGCTCCCAGGCCAGCTCGCCGCTGGGCGTGACCTCGCGGCAGATGCTCGAGAAGCCCCAGTTGATCATGGTGTTGCCGTTGGCCATGCGTCGGACCTGGCCCTCGGCGATGCTGTCGATGTCGGCGTCCTTGCCGTAGGACCAGACCTCGTTGAGCTCGCCGCCCTGGAGGGCATACTCGATGCCGATGATCACCGACTCGTCGGGGTGAAGGTCGTCAGCCACGTAGCGGGTGGTCATCAGCATGTTGCCGGTGTCGGTCCAGTGGGCATCGTGCTGGAAGTAGAGCTCGGGGCTGCCCGCCGCGACGGGGACATCAGCATCGCGGCCGAAGTCCCGCAGGACCTGGCCGGTGCTGCCGTCGATCTCGATCACCGCCCGGGCGTAGGCGGCGGAGAGCAGGAAGGTGTCGTCCTCGGGGTACCAGAACAGGCCGTTGGCGTGGGTCCAGTCGGGGATGTTGCCGTAGAAGGGCACGGCCCACTGGGACACCGCGACCTCGCCGTCCCAGTCGTCCCAGGTGTTGAAGACCTCCTGGGTGCTGCCGTCTTCTTCGAGCACGACGATGGCGTCGCCCACGATCGCCGTGGGCTCGGGGGCGCCCGGGAGCTGGTAGTCCCGCATGTCTGCGGCCACGTAGGCGTAGCGCCCGTCGCCCAGCTGAGTGAAGGCGTGGTGGTGCAGGGGGGCGGGCCGCTCGTCGATGAGCTCGCCGGTGAGCGAGACGCGGAAGATCGTGTTGTAGCCTTCGGGATCGTCGATGTCGGCGGTGAAGCGGTTGTAGATGAGATCGTTCCCGTCGACCGCGAACTGCACGTCCCCGAACACCGGGGCACCCAGGCTGACGGAGGACTCGAGCTCGCGGTACCAGACGACATTGCCCTCGCGGTCCACCACCAGGATGGCGCTCAGGCTGCCCACCAGCAGCGCCATCATGTAGGGCTCGGACGAGGTCAGCGAGGTGTCGTTGACGGTGACGGTGACGTCGGGCAGCTCGGAGGGCAGGCCCAGGTTCGCGGTCTCGCCCTGGACCGCGTACTCCACGCCGTCGATCTCGGTGACGGCCCGGTAGTAGACCGTGGACAGGGGGGGCAGGCCGAACAGGGGGAAGTGGTGATCGGTGCCCGCCTGGGCGGAGACCGAGGTGATCAACCCGTAGTCTTCGGTGGTGCCGAACTCGACCCAGGAGATCCCCGGCTCGGAGGTGGCCCAGGTGAGCTCGACGACCGTGGCGGTGGTCTCGTTGACGGTGGCGGTCACGTCGAGGCTCGGGCCTCGGCATGCAGAGATCAGGAGCGTGAGGGCGACCAGGGAGCGCACGGCGGGCCTCGACTTTCGGGAGGGGAGGGGGACCTGTTTAGCACGCGAGAATTGCGTCAGCGCCCGATTTTTTTGACGATGGGGGCTGAAGGTGCCATCTTGGGGCCCGTGAATATTCCCCCCCTTCTTTCTGCCCTGCGGCCCACCCTGTCGCTCCGTTCCCTCTCCGTGGTTCCGGTCGTCCTCGTGGCGTCCCTGTCGAGCTGCCAGTGCCGTCAGGGGGTGGACGACTCGCAGCTGGCGGACACCCAGCTGGCCTGGGAGCCAGCCCAGACGGTGGTCCTGATCACCATCGACTCCTTGAGCCCTCGCATTCTGCTGGGCGAGACCTGGGACTGGGAGGTGGCTCCCACGCTGCACGGCGTCTTCGACGAGTCGGTGCTGCTGCCCAATGTGCTCACTCCCGCAGGGGTGACCCGGCCCGCCCTCGCTTCGGTGCTCACCGGGCTGTACCCGCAGCAGCACGGCGCTCGCACCAACTCCGCCGAGCTGCGCGCCGGCACCAGCCTGCTGCGACGCTTTCGGGACGAAGGCTACACCAGCTACGGGTTCTCCTCGAACCAGTGCCCGCTGATCCGGGACGGCGACACGGACGAGTACCTCTGCACCTGGAACGACGAGCTCACCGGGACCTACAACCTGGAGGAGCGGGATCAGCTCCTGGTGGACGGCCTCATCGAACGGCTCACCCTGCAGCCCGCCGACGATCCCATGTTCCTGTGGCTGCACGTCAACAACGTGCACCACCCCTACATGGCGGATCGGGATCTGGCCGAGGAGTACTACGGCGGCGCCTACATGGGCTTCCTCAACCCCGGCGACGACGACATGGTGGCCGACGTCACCCTGGGGCAGATCGGCTACACCGCGGACGAGCGGCGCTACCTCGAGGCCAACTACGCCGCCCAGCTCACCCAGACCGACGCCATGATCGGCGATGTCCTGCAGACCCTGCGCGACCTGGGACGCTACGACGACGCCATCATCGTCCTGGGGGCGGACCACGGCGAAGAGCTCGCGGAGCGCCAGGACGTCGACTACTTCTGGCACGGCTGCTCCCCCTACAACAGCGTGCTGCGGGTGGTCTACTCCCTGCGCGCGCCGGGGCGGATCCAGGGTGGGCAGGTGCTGGACGGGTGGGTCAGCAGCACCGACCTGGCCCCCACCATCGTGGAGCTGGCCTCGAGCTTCCGGTGGGCCGGCGAGAAGGCCGGCAGCTCCCTGGTCCCCTACCTCACGGGGGGGGCCGCGCCCGACGCCCCGGTCTACTCGGGCCGCGGCACTGGCACCGCGGTGATGATCCAGCAGGACTTCAAGTACCTGCTCGCCGATGCCGAGGAGTACAGCTCCTGCGAGCCCTACTCGGGCTCGAAGCAGGGCTACGCCAGCAGGCTCGAAGAGCTGTACAATCTGTCGGTGGACGGCGCCGAGGAGATCGACCTCATCAGCAGCGAGCCCGAGCGCGTGGTCGCCATGCACACCACCATGTGTGAGTGGATGGTGGACGTGGGCTGGGTCTCCTCCGAGCAGGCCGACGACAACCTCCTGTTCTCGGAGTGCGAGGTCTGGCTGTGCGAGGTCGGCTCCGAGTACTGCACGGACTGATCTCCGCTCGCTGGCTTCCACGGGCCAGGCTCCCTGCCTGTTCGGGGACCGGGTTACGACGGACCCATGACCACGGACCTCCCGCGCCGCGTCCGCCGCATCCTGCTGGGCACCCTGCTGGTCGCTGCGCTCGATGCGCTGGTCCTGGTGCCCGCGGCGCTCTCCAGCCGCATGGTCATCCCCAGCTGGAAGAAAGGGCCCCTGATCGACCCGGCGGCGCCCTACTCGCCCGAGAACGCGCTGGTGCTGGCGGCGGTGGCGGCCTGTGTCGCGCTGGACGTCTACATCGTCGGCCTGTTCCTGGTCCGGCGTCGCTTCGGCAAGCGCCCGTGGGTGCCCGCGGCCTTGCTGGTGCTGGCGCTGCTGGCCGCCGAGGGGTCCATGCGGGCCTGGCTGGCCGTGGACATGGTCACCTACTTCCGTCCCCATCCCACCCTGCACTGGCAGGTCCGGCCTGGGCTCGATCGGTTCCAGAACAACAAGGATCCGGGGCTGCTCACCACCAACGGCGACGGCATGCGCGAGGTCGACTCGCCCCGCCGCAAGGCCTCCGGCGAGTACCGCATCCTGGTGCTGGGCGACTCCTCGAACTTCGGCCAGGGCGTCGAGGGCGACCAGATGTGGTCGTCGGTGCTCGAGGGCCTGCTGGCGGCGGAGCTGCCCGACGCCCAGATCCAGGTCCTCAACGGGGCCTGTCCCGGGTGGACCACCTACCAGGCCCTCGTGTTTCTGGACGAGATCGGCCTGGACTACCAGCCCGACATGGTCATCGCCGGCTTCAACAACGATCCCGGCCCTGACTATCTGGGCGACGCGCAGCGCCTGACCCCCGAGCCCATCCGCACCCTCAACGGCTGGCTGTGGCGCTCCGAGGTCTACCTGCTCGCCCGCGAAGCCGTGCTCGCCTCGGCGCGGCGCCTGCAGCCCGTGGCCTACCAGCACTACTCCGCCCGCGCGGCCGGGCAGGAGCCCACCTACGGCAAGCTGGCGCAGGGCGAGGCCGCGGCCCTGGTGCCCAGGGTGCCCATGCAAGACTTCCTGGCCAACCTCGAGGCGCTGGACCGCTTGGGGCAGGAGCGGGGCTTCGAGTTCGTCTGGATCAACATGCCCATCAACCGGTCCCTGCCCGATCTGGTGGAGCGCTACGTCAACCCCGCCTACCGCAGCGCCGCCGCCCGGCTGGCCGAGGAACAGGGCATCCCGGTGGTGGACGTGGACGCCAGCTTCCAGAAGCTCCGCCCGGGGGCGCTGCACCTCACCGGACACGTCTTCCATCCCAGCGCCAGGGGGCATGCCGCCATGGCGCGCCAGGTGGCGGACGGGCTGCTGCAGGGCGGGCTGCTCCCAGGGACCGAGGCTCCCGAGTCATCCGGCGTCCAGGGCGGCCCCGCCGTGCCCGGCCGGCTTCGCTTCGGCTGCTCCTCCCTCACGCCGATCCATGCCCACGTGGCGGCCGTGCTCAGGGAGCATCCAGAGCTGGCCGAGGCGGCGGGGCTGGAGCTCGTGCTCGAGCTGTACCGCTCGGGCAAGGACCAGGGCCGCGATGTGAGCGCAGGCAGCCTGGACGCCTTCTTCACCTGCGGCGTGCCCGCGGCCCACATGCTGGCCGGTCCCCATCCTGCGCGTGTGGTGGCTTCGCCTGGTGAGCTGGGCCGCATCGCCGTGGTGGCCCGGGCGGATCGGGCCCGGCGCCTGCAGGACCTGTCCGGCGCCCGCGTGGGGATGGTCGAGGGCTCCACCCCGGCCATGTACTGGGAAGACTGGGACCGGGGCTTGGACGTCACGCTGGTCCCGCTGGGCACCGAGGAGCTGGGCGACGCCCTGATCCGCGGGCAGGTGGACGCCGCCGTGGCCTGGGACCCCTGGGTGGAGCGCTGGCTCCAGGAAGCCCCTGACCAGCTGGTGGTGGTGGCGGAGAGGCCCTTCTGGTCGCTGCTGGCCCTGTCCCTGGAGTGGGCCCAGGCCGACCCTACCCAGGCCCGCGCGGCGGCAGAGCTGGTGCAGCGCGCCCTCGAGCTGGCCGCGGCGGACCGCGAGCACTACGACGCGGTGGTCGCCGAGCTCTCGGGCTGGCCCCTCGAGGTCGTGCGGGCGGTGGCCGATCGCAACGCCATCCTCTCCGGGCGCCCTGGAGCTGGGCTGGGCATCGGCGAAGACGCCGCTGTGGAGCTGCGGCGTTCGGCCCGCTTCGCCCACGGTCCCGGGGCCGAAGACCGGCCGTGGATGGCTCCGGAGCTGCTCGAGGAGGCGCCCCGCGAGCGCTGAACCGGATCAGCCCCGGTCGGGGTGGCCGTACTCGCGCACCACCGGCGGGCGCAGGCTCTGGTGGGACCGGGGCATGCTCTCCTCGTCGTTGAAGGAGAAGCGCAGGTGGAGCAGATCGTCCTCACGGGCCAGCACGCCCCGGGCCCAGTAGGCGCCGTGGGGGGCGGGGTCGTCTGAGGCGGCGAAGCGCACCAGGGCGCTGGGGTCGTCCCGCCAGCGCTCTGGGACCAACGCAGCCGCCACGCGCCGCACCAGGACCGAGGGCTCGTCGGTGGGCACTCGCTCGGGGTAGACGCGCGCTGCGGCCGCCCGGATGCGCTCGTCGGGCTCGTTCGCAAAGGACTCCAGCAGGGTGTGAGGTCCCAGCGAGGCCAGCGCCTCAGCCGCCCTGAGACGCAGCTCCGCGTCGGGATGCTGGACGAAGGGAGCGAGGGCCTCGGCCTCGAATCCCCCCACCCGGCGCAGGGAGTCCAAGGTGGTCACCTGCACGTCGAGGTCGCTGTCGGTCAGCATGGGCAGCAGCAGGGTCACCGCGCCTGGCGCCCAGCCCAGGGCGCTGGCCGCTGCCTTGCGCACCTCGGGGTCGGGATCCGTGGTCAGGGGCTCCAACAGGGCCAAGGCGTCTTGGCGGCCCGCGGTGAACTTGCTGGCGTCCTTGCGCATGGTGGCGTCGGAGCTCTGCAGCAGCATCGGCAGCGCGGAGGGGTCGGCGGGTGGGGTGGGGGGGACGTAGCGCGGGGCCTCGGCGGCTTCGCCCAGCAGCCTGAGCGCCCCAGCGGCTTCGCCGGCCACCAGCAGCACGGGGTCTCGCAGGGCCGCTCGCAGGGCAGGGATCGCCCGGGGATCACCCAGGCTGCCCAGGGCCTGGGCAGCCGTGGTCCGGAGGAAGCTGTTGGGGTCGCCGAGGGCCGCGACCAGCGGCTCCAGGGCTCTCGGGTCACGCTGGCGACCCAGGGCCGTCGCCGCCTCGCGCCGGACATCAACGTCGGGGTCGGCCAGCAGCTGGGTCAGGACCTCGACCTGTCCGGGAAGCCAGCCGAGCCCGAACGCTGCCTTCCAGCGCTGGTAGGCGTTGGGAGACGTCAGGGCGAAGACGCACAAGGCCTCGCGCAGTGCGGGGGTGTCCTGGCCGCCCTGGGCGAGGCGAGCCAGGCTGTGGGTGGCGAAGACCTGGACCACGCTCGAGGAGTCGCCGCCCAGCTCCTGCAGCAGATCGACCACCGCGAGGCCATCCGCCGCACGGGCGCGGACCAGGGGATCGGGGTCGTGGGCCAGGATCGCCAGGGTGGCGGGGTCCTCGCTGCTCCCGGCGAGGGCCAGGCGGACCGCTACCTCGGAATCCGAGACCAGGTGTACATCCGGGTCCCAGCGCACCGCTGTGGCGCGGGCGCGCGGATCCTCGAGGGCCGCCGCAGGCTGGGGGGCGAGGTACTGTGCGACCCCCGGTACGGCGGTGGGGGCGGTAGGTGGGGGCAGGTAGGCCAGGGAGAAGTGCTCCGCCAGCTCCCGGGCCATCACCAGTCCAGCCAGCTCGGGAGTCTGGGTCGCCAGGGCGGGATCTGCCCACAGCCCCGTGCTCTGGGCGGCGTCGAGCACGCCCACCCCCAGCCAGGGCAGCCGCTGGGCCAGGTCCTGGGCCCAGGAGGGGTCGCCGGGGCCGAGCACGCCGACCACGGCGCCTGCTTGCTGCTGGTTGCCATCCGAGCGACGGATCAGCTGCGCGCTGGCGGTGTCGCTGGGCCCAAGCCAGATCACCGCGAGCTCCCCGCGGCCCACCGTTGGGAGCGTCCCGTCCCAGGGCTCGAGCGCCAGACCGAGCCCCCGCGCCAGGGCCAGTGCTCCAGGTGTGTCCACCCTCTCGGCATAGACACGGGCGGCCCAGGGGCCGCTCCAGGGCTCGGATCCGGTCGGGGCGGCCTTGGCAGCGTAGAGGCCTGGGTCGCTCACCAGCGCGGCGCCCCGGGCGTCTGCGTCGGGCCGCGTGGCGGTGGTGGGCAGCGGCCCGTCGGGGCTCCCGCAGCAGAGGAGCAGGAAGGGGAGGTGGAGCAGCACGGGGAACACCTCGGGCGGGACGCGGGCGAAGCTCCGAGGCCTGCCGTCCAGCGTGGCGACGAACCAGGCGGGGCGCGGCTACTCGGGAGCGGCCTCGGCGGGGGTGGGCAGCTCACCCTCGTCCTGCGGAGCTGGAGCGGCAGAGGGCTCGCCCTGGGCCTCGCCCGGCGGTGGGTCGACCAGGTCGGTCTTGGGGATTCGGTCGCCGTCGATGGAGATGTCCAGCCCGGTGATGGCTGCCTTGGCTACGGTGAGCGGCGAGCCGTAGTGGCCCTGGTACTCGTCCTCGCCAGGGCCGTTCATGTCGGCGTCGAAGTAGGCGAGCAGCTGGACGGGGCCGAGATCCTCGGGCACCAGGAGCGACCACTCGCCCGGGCCTTCCAGCTCCTGGACGTGGAGGGGACCGGTGGTGGGTTTGCCCTGACCAGGATCGACGGCGACCTCGAGGGTCAGGGTGCCGACGGGATCGGTCTGACCCATGTAGGCGATGGTGCCCGAGAGCTTCACGCCCTCGCCCTCACGCAGGATGAAGCCCGGCGGGGTGATGCGGCCGTAGGAGGGGGGGGCGCCCGCGACGATGATGTCGGGATCGACGACGGCATCCGCAGGGCCGTCTTGGACCACGTCGGCGCTGGGTGCGGTGCCCACCGGGCCGCCTTCGGGCAGCTCCACGAACTTCGCGGGCACGCCGGCGCCTTCGGCTCCGGGGGGTGGTGTGGGCGGATCTGGGACGGAGCATGCGAGGGTGAGGACGGTCGCCAGGATGGTGGTCGGGGTCGTGCGCATCGCCGCAGACCTCCCTGCTGTGAGGGGTGGAATTGGAGCCTGGGGACGATAGCACGTTGCATCTCGGCGGTGCACCGCGGGCATGGGAAACCACACCAGCGGCACCGTGATAGAGCGGACCTCGAGAGGATTGCCCATGAAGCTCGGCCAGGCACGGCGGCTCACGAGTCGATCACCATGAAGCCCGCGTCTCTTCCAGGCCGCGCCCCCCGTTCACGCTTCCGCAGCGGGCTCGGCCGGGCCGTGCTCGCCTGCGGTGGGGTGCTGCTCGCCGTCGCGCTGGCCGAGGGGGTCCTGCGGGTGGCCGAGCCGCTGCTCACCCCCCCGCCCAAGGTGCCCACCGTGCTCTCTGGTTGGCGGGTGCTCTGCGTGGGGGACTCCTTCGTCTACGGGCTGGGGTCGGAGGACGATCGCGGCATGTGTGAGTACCTGCAGGTGCTGCTGGATGAGCGCTGGGGACCGGGGGTGGCGAGCGTCCACAACCAGGGCATCCCCGGCATCAACTCTTCTCAGGCCCACGACGAGCTCGTGGGCTGGCTCGAGGCCGTACACCCCCAGGTGTTGGTCCTGCTGGTGGGTCACAACAACAGCTGGAACTTCAACGATCTGCACCTCGATCAGGTGGTCGGTGGACAGGGCCTGGGCGTCGCCCGCGCCATGGGCCGCCTGCGGCTGGTGCGCCTTCTGCGCCTGGTCACGCGCTACGACGAGCGCCAGGATCGACCTCTGGCCGAGGCCGAGGACGATCCCGAGCTGCGGGCCTGGTCCAAGACCGCCCGGAAGGTCACGAAGGAGCAGTGGTCCGGCCAGGAGATCCAGTTCCTGCGCGACCGCCTGCGCGAGCATCCTGGCGACGTCTACAGCATGCTGCGCCTGGCCTTGGCCCTCGACGGCACAGGGCAGCCGGCCGAGGCGGTGGTCTGGCGCCAGTGGGCTCAGGAGGTGGACCCGCAGGCCGTCGCCAGGCTGCAGGCCGATCAGAAGCGGATCGAGGCCTTTCACCAGGAGCGAGCAGGCCAGGGCCAGGACGACCACCTGGTCGACCACCCATCGGCCGATGCGGCCTTGTACCGAGCCATCACGTTGGGTGGCTCGGAGGACGGTCTGGTCGACCAACAGCGCCTGATCCTGGACGCCGTGCTGCGCTCCGATCTGGCCCAGATGGCCGCCACGGCCCAGCAACAAGGCGCCGCCGTGCTCATCTCGGGCTACCCCCAGCCCAAGGGCGCCAACGAAGCGCTCGAGCAGACCGCGCGTGAGCTGGGCCTCGGGTACGTGGACCAACAGGCCGGCTTCGCCGAGCGCCTCGCCGGCCAGGACGACCTGAGCCCCTGGTTCGTGCTGGACGGGCACTGCACCAGCGCTGGTTACCGCATCATGGCCGAGA
>CALDOK010000070.1 GCA_937912125.1 uncultured Pseudomonadota bacterium
CGGTGAGAGCGGCATGCTGGTGGAGCTGATGACGTACTGGCCGGGGGCCGTGGCGTTGTCGATGGACATCCGCGATGTCACGCCCTGCACCCCGTACCACTCCAAGCGCGACTTCTTCACCGTAGAGCCCGGCTTCTTCGACGTGGATCTGGTCATCACCAACCCCCCGTACTGCGCGAACAAGTTCGCCGAGTTCGCGAGGCACTGCATCACCCAGGTTCGCCCTGGTGGGCAGGTTGCCCTGCTCGTGCCCAGCGGGTTCATGGGGACCAAGCGCCGACGGCCCTTCCACAGGGCGTTCCCTGGGGATCTCTACTGGCTCCCGCGTCGGCCCAGCTTCACGGGCACGGGGAACGCAGGCACCGAGTACATCTGGTGGGTCCACACCGATGGGCAGACCGAGAGCCACAACATCTTCTTGGACGAGGACTGACCATGCCCGCGTACGTGATGGTCTGGCCTCGGGCCGACATCTTCAGCTTCGATGGTACGAACATGGATCAACTCAACTCGCACACCACCTGTGCGACGTTGAGGGAAGCTCTGGAAGAGGAATACGACCACCCTGCGCTGCTGGGCGTAGCCCTGGTGCTCAAGTCCAGTGCGGACGAGCCAGAGGAGTTCCAGCCCCGCCTGAAGAATGAGGCGCTGCCCACCATCCGCAGCTGGGGGGCAGGGATCTACTTCGATGCGCTGTTCGTCGATGTCGATGGCCCTGGCCATGCGCGCACCGAGGAGTGGACGCAGGAGCAGTACGCCCTGTGGGACACGCTGCCTTGGCGCGACACCATGGGCTGGTACCTCACCAAAGGGGGCTACCGCCTCGTCTGGGAGCTTCCCCACCGCATGGGGATGAACGAGTACGGCACCTATCGGGAGGCCTTCTACGAGGCGCTGGAGGCCGCAGGCGTGCCCGACATCGACCGGGTAGCCTGGAACAACGCTTACTACGCTCCCTTCGTCCACCGAAAAGGCGAGCAGCTCGACCTCCCCCACGATTTCTCCAAGCTCACGAGGCTGAACTTCACGCCTCCCGCTGCTGGTCCTACCGTCACCCAGGGCCCTCTCGCCGGCATCAGCAAGGCGAAGCGGAAGAAGCCGTCGGTGTTCACCGAGACCGGGCTCATCCCTGACGGCCACCGCACCGAGGCGCTTCTCAAGTTCGCTGGTCGCATCCGCAATACCGGGGCAGACTCCGACGAGATGCTCCTCCTCCTTCAGCGGTTCTACGAGACTCGTTGCACCCAGGACCCCCCCATCGACGAGGCCAAGCTGGAGATCATCGCAGAGACCAGCCAGACCTGGGACACGCGCCGCTCGCCTGTAGTCGCGCGCACGCTGGGGCCTCCTCGGAAGATGAAGGAGTACCTGGATGATCTGCCCCCGCTAGAACTGGGCTCGGAGGTCGAGTGCTCAGGTGTCCTGGCTGCCATGCTCGACCAGCAGTCGGAGGCGCCTGTCCTATCGGCCCATGCGGGGATCTGGAAGTACTCGGGGACCACGGGGTGCTGGTCAGAGTTTCAGCCTGCGCTGCTCGTGCAGACGGCGATGCACCTAGACGGCCACCCCCAGGTCAAGGAGAGCGGGAAGATTGCTCCGATGCGCCTGGGGCGTCGCTTCTTGCTCAACGCCATCGAGCTGACCAAGGACGGCCGGGCTGCCGCTTCTTTCTTCGACGAGGCTCCGATGGGCGTGGCGTTCTTGAACGGCTTCGTAGGGCGTGACGGGCTCGAGGGGCACCACCCCGACAACTGCGCCAAGCACTGCATCCCGTTCGACTACACCGAGGCGCAGAGGCCCACGCGGTTTTTGAAGTTCCTCGAAGAGTGTGGGCACGACGAAGAAGTGCAGCGCCTGATCCAGCAGGTCGTTGGTGTCTGCATGTTCGGCGCCATGCCACGCTTCGGTCGGGCCATCATGATGCCGGGCGGCGGCTACGTCGCGGG
>CALDOK010000071.1 GCA_937912125.1 uncultured Pseudomonadota bacterium
CGCCGAAGAAGGCCAGGTGCTCGGGGAGATGGAAGCGCTCCGTGCGGGCGATCAGCGGCACCCAGCGGGGCGTGACATCGGCGAAGTTGCCCGTCTCCAGCACCAACAGTCCGCCAGGTTGCAGACGCGCACGCATGGCTTGCAGCGCACCCACCGGGTCGGGGAAGTGGGAGAGCACGTTGCAGTGATACACGACGTCGACGGGCACGCCGGCGAAGGAATCGGCCTGGAGTGGCCCCGGCTCGCAGGCGATCCCGAATTGCTCGGAAATGAAGGCTGCCTGCACGGGGTTGGGTTCGATGGCGCCCACGCGGTAGCCGCGCGCGCAGGCCTCGACCAGGAACAGCCCGCCGCCGGCGCCCACCTCGACAAGCATGCCCGGTGGGGACTGTGGGCTGGGCGGGGATATCGCAGCAAGCAGGTCCAACGTGAAGCGGGCGTGGGCCAGGGCGTAGGGCTGGCGCGTCTTGGCGATGTGCTGGCTGGCCCGAGTCTGCGACTGATTGTGCTGATAGATCGCGGCGATAGACTCTGGTGGGGGTCGTGGCGAGACAAAAACCAGACCGCAGGTGTGGCATCGCCGTGCGATGTAGCCGTCTTCCTCGAAGGCAACCTCTTCGCGCTCCAGCCCGCACAACAAGCAGGGGACCGTGTATTGTTTGCCTAGCTTCATCGGGCCGCCATTCGGTGGTGGTGGGGTTGGCCAGCGTCAAGCACTGTGCCAGTCTACGCCGCTCGCGAGCAGGAGGGCAACCGGCCCTTCAATGGCCGCGCTGCTGCCTTCGTTGCGACTTCCAGGCAAACCAGAACCAGTACCAATTCCGTCCTGTACCAACATTCAAACCGCACTTTCTTCCCACGGATCTGGCCCTTGCGGTGAGTCGCTGGGCGTATTGAGGATCGGACATGCCGCGGCGCCCTCGATGTCGTCCCGGATCCCTGTTGCGCTTGCCGCTTGTCTGAACCGAAGCCTGTCCATGTCCTCACCCTCGGAGGACGACGGCCACCGTGGCCTGACGTTCAACAGCGACGGATGGCCTCGAACGTGATGGATGCGGGCCTGGGCGGCCGCCGCGTGGTCGCGTGGTTGCCAGCGGCCCAGGCCGTGGTCGGCCCGCCATTAGGGTCTTTCGACTGCTGTACTTCCGCGCATGGGCCTCAGGACCGGTCGGATGCCATCAGGTGGCCTCAAAGGCCCGGGCCGGAACATGTGATGCTCGAAAGCCCCGGATGACGGTCTCTCGTCGGACTGCGATGATGGCTTCCCATGACCGGTAGCCGATGGCCCTGAACCATCAGGTACTGGGCCATGGAACGAGGATGGCCGCCCCGGCCTCATCGACGACGTAGAGCGGGTAGCTGGGGCACTCAGGGTCACGGCAGGCCCGCCTCCAATCTTCATCCTTGTTGGCCATGGATCGACTTCTGCCGAACCTCAGGGACCGCAGCCCACGCCAGGACAGTAGCCACCATCGGTGTCGTTCTTTCGCCGCTCTCGCCGGCGCCCCGCGGGCTTCGCTTTCATGCCCTCCGCTGTGCTCGGCGCGCCTCTGCGCCGAAGCTGTCTGCGGCGAGGTGACGGCTCGAACATCAAGCGTGCTTCATTTATACTGTGCACCGTGGTAGCGTCGTGTCCTGCATCCCGCTGTGCGGGGGACAGAACACGCTCCTTCGGAGGTTGCTCATGCTCCATTCCCGTGTCCAGATACTGCTGCTGGCGCCTCTGCTCGCCGGCTGCCCCACGGAGAACACGCCCGGCATCCGCAACGCCGACCCGCGGGCCGAGATTACCAGCCACTCCGATGGCGACCAGCCCGACGCGGGCTACCGGGGCTTCACCGGAACGGTCGAGGACCCCGATCACGACGTGGATGACCTCGAGCTGGTCTGGCTCTACGACGGCGCTGAGGCCTGCCCCCCGGTGGCCCCCGACGCCAGCGGCAACACTACCTGCGAGATCTTCCTCGAAAGCGGTGAACGCACGGTCACCCTCCAGGTCGAAGACCCCATTGGCGGCCTGGGGTCGGCAATGGTCAACCTGGACGTGCAGCCCTACGGCGACCCCTGGGCCGAGATCAGCTCGCCCCTGGCTGGCAACGTCTACTACAGCGACCAGCTCATCGAGCTGGCGGGCGTGGTGGGGGACGAGGCAGACGCTGCGACGGAGCTTCAGGTGTGGTGGGAGAGCAGCCTAGACGGCGAGCTGAACGTGAATGTCACCCCCGATGCCAGCGGCAATGTGATCGGCTCCGAGTACCTGTCCGATGGCGACCACCAGCTGCTTCTCAAGGTGCGCAACACCGGCGGCAACGAGGACTACAACGCGGTCACCATTTCGGTTGGGCCTTCGAACACTGCACCCACTTGCAGCATCCTGACTCCGGAGTCCGGCACGGAGGGTGACCTGGGTGACCAGGTGACGTTGTCGGCCGAGGTGAGTGACGCCGACGTCCCCTCCGACTGGCTCACGGCGACCTGGACAAGCAACATCGATGGAGTCCTGGGTGAGCAGACTCCGAGCTCCGCAGGAAGCCTGGCATTGTTGGTCGATTCTCTGTCCGTGGGTGGGCATACGCTCTCGCTCAGCGTCGAGGACGAGGTAGGCGCATCCTGCTCTGACTACGTGCTCTACACTGTCCGCGACTGCCCTGATCCCTGGTACCAGGACAGCGACGGCGATGGCTACGGCAACCCC
>CALDOK010000072.1 GCA_937912125.1 uncultured Pseudomonadota bacterium
GTGGTACTTTGACAGTCCTCGCCGGGACGGTCGAAGGCCGGTTTTCGGGTAGCCGCGCAGGGTGTACCCGTCTCTGGGCGTCCGTACCCGTCCCCGATGCGGGTACTGTACCCGCCCGCAATGAGACCGACGGTCGGTCATTGCCAGGCCTGCGCCCCACGGCGCAGAGGGTCGCCCTCAGCGAAGGTGACGCCACCAGGATTGCAGCTTGGCAGCGTCACGCACACCGACTGTTCAGGAGTCGAACATGCACTGGAAACGTACGCGAAGAACGCCTCTAAGGCAAGAAGTTCAGCGAGTTAGCGCAGACATCCCCTGGGTGCCGCGCCGATTCGGCTGGCCACTACATACTCGCGGCACCGTCAGCGTCGACTCGGCACTGCTCGAGCGTGACGCATGACCGCTGCAGCCCTTTGCCGCTGGCCCGCAGAGGTGCCCAACTGGCTCTGCGAAGTGTTGAGCGTCGCTGGCTGGGGCTACACTGTGATCGCAGGCGTCGAAGAGGGCTCTGCTGGCTACGCGCGTCTCGCTCGCTGCCCGTGCTGCCGCCGCGCCCGGACGGCCACCGTCCACCTGGCCAGCGGTGTGCTGCACTGCGAGCGTCGCGCTTGCCCGGCGAACCGCCGTGTGCCGTCCTCCACCTGGGTTCCTGGTTTCGTAGCTGACGCAGCGCCTTGGTTGGACTGGACGTGGGGCACCGATGACTATCCGGTGCAGCTCACTTTGGATGAGTCGAAGTGGGTGCTGCCGGCGATGCTCGAGGACATCATCGCCTGGACCGAGGCCGGGCGGGGTCACGTCGGTGTGCAGGCGGTAGGACCGCCGGGCACCGGAAAGACCAAGGTCGCCATCGATCGGCAGGTCCGCGCGGACCACGGCAGTCTGCTTGCACCGAACCACAGGCTGCGGAAGGAGTTGGTCGAGCGATACCGCAAGGCTGGCGGTGGCGACTGCGTCGAGTTCGAGGGCGTGCTCCGACTGCTGGAGAAGAAGGACCCGGAGCTGGCCAGGCGAGCAGCGGCGTTCCAGGCGCTGGGCTACTCCGCCACCGACCTGCTCGATGTCGAAGACCGGCCTCGAGCCACCATGGGTGATGGCGGGAGTTCATTCGGCGTACACCACCATCTCTGCCACATTCCCGTGATCGAAGCCGACCAAGGAGCGCGAGAGTCGGGGCACCAGAGCAGGCGCAAGCGGCGGATGCTCAGGACGCCCGTCATCGCCGATGAACTCCCTCCGTTGCTCGACACCATGCGCCTCGAGCCTCGACACGTCGAACTACTCACGGCTCGATCGCAGTTCGACGAACTCGACAGCTGGCAGGGGGGGCGCGGCGCGGCGGCCACTATCCTGCTGGAAGCGTTGGCCATCCAGCGTGAGCGACGGGCGCATCTCCCCACGGAGAAGCCTGCGTACGCTGACTACCTGAGCGGGCGCGCTCTGGAGAAGCTGCTGCTCCAAGCCGCAGGCAGCAAGAAGGCCTTGCTGGCGGCGGTGGAGGCGACCCCTTCGCTCGCATCACGGCTCCTGCCGCCACCGCCGAAGCCGGGTGACATCTTCCAGGCGACGCCGTTCTTCCGCTGGCCTCAACTCTGCCCCAGCCCCCCCAAGGCTCGAGTGCAGAGCGGAGAGATCGAGGCGCGCGCCTGGCCGCATCGTTACACCGACTTCTTCCTGGCTGCCCTGTTCGCCGAGGCGTCGTCGCTACGGCTCGCCGGCCCCTGCCACCACACCGCCTGCCTCGTAGCCGCGGGCCGTGGGTCCACAGCGCGCGTCTGGTGCGAGCTGCGGCGCCCGTGGTCGCTGGAGGTGCCCCGGCACTACTCCTTGGTCGTCGCCGATGCCACGGCCTCCTACATGGAGGACGCCTTCAGGGCCGCTTGGCCCGGCCGAAAGGTCCGCTACTTCAGGGCCGAGGTGCTGCCAGCCGAGCCCCAGGCCACCACGCGCACGTGGCTCCGGACGGGTAAGACCTCGTTCTCGCGTCGAGCCCTTCTACACCGAGGTACCGGGGCGGAGAGCACCACGGGGGTCAGGCCCGACGCGATCCCTGCCCTGATCCGGGTGCTCCTGATGGCCACGGACCAGATGCAGCGGCACCTGGGCGACGGGAAGAAGCTCGGCATGATCCTCCCCAAGCCCGTCGTGGCTCTCTTCAGGGCGTCGTTGCCGCCATGTCGGCGGAGCGACAAGGAGGAAGGCGCTGGCGAAGAAGCGAAAATCCCGAAGGTGGAGCCCAACCCGCGGCTGCGTGCGGTCCTCGACGACCTCTTCGACTCCGGCCAACTGGGCGGGCTCCTGACAGCGCACCAGGGTGCCACCTGCGGCACGAACACCCTGGAGGGCTGCGATGCCCTGCTGACGATGCCCTTCACGCCGAACCTGGGAGCTGTGTTCGAGGACGCCCGCGCCCTGGACATCGATCCGGAGGCTCACCTCGAGGGGCTCATGAGCGTCGAACTCATCCAAGCCAGTCACCGGCTTCGCTCCGTGCGGGCCACCCTCGAGAAACCGCGGCTGCTCCTGCATGTCGGCCCCACCGAGCCTCCGGACTGGCCTCTGGATGGCGGGGTGGTCGAGATGCCCCCAGGTGGGCCCGTGCCTACCAGCGGCTCGGTTGCGACGCGGCAGCTTGTCGAGGGCCTGCTCGAGCGTCACAGGGCTGTCTCGGCAGCTCTCATTCGCCTCATCGCAACAGAGCCTGAGTGGTACGCACGTGCAGCCGGCCTGTCGACCGAGGATGCCACCGCGGCAGCGAAGCTCGCCGAAGCTGTCGGGGCGGTGTCGAAGAGCACCATCGAGCGCACCGTGAGGGCTGCGACATCGGGGGCCTGGTCTGCCCCAGTGCCGAACCCGTGTGGGCACGGGAGGCGATGGACCATGAAGGAGGTCGAGATCGGAGCGGCCGCCAGGCTCGTTGAGCGACTCGACGCCAGCCAGGAGGGGAAGGATGCGTCATAACTCCAGTAGAGAGGGTGTCTACAGGGGTTGTGACGCGACCTCGGGGTACGAGCGGCTCGGCGGGAATCGCTGTGGGAGCGGCGGAGCGGTGGCCTATCTCGAGGCTAAGAGCACACTCTCGAGCGCGCCCGAAGAATGTGCTCTTAGCCCGAGGGGATCAGCGCGATGACGGGTCCGACCACCCACACGGCGCTGCCTTCCGAGCGATGGCTCGCTTCTGTCATTCGCACGCTGCTGTTCATCGTCCCTGCTGGCAGCTTCCTCGAGTTCCGCCTTCTGCCGCAGAAGGGCCAGCCTGGGCACATGAAGATGCAGCGTCTGTGGGTGCCCGCGGGAGATGAGGCCGCGATCAGGCGCGCGCTCAACGAGTTGCTGGTGCTGAACGCCGCGCGGCCCTCACTGCTCTGCTTCGGGATCAACCCTCGCGTTCGGCGCGGCGGGAAGAACACGGACGTCGAGGCCATCTCTGTGGTGGCAGTCGATGTCGATGGAAAGGGCCTCTCACTCGCGGAACAGAAGGCGAAACTCGCACGGGTTGTCAAACAGGCTCCCGCCACGCTTCTCGTGAGGTCGGGAACACCGGGCAACCTGCACCTGTACTGGCGCATCGAGCCGGCCTGCGCTCCTGAACGTGCCGCGGCTGTGGTTCGCCGGCTTCGCCTTTGGCTCGGGGCCGACCCCTCGGAATCGCCGGCCAAGATGATGCGGCTGTTGGGCTCCTACAATTGGAAGACCGGCCAGCCGGAGTTCGTGACAGGAAAGCTGCGGGAGCGCACCTGCACTATCGAGCAGCTGGCTGCTGCCCTCGACGCCTGCGACGTGCCAGTGGAGCCCACGAAGCCAAAGAAGCAGACGAGGGCTGCGTGGCGCCCCCCAACCCCGGAGCTGGAAGTGCAGCCGCTGGCCCCAGGCCGCCTCGACTTCTTCAAGCGCGCACTACCGCATTGGGCGAAGCTTCTGATCAAAAACGGTGCCGCGGGAAGTGAACGCTACCCCTCCCGCAGCGAAGCCGATGCTGCCGTCTGCCGGATTCTCGTGGAGGCGGGAGCCTCGGACGACGAGATCCTCTACTTCTTCGCCATGACGCCCAGGGGGACTGGGCAACGCTTCCTCGAGCGACACGCCGCCGGAGCTGGCCACGACTATCTGGATCGCACGATCTCTCTGATCCGCGATGCCGTAGCCGATGAAGACGAGGACACGGTGCTGGTGAAGAAGGCCAGGCCGATGGTCGGCCGCCTCCGCGTTGTGCTCGAGATGGAGGTGACCACCGGAGACGACAAGGGGGTGACCATCGTCCAGGGCGTGGAGGCGACGCAGTCGATCTGGCGGCATGTCTTCGTATCTGCAGGTCTGGAACCCGCTCCGCTGGGTGCAGTGAACGAGGCCGGGCGCCTGCGTGGCCGCCTGCTGCGAGTGCGCCTCGGCTCGCGTGGCGATGGGCTGCAGGTCGTTCGGTGGCTGCCAGGTCGGTCGGAGGCGAACCAGATCGTAGGTTCGTGATCACCGGAAGACTGCCTGCGCAGCACCACGTCGATGCAGTACATGCGTGTCATGATGGATGCACCGCGCTCGTATACCCATTGGCTTGGCGGTGTCACCCTATGGACGACACTGGGGGCTGCATGGATAGCCCTGCCAAGTATCTCCATGAGGACGATGGATATACTGCGGTGTTCGTCCCGCGCTCCAATTCGCCATGGGCAGCCGCAGCGGCTCCAGCGCCGTTGAGGATGACGGCCTCCACGTCGGCGCCGAGGTCGGCACGGAGGGGATGGTCGCCGTCGCACTCGAGGATGCGGCGGCCCACGCGGCTACGGAGCTGGGGATGGAGGGGAACGAGATGGTCGTGAAGTCGTGAGTGCCATCAGCGACGCCACCCACGGCGCGCCCGCACCTGAGCGAGCTGACCGATGGCGGCCAGTCCGTGGTCCTCGAGGCCCGCGAGGGCATCCAGGCGGCC
>CALDOK010000073.1 GCA_937912125.1 uncultured Pseudomonadota bacterium
CTCCTGGCCGTGGCACTCGGCGCAGGGAGTCTCGGTGGTGTGACCGCGGGGAGCGCCGTTGACGCCGTGGCAGTCGGCGCACTGGTACGGGGCGAGCCCCTCGTTGTGGCCGGCCAGGGTGTGGCAGTCTTCGCAGCAGGCTTCTCCCCAGCCCGGGTGGCTCGACGTGAGCTTGCCCTGGGCGCTGGCCAGGGAGCCGCCGCTGTCTGCGATGCTGGAGCCGTCGCCGCCGAAGCCCGGATCACGGGCGGGGAAGCAGCCGCCGCCGAGGAGCAGCAGGGCGGTGAGGAGGACGAGGTGGAGCCTGGCGAGCATGGTCCGTTCCTTTGTGGGAGGTACGGAGCTTTCGAAACCTCAGGACCCCTCGATGTGCACCCACCCTGTGCGGCCTGGTGAGCTTCACTACCCTTTGACCGTGCGGGTTAGGGCTGGGTGGCCGTACGGGAGAGCGACCTCTTCCTGCGGGGACTCCACGAACAGCCCCGCGGCACGCGCTAGGAGCTCATCATGGCCCGTGGCACCAACCTGGAGCTCGCCCGCCAGCTGAGCATCGTCGAAGACCTGGACGGCTTCGCGTGCATGCTCATCGACCGCGATGGGTCGAAGAAGCTGCAGAAGAACACCATGTTCTTCCACCTGGGCATGATGGCGCTGTTCATCACAGTGATCCTGGCCGTCCCCGCGTGGATAGCGGCCCTGTTGAACATCCTGCTCACCGCCCAGCTGGCCTGCTGGCGGCTGCGCTGCACAGCTCACGGTGTAGAGCTGCAGCGCTTCTACACCCGGGGCGATCCTGGCATCGCGGCAGCACGGGGGGAGCAGAAGGGCAAGGGGCCACTGCCGCTGGGTCTGGGGCAGCCTGAGCCGGCCACCTTCCTGCCCTTCTCGGAGATGGCGCGGGTGGAGTCCAGCTACAACATCCTGCGCTTCCACATGGTGGACGGGCAGGTCGAGGAGCTGCGCCTCGAGCTCACGGATCGCGCCGACGTCGCCCACCTGGGGGATCGTATCCGAGAGGTTCTCGAGGGCTACAGCGCTGGCGTCAGCGTCACCCGCGAGCAGGCCGACCGGGATCGTGAGCGGCTGGTGGCCATGGCTCGGGCCTCGAGGACCGTGCAGCACTGAGGGCCGGTCAGGGCTGGGCTGGGTCTTCGGGAGCGGGCTGGATCGGGTCTGCGGCCGGGGTGTCCGCGGGTGTGTCCGCGGACGTCTTCGCTCTGTACACCCGGCGGAAGGCCAAGGGCACGCTCATGCGCGAGCTGTCCAGCTCCACCACCACGTAGAGCATCTGGGGATCGTCGGTGGGGAGGAAGGCCTCCACCAGGCGGCCGTTGGCGTCCTTGCGGCGCAGCACCAGCACTTCGCCTTCCCACCAGGCCTTGACCCTGGCGGTGTGCCCCTCGCTGGCCTCCACGCGCACGGCCTTGCCGCCGATGGTGAGGTCCAGGGGGTCGCCGCCGTCTCTGGCCAGGAGGAGTCGCTCGCCTTCGACGGTCAGCTCGAGCTGCTGGCCGCCCATCAACAGCTCCCGCAGCCCCTCGCCGTCGTCGCGGTCCTGGTCGACCCCCTCGGTGTCCATGGCGCCGCGGCCGCCGCCGCCCATGCCGTCTCGACCGCCGCCGTCCATGCCGCCTCGACCGCCGCCGTCCATGCCGCCACGGCCACCGGCACCGCCCTTGCCCGCGCTGGGCGGCGGGACGGCCGAGGGGTTGTGCCGGATGGAGTCCAGGTGGGCGGCCAGCTGGGCTGCGACGTCGTCACTGGCCTTGGGGTCCAGCCGCCAGCTGCCCTGAACGGCTGGCGCTTGGGCCCAGGCCGCGGAGGGGCAAGACAGGCCCGCCGCCAAAGCCAGGCTTGCGAGGCCGTGCCGCAGCAGGGCGCTGACCCGGTCCGTGGACCGCTGCCGTCGCCGGGGAGAATGTGGCGTCATGGGGGCTCCCTCGCGCAGGGTGGCGCCCTGGAACCCACCAGGCTGGCGGTGGAGTCCCTGGGGGGCCCGCTAAAACTCGTCGATGTCGAAGCGAGTGCTCGCGGCGGTGGCTGGGCTGTCGTTGAAGGTGATGTCGAGCTGATGCTCGACCTCTTGCCAGGTGGTGTAGGTGTCGAAGGTCTCTTCGACGCTGCCCGTGGCCGGGACCACCCAGTCGGTGATCACCTCCATGCAGCCTGGCGCCCCGGTGAGCAGCGTGGTGCTCGAGTACACCTCGGTGAGCGTCCAGCCCGCCACCAGGCAGGATGAGCTGGTGGTCAGGGTGAGGTCGCTGGTGCAGGGGTTGTCCACCACCCCCACGAAGTCCAGCATCACGTCGGCAGGGCAGGTGGTGCAGGCCGCGCCCGAGGGGTCGCGCACCTGGGCGGTGAACACCAGATCGGCCACGGTGCAGGCGGGCAGCCCCGTGTCCGTGTCTGCATCGCTGTCTGCATCGGCGTCTGCGTCGGTGTCTGCGTCTGCGTCGGCATCGCTGTCAGCGTCGCTGTCAGCGTCGCTGTCTGCATCGGCGTCGGCGTCGGTGTCGCTGTCTGCGTCGGTGTCGCTGTCTGCGTCGGTGTCGCTGTCTGCGTCGGCTTCGGGCGGGTCCACGGCCGTGTCGTCCTTGTCGCCGCAGCAGACGAGCACAGGCAGGGCCAAAGCCAGCCACTGGGTGGCGCGGGTGGGTCTCATGGTTCTCTCCTCGTGTGCCCGGAGTCCGAGCTTAGCACGAGGACAGGCGGTCAGTAGCGCTGCTTGCGCGCTGCGATCTCGGCCGCGGTCATCATGCCGTCGGCCTGGACCACCTCCATCTTGTCCAGGTCGTCCATGGACATGCCCCACTCCCGCAGGGCGGTCTTGACGAAGTTGAGGGGGTCCTCGATGCGCACGGCGTGCTGGGGCAGGGTGGAGGGGCGGCGAGAGGGGCCTGTGGCCTTGGGCTTGGGGGCCTGAGGGGCCTTGCCGTGGGCATGCTTGGCCTTGTCGAACAGCTGCACGCAGCGGCTGTTGGCCATGCGCAGCTGGCGCACGCCCGAGACGGCGATCTGCTCCTGGAAGCGCACCGCCAGGGGGCTGGCCCTGCTGAGCTGGAGCTGGAAGTCGGCGTGGGACAGCTCCATTGTCACCACCCGTCCGCGGGCTCGCACGGTAGCTGAGCGCGGTGCTGGGTCCACCAGGGCCAGCTGGCCGACCATGGAGCCGGCCTTGAGGGTGGCCAACCTGCGGCGCTTGCCCCGCATCACCCGCAGGATGTCCACCTGACCCGACAGCACCACGAAGCAGGACGCGCCGGGGTCGTCCTCGTGGCAGAGGATCGCGCGGTCTTCGTAGCACCTGGGCGGCGCGAGCCGAGCCAGCAGGCGCTGATCCGTGGTGGTCAGGCCGCGGAGCATCCGCAGCTCCTCCATGTCCAAGGGAGCGGTGTGCGGGGTGGGCGGAGGGCCGGGAGCATGGCGCGACACGGGCTGAGTGGGGGCGGGATCGCCCTCGCTGGCCTTGACCCGTCGCAGCTGCACGTCGATGAGCCGGTTGGTGTCCAGCAGGCGCTCATTGAGCTGCTCGATGATGCCGCCCACGATGGCTACGGCGGCCAGAGGCGCGTCGCCCCGCAGGTACTCGAGCAGGTGGCGGTCCAGCTCGAGGGCCAGGGAGGGCTCCATGGCCGCCACCGAGGCCGAGCGGGGCTGGGGGTCCAGGAAGGTCATCTCCCCGACGCACTGCCCGGGCTCGATCTGGCTGATCTTGTTCTCGCGGCCCAGCGTGTCCTTCACGAGGATCGCCAGCTTGCCCCGGGCCAGCACGTGCATCGCCTCGCCGCGCTCCCCCTGCTCGAACAGGCGCTGGCCCTGGCTCAGCTCCACCTGGCGCATGGTGGAGAGCACCAGCTGGAAGTCGGCCGCGGGAATGCCCGCGAAGAGCGGGGCCCGCCGGAGGATGTCGTGGATGGACGTGTCGCTGCTCATGGCTCCCCTCACCCATCGTCCCCAGGCCGGGGAACTGAAGTCTCGCTGAGTGACTAATCCGCCTTGGTGCACAGCCTCTGAAGCAGCTCGAGGGCGGCCACCAGGGCCTCGCGTTGATCTTCGCTGGGTTCGGTCTGCCAGGCTCGCCACGAGGTGTCGGCCTTGGCCTGGGCCAGCTCGATGCCCTGGATCTTGCCGGTGAGCTCGGCGGGCAGCTCGTCGTAGAGCTGGGGCGCCGCGGTGCTGCTGCGGGAGTCGATGGAGTGGTGACCGGCGGGCTCGGGGGTGCGGGCCAGGGTCTTGTCGTTGACCCGGGGGTCTCCCGCGGCCTGCCAGGACACCAGGCCCGAGCGGGCCATGTCGGACCACACGCTCTGGCCGAACAAGGCCGCGGGCTCGGTGCGCTGGCTGCCTTGGTGGCGGGCCACCAGGCTGGTGCGCTTGTCGTTGCAGGCCAGGCGCATGTCCTGGTACCAGGTGACGACGGCGGGGTCGAGGGTGGGCTCGGTGGCGTCGCTGGCCTGTGGGGTGGGGTCGCTCGCCTGCGGTGCGGTCGGCTCTTGGGCCAGGGCTGGCGTGGCCAGGAGGATCGCGACGATGAGGTGCGGGAGCGTTCGCATGGTAGGTCCATCATAGTCTGGAGTGTCGGCGGGAGGAAACAAGGTCCTGCTTAGACGAAGGTCTCCCTTGGCACTGGCCTGCCGTCGGCCAGAGTCGCCCGCTCGCCGAGGGGGAGGCGCTGGGCTGCCGTGAGCCAGAGCAGCTCGGCGTAGACGGCGCGCAGCTCGGCGCAGTGGGGGGATGGGGCCGCCGGATCCCCCGTCAGGGCCAGCACCTCACCGCGGCAGTCTCCGGCGCACCAGCCGCGGAAGGCGCAGGTGGCACAGCGGGTGTAGCGCTGCACGGTGTAGATCTGGCGCATGCCCTCGAACACCTGGGACGAGCGCACGATGGAGGCCAGGCTCTGTTCGAGCAGGTTGCCCGCGGCGAACATGGGGGCGCTGTGGTTGGGGCAGGGGTAGACTGTGCCGTCGGCGTCCAGCAGGGCCACCCGGCGGCCGATGCCGCAGCTCGAGCGCCCCCGCCCCCGCCCCAGCAGGGTGGCGGCGATGCTGAACCAGTCCCGGGCCAGCAGGCCCGCCAGCTCGGGGCGGCGCTGGAGCAGGGCCACCAGGCTGCGCAGGGTGGCCAGCTGATCGGGGAGGTGACCGGGGTCGGCCCCAGCGGCGCCGATGCCCCGCAGGGGGATGAAGCGCACCTCCTGGACTCCCAGCTCGGCCGCCATGTCCAGGTAGGGCTCGAGCTGGTCCTCGTCCCCCCGGGCGTAGATCCGGCACAGGATGGTGTACGCCCCGGCCTCGAGCAGGCGCTGGATACCCTCGAGGGCCTGCTCCCAGCGGCCCTGTCCGCGGATCTGGTCGTGCTGAGCGGCGAGGTGGTGGTCCAGGCTCACCTGGACTTCGACGCGGCGTCGGGCCAGCTCCTGGGCCAGGGCGGGGGTCACCAGGGTGCCGTTGGTGGAGACCACCGGGCGCTGCCCGAACAGCCCGGCGCAGCCGTCCAGCAGGGCCAGCAGGCGGGCGGGGTCGAGCAGGGGCTCGCCCCCCAGGATCACCAGGGAGGCGTCTGTGTCGAGGATCTCCCGGGCGCCCTGGATGCCCGCCACCAGGGCCTCGACCGGGGCATCGGCGCTCTGATGCCCGCGGTTGTAGCAGTGGGTGCAGCGCAGGTTGCAGCGGTTGGTGATGTTCACCGTGAGGTTGGCGATGGAGGTGGGCTCTGGGGTCTGGGGCTCGGGCTGGGCCTGGCGGCGCAGGATCCCCCGGCTGAGCAGCTCGTGGACCATGGGCTGGGCCTCGGCCTCCACCTCGGCGAGGGGCCGGCGCTGGGCCTTGGCGTGGCGTCGCAGCACCCGGCGCAGCTCGCTCCGGCCATCGAAGCGCTCCAGGAAGGCCCGCAGCTCGTCGTCCACCACCAGCCACTGAGCCAGCTCCCCCCAGACCAGCAGGGAGACGTCGCCCCGCTGCTGGCGCAGGTCGGGGGAGATGGCGTGCAGCACGCCGCGGCGGGAGACAGGCTGGCTCATTCGGTGCGCTCGGGTTGCTCCCGGCGAGCGTAGCCCCAGGCCGCGATGGCGACCAACACGGCCAGGCCCGCCAGCAGGTTGGGCAGCCTGGCGGAGCCGGGGGGCAGGAGCTTCAGCACGGCCAGGCTGTTCCAGGCGGCATGCAGGCCCACGGCCCACAGCACCGAGCCGCTGCCGAGGGCCACGGCGCACAGCGCCAGGGAGAGCGCCGTCATGGGGATGTGCTGGCCCATGGGGGCATGCATGGCGGCGAAGATGGCGGTGACCAGCAGGGCGGCGCCGAAGCCGCCCCAGCGGCGACGCAGATCCGCCAGCAGCAGGCCGCGGAAGAAGAGCTCCTCGGCGATGGGCACCAGGGCCTGCAGGGCCAGGCCTCGCAGGAAGCGGTCAGGGGTCAGCACGCCGCCACCCCGGGGCCAGAGCAGGGTGAAGGCCAGCAGTACCAGCATCGCGGCGGCCATGGCGCCCAGCATCCAGCCCGCCCGTGATCCGCCGCGGTGCAGGCTGAGGGACCACGGGCCGCCCAGCCGCCACAGCAGGGCGGTCCAGCCCAGCAGCCACAGGCTGGGCAGGGTGAGCAGGGCCCACTCGCCCAGGCGGGCCAGCCAGGGCTGGGCGAGCATGGTGAGGCCCAGGGCCAGCAGCACGCCGGCGGGCACGGCGGCTCTTCCCCTCACCCTCGAGCCCTCTCCGTGGGGAGAGAGGTGGACCCCGAGGGCCCGCCCAGGGTGATGGCCTTCATCCCGATCAGCGCAGCCAGGCGCTGTTGTCAGTCAGCGGCGAGCCGAAGTACTCGGGGAAGGTGTCGCCGCAGTCGCGGCACTGCACGTTGAGCACCGGCACCAGCGGGGACTCGATCAGGAAGATGGTGGCGTCGGCGGGATCGCCGCCCTCGCCGCCGTTGCCCTTGCAGCCGTCCTGGGTGACCGTGATGCTGTAGGGGCTGTAGGACGAAGTCCCGTAGGGGGTCTCGGTGCCGTCGAAGAACATGAAGCCGAAGGCGTAGCCGTAGGTCGCGCCGGCCGTGTAGTAGTAGTGGATGACGTGCTCGCACCAGCCCTCGTAGTACTGCCAGCCGTCGGTGCTCAGGGCCTGGATGGCGGCGATCTGGTCGTCGTCCAGCACAAAGGCGAAGTCATCGGTCAGGTAGCGATAGGCGTCACCGCCGGTGAACTGCTGCTGGAAGGGTAGGTCCGCGGCGTAGTCGATGGCGGTCCAGCCGCCGCCGTCGGTGCCCATGTCGCACCAGACCTCGAAGGGGTCCAGGCCTGCGCCCCAGCCGTCGGGATCGATGGTGTAGTCGCCGTCGCCGACGGAGCGACCCTGGTTCAGGATGTCCAGGCAGGTGACGCCCAGGGCGCAGCCGCCGCCCACCTCGGGCAGGGTGGCGGCGTCGCTGTCGTCGCAGTCGTCGCCACCGCAGGCCGCGTCGGCGTAGCCGTCGCCATCGGCGTCGTTGTCCACCAGGCCGTCACAGTCGTAGTCGCCGCCATCGCAGCCGGGGGTGGCGGTGGGGTGGGCGCTGCTGTCGCCGTCGTCGCAGTCGCCGCCGGTGGAGACGTAGAGGCTCGAGGGGGCGCTGCAGCCGCTGGTGGCGGTGCCGTCGCTGCCATAGCCGTCGCCGTCGTAGTCCAGGTACCAGGACACCTCCACGCCCTCGTCCACGTCGCCGTCGCAGTCGTCGTCGTAGCCGTTGCAGGCCTCTGTGGCGGCGGGGTTGACCCCGGCGTCGCTGTCGTCGCAGTCGGTGGCGTCACCGACGTAGCCGGCGGGCTGGGCGCAGGCGGCCGCGGTGTAGCTGGCGGATCCGTAGCCGTCGCTGTCGGCGTCGGCGTACCAGGTGGCGGTGCCCATGACGCCGCTGTCGTCGTCGTCCACCAGGCCGTCGCAGTCGTTGTCGATGCCGTCGCACAGCTCGGTGGCGGCGGGGTGGATGGCGGCGTCGCTGTCGTCGCAGTCGTTGTCGTCCGAGCCGTACCCGGAGGGCGCGCTGCAGGCCCGGGTAGAGCTGGCGGCGTCGCCGTAGCCGTCGCTGTCGTCGTCGGCGTACCAGGTGGCCGCGTCGGCGGCGGCGTCCTCGTCCACGGCCCCGTCGCAGTCGTCATCCACGCCGTTGCACAGCTCGGTGGCCACAGGGCTGACGGAGGCGTCGGTGTCGTCGCAGTCGGTGCTGCTGGCCACGTGGCCCGCGGGGGCGTAGCAGGCCACCGTGCTGCTGCCGGCGTTACCGAAGCCGTCGCCGTCGCTGTCGGCGTACCAGGTGCTGGCGTCCGTGGCGTCGGCCTCGTCCACCACTCCGTCGCAGTCTTCGTCGTCGCCGTCGCAGGTCTCGGTGGCGCCCGGGTAGGCCGTGGCGTCGGCGTCGTCGCAGTCGGTGTGGTCGGCCACGTAGCCGCTGGTGGCGTAGCAGGTGGTGACGCTGTCGGCGGGGTCGCCGTAGCCGTCCATGTCGTCGTCGGCGTACACGGTGCCGGCGTCGGCGGCGTCATCCTCGTCCACGTCGCCGTCGCAGTCGTTGTCG
>CALDOK010000074.1 GCA_937912125.1 uncultured Pseudomonadota bacterium
CGGCCAACCGCCCGGACGCCGCGCACGTGGCCGATCGTCTGCAGCGTCACGGCTTGGCGCCTCCACCTCCCAGCCTCGATCTGCTTCGGCGTCGGGCGAGGTCCGTGCGGGTGCTGTCCCCCGTCCTGGTCGACGTGGTCCAGGCCTGGCTGCGGCAGGGGGGTCACCTGGCGCTGGTTGGAGAACCTGGCAGCGGGCGCACGCACCTGCTCGACCACCTGGTCCTCGAGGCCCAGGCCTGCGGCCGCCCTCTGGTGCGGCTCGATGGCAGCGACCGCCCCTGGGCAGCGGTCGAGCTGGCCCTGCACAGTGCCTCTCTGCCCGGTGGCCCGGTCGATCTGCCACAGCATCCCGACCCGGAGCGCCGGGCATCCTTGGCGGCGGCGGCGCTGGTGGAGCGCTGTCCCGATGGCTTCTCGGTGCTGGTGGACGACATCTCCGAGCAGGACCCCTCGGTGCACCTGGTGCTCGAGGCGCTGTCCCATCACGGTCAGGTCTCCACCGCGGTGGCCGGGGTCCAGGCGCCGGCCTGGACCAGCGACCAGTGCCTGCTCGAACCTCTCGACCTGGCGGAGCTGCGCAAGCTCCTTCGCTCCATCTTCGGCACCATCCGAGGTGGTCAGCGCCTGGCCGAGCAGCTGCACAGCCTCACCGACGGGCTGCCCGGCGCTTCGGTGGATTTCTTGCTGGCGGCCGTGGAGCGGGGAGCGATCACCTGGCGTGCCCAGCGCTGGCACCTCGATCCCGAGCGCATGGCCGACCAGTTGGCTCGCGGTGTCCCCATCGGTGACCGGGAACCCGATCTGAGTGCCGCGGCGTTGGTGGTGGGCGGTGCCCTGGCGCTGCTGGAGGTGCCGGTCACCCTCGACTCGCTGGTGCCAATGGTGGAGCTGCCGGACGAGCAGCTGCGGCTGGCCATCAACGAGCTGGTCGACAAGGGTCTCGTGCGCTTGCAGGCACGGCTTGCCAGCTGTCGCAGCGGTGCCACGGCCAAGAGCTTGGCGCGGCGTCACCCCGATCCCGAGCGTCTGCACCGCAGGGTGGTGGAGGCCATGACCCGAGCCCACAGCCCGGATCTGGTGCGTCTGGGCTGGCACCTGGTAGGCGCGGGGGACCTGCGGAGAATCGAGACCCACGGGCCCGAGATCCTGCGGGCTGCCATGGCCCGTGATGGGCGCGAAGCCGCCCGCCTGGCCGACGAGCTGTGGACCCTCAACCCCTACCCGGCGCTGGTGGCGCCCCGGATGGGCGCCCTCGCTGGCACAGGCCGCGCCGCCGAGGCCCGCAAGCTGGGCGAGGACTTTCTGGCCCAGCGGGTTCCCCTGCCCGAGGATGTCCCGGTGCTGGTGGAGCTGGCCCGGCTGCACGTGGACTTCGGATCCGACGACGAGCGGGCCCTGAGCTGCGTGCAGCGGGCCCGCGTGGTGCTCGGACGCGCCGCGCTACCCCCCGAGCTCATCCACGCCGAAGCGCAGATCCACTTCCGCGCGGGCCGTCACCAGCAGGCCATCGACGCGGCACGGCCCTTGGCCGAGGCGTCACCTCCCGGCGATGTCCATGCGCTGGACCGCTGGCTGCAGGTGAGGGTGGTCTGGGCCCAAGCTCTGCACGAGCTCGGCGAGCGGGAGCGAGCCCTGGCGGCCCTCGAGAAGCTGCCCGAGAAGCTGGGGCAGGGTCGGGCCTCGCGGGCCTTGCTCGATGGCGCCCTGGGGCGACTGCTCTGGCACGCGGGTCGCCTGCGCGACGCGGTGGAGGCCATGGAGCGGGCCGCCCACGAAGACGCGGGGCTCGGCGCCTTGGACAGGGCGCGGCTGCTGAACAACAGCGGCGGTGCGCGGCACATGCTGGGGGACAGGCCTGGTGCCCTGGCCACCTGGGAGCAGGCGCTGATCCTCTTCGAACGCCTGGACGTGCCTCTGGAGCAGGTGCGCGTGCAGTGCAACCTCTGCGTGGCCTACCGTGAGGCCGCCCGTTGGGAGCGGGCCATCGAGGCGGGCTTGTGGGCTGTCGGTAGGGCCCGGGAGCTGGACGAGCCGCGCTACGAATCCATGACCGCCGGCAACCTGGGGGATGTCTACCTGGCCCAGGGCTCCTGGCGGGAAGCTCAGCGCTGGTACCGTCGGGCCGAGAGTCTGGCAAACGAGCACAGCTTCGGGGACGAACAGGCCGAGCTGGCCCGTCGGCAGGCCGAGCTGGCCGTGCTGCGCCGGGACCCGCGGGCGACCGCCCTGGCCGAGCGGGCCATGGCCCTGGCAACGGAGGCGGGCTGTGGTGTCGAGGCTGCTCGGGCGGCCGCGCTGTTGGCCTTCTGCCACGCGCGGGCCGGCCGCATGGTCGAGCTGCAGCAGGCGGTCGAGCAGTCCACCGAGCCCCTGCGCGAGGCCGGGGCGGGTGGTGCGCTGGCCGAGGCCCGCCTGTGGATCGCCGAGGCCTATCTGCTGGTGGGTCGCGGCGAGGAAGCCCTGGCCGAGTCCACCCGCGCCCTGGTCTTCGCCGATGAGGTTGGGCATCTCGAGCTGCGGCGGCGGGCCGACGTGCTGGTCGAGCGGGTGCGGAGCATCCAGGGCTCCAGCCTGCGAGCCGATCGCCTCGAGCGCCTGCTCGAGCTGGCCGTGGCTGTGGCCCAGGAGCGCGACCTCCAGCGCCTGTTCGACTCCATCGCCCGCGCTGCCCTCGATCTGCTCGACGCCGAGCGGGCCTTCGTGCTCATCCGCAGCGACGAGGGAGAGCCGGTGCAGGTCGCTGCGGCCATGGCCGAGGGTGTGAAGCTCGCGGTGCCCTCCAGCTCCATCGTGCGCCGGGCCATCGATGACGGCCGCGAGGTGTTGGCCGCTGACCTGGGCGAGCGCGGGGAGCTGCGTGAGGCCACCAGCATCGTGGACATGGACCTGCGCTCCGCCATGTGTGTTCCCCTGATCGATGGCGAGCGGCGCCTGGGTGCCATCTACGTGGACAGCCGGGTGGTCTCTCGACAGGAGCTCGAGAGCGCCGCGCGGTTGCTGCGGGCCCTGGCTGCCTACGGTGCTGTGGCGGCGGTCAACGCGGAGCACATGCGCGAGGTGGCCGAGCGCCACGAAAAGGCCGCTGAAGTGGCCCACGACCTGCGCAGCCCGGCCTCGGCCATCCACGTGGTGGTCAGCGGACTGTTGGCGGGCAAGGAAGAGGGTGATCCCGAACGGGAGGCCCTGCTCCGGGTGCTCGAGGCCGCCCAGCGGATCCGCGCCATGGCCGGCGGCATCCTCGAGGACGTGCGCCGGGACGAGCGCCCGGTGGACCTCTCCAGCCTGGTGGAGCGCACGGTGGGCTTGCTGCGGCACGTGGCCGCTCAGCGAGCCGTGCGCCTCGAGCTGGCCATCACCCCCAACCTGTGGGTCGAGGGTGATCCACAGGATCTCTCCCGCTTGGTCACCAACCTGGTGTCCAACGCCTTGAAGTACGCCCCCCGCGACACCCGGGTCGGCCTGAGCCTGGCCTTGGAAGGCCAGCAGGTGGCGTGTGTGGTGCGGGACCAAGGCCCCGGCATCCCCAAGGGTATGGAGGAGGCCATCTTCGGTCGCGGCAAGCAGGCGCCCGGGGCTGCGGCGGGCCACGGGCTGGGCCTGTACATCTGCCAGCGCATCGTCCGCGAGCACGGCGGCAGCATCCACGCCCGCACCCACCGGCGTGGCGGCGCCGTGATCAGCTTCAGGCTCCCCCGGCGCGTGCGCGCGTGGGAGAGCCTGCCTGCCGAGGAAGCCTTGGAGTAGGGCCCTACAGGGGCTCGCTCCCCACGCCGCTGGCGACCACGCCCGTGCCCGTGCCCATGAACTCGCCCAGGCCGGTGCCGGCCATGGCGGTGCCCAGGCCGTAGCCCTCGGCCACCATCCAGCCGCCATCGAGCAGCACGCCGCCGACGATGGGCGGGAGCACGCCCAGGGGGCTGGTGGCGATGCCGGTGCCGCCCAGCAGGATGGGCTGGGCCTGGAAGTCGATGGTGGGCTCGTCGAAGGCCGGCGGAGCCAGCGGATCGAGCAGCGTGGGCGGGGTGAAGCCCAGTGGGCTGGTGGCGATGCCCACGCCGCCGATGGGGATGATGGTGATCTGGGTGAGGCCCAGTGGGCTGGTGGCGATGCCGGTGCCGTCGAAGATCAGCCGAGGCAGGGGCACCACGCCCAGGGGGCTGGTGGCGATGCCGGTGCCGTCCAGGTCCACCCAGACCGTGTCCATGGTGGCGAAGGGCTCGA